>JBPCJK010000195.1:0-8751 GCA_051005375.1 Acidimicrobiales bacterium
CTGAGCGGCCGTGAGAACCTCGAGTTCTTCGCCGCCCTCAACGGCTTTCGTCGCCGTGCCGCTCGCCAGCGCACCGAGGAGCTCCTGGCCCTCGTCGGCTTGACCGATGCGGCCGACCGCCGTTTCGACTCCTACTCCTCGGGCATGCGGGCCCGCCTCTCACTGACCCGGGCCCTGCTGTGCGAGCCCCCGGTGCTCCTGCTGGACGAGCCCACCCGCACCCTCGACCCCGTGGCGGCGGCGATGTTCCGTTCCGAAGTACGCCGCCAGGCCGAGGCCGGCCGGGCCATCCTCTTCGCCACCCACGACCTCCACGAGGCCGCCGCCCTGTCGTCGAGGGTGACCGTCATGGTCAGAGGGCAGCTGGTGGCCAACATGGAAGACCACCCTGACGCCGCCCGACTGGAGCAGGTCCTGGTCGACGCCTCCGGTGGCGAGATGGCCGCCCGGTGACCGCGCCTGCGGCGGTGGCGGCGCCGGCGGCGGTGACGGCGCCGCCGGGCCGGGCGGGCCTGCCGTTCCTGCGCATGGCCGCCTTCGTCCGCCGGGACTGGAGGATCGCCCGCTCCTACCGGTTGCAGTTCGTCCTCGACTTGGCCACCATCCCTGCCACCCTCGGGATGTTCTTCTTCCTCGCCCGGTTGGTGGACGAGTCCAACTTCTCCGCCGACGCCGACCTGTCCCAGGGCTACTTCGCCTACGCCGCCGTCGGCCTGGTCGTCCTGCGCATGGTCCAGACGGCCCTCACCTCGTTCTCGACCAAGCTGCGGGCCGAGCAGATGAGCGGCACCTTCGAAGCGCTGTTGAGCTCACCGGTGTCCCCCTCGGTGGTGGTGCTCGGCAGCGCCCTGTTCGACCTGCTGCGAGCCACCATCGGTGGTCTCGCCACCCTGGCGGTCGCCAGTCTGTTCGGTCTTCGCCTCAACCTCACGCTGGAGTCCGTCGTCGGGCTGGTCATCGGCCTTCCGGCGCTGCTCGTCAGCTTTGCCGCCCTCGGGGTGGTGGTGGCGGCCTTCGCCGCCGTCTTCAAGCAGGTGACCGCCCTACTCACCCTGATCATCGGTGCCCTGGGCCTCTTTTCCGGCGCCTACTTCCCCACCCACCTGCTCCCCGGCCCACTACGGGTGGTCAGCGAGGGGTTGCCCTTCACCTGGGGCATCGACGTCCTGCGGGGCGTGCTGTTGCGGGGGGAGCTGGAAAGGGGGCGCCTGGGCCTGCTGGTCGGCTTCGCAGTGGTGGCACTGCCCGTTTCGCTGTGGATGTTCCGGGTGGCGGTCGACCGCGCCCGCCAGCGGGCGACCCTCACCCAGTTCTGACCATGGTCACCGCCCACCTCGCCCGCCAGGACCGGTTCCGGCCCACCGCCCTGGAGATCGCCGCCGGGATGGTCAGCGGTGACGCCGGCGCCGCCGTCGAGCTCCCCCACACCGACCTCAGCCCCCTCGAAGCGCTCGGGAGCAGCATGCTGGGCGCCCTTGCCCGGCCGCCGTGCCTGGTCAGCTTCTCCGGGGGCCGGGACTCCTCAGCGGTGCTGGCCGTGGCCGCCATGGTGGCCCGCCGGGAAGGGCTGCCCCTGCCCATCCCGGTGACCCAGCGCTACCCCGATGCTCCCGACACTGAGGAGTCGACGTGGCAGGAACTCGTCGTGCGCCACCTGGACCTGCACGACTGGCACCGCATGGAGGTGACCGACGAGCTCGACCTGGTGGGGCCGGTGTCGGCTCGGGTGCACCAGCGCCACGGGGTCCTGTGGCCCCCCAACGCCTACCTGCACGCCCCGCTCCTGGAGGAGGCCAGGGGAGGCTCCCTGCTCACCGGCTTCGACGGTGACGGCCTGTGGGGTGGCTGGCGCTGGTGCCACGCCGCTGACGCCCGGGCCGGGAGATCGGGCTGGGGGCGCAACAACCTGCTCCACATGGCCAACGCCGCCACCCCCACCCGGGTCAGGCAGGTCGTGGAGCGACGCCGCCACGACGCTGCCCTGACCTGGCTGCGCCCCGACGCTCGCCGCCGGATGCAGCGCTCATGGGCGGCGGAGCGCAGCAGCGAGCCGCCTCGATGGGACCGCTGGTTGGGTTGGTGGGCGAATCGCCGCTACCTGGCCGTCCTTGGCCACGGCCTCGACCTGCTCGCCGGGGACGCTGGCGCCGAGCTGACCCACCCCCTGCTCGATCTCCACTTCCTGGCGGCGTTGGCCCGGGCCGGCGGGCGCTTCGGGTTCGGTCGCCGGACCGCCGTCACCAGCCTGGTCTTCGGTGGGGTGCTTCCCCACGAGGTCCTGGTCAGGTCGGGCAAGGCGGTGTTCACCGACGTCTTCTGGCGGGAGGGGAGCCGTCGGTTCATCCAGGATTGGGACGGCACCGGTGTGGACCCCGACCTGGTCGACCCCGAGGCGTTGCGCCAGGCGCTGCTCGCGCCCCGGACGGACTTCCGCATCGCCAGCCCGCTCCTGTCCGCCTTCCTGGTCTCCCTCCGCGGTTCAGGGACCGTTTGACCGGGGCCAGTTGTGTGGTAGCTTCATTCCCGCGCACCAGCAGCAGTAGTTGCGCGTGTTCCACTTGGACCATAGAGTCACACCAGTGCCTCTTTTCGAGGCCAACAACCGTAAAGGGGTACACATGAGCGAGAACAAGACCTACGAGGCGCCAGCGCTTCGCGAACTGGGCTCGGTCGAGGAATTGACCCAGGGCTCGATCCTCACCGGCAACCCTGATGGTGGCCTCTTCATCACCGTCAGCGTCTAGGACGTCCGACCTGCCGCCGGTCTACCGGCGGTAGTCCAGCACCACGATCACGTGACCCGGGGCACATGCCATGAGCATGTGCCCCGGTCGCTGTTTTCGCCCACTACATCCCAGGGTGACCGGTGCGACGTGGCACCGGACCAGGCCCGGGCCGACGTGCGTGCCTTCGTGGCGGAACTGGCCGGACGGAACCTGCTCCACGTGGCGAGCGCCGGCTCAGGACGAGCCGGCCCTCATTGACTCTCCATCGGCGATGCTTCGCCGGGCCCGTCCCCAAGCCCACAGGCCGCCAGGAGCCTTCCGGATCACCCACCAGAGCCGGTACACGTAACCGGCCAATAGACCGCCGCCGCGTTGGCACACCTGCGGGTACCAGACGCGCACGAAGGAAGGCGTCGGCACGGTCACCCGAGCGGCCAACGCCAACTTTCTTCGCAGGCCACGAGCAGCAGCCATGCGCTCGAACGGCAGGGCCTGACGACCGGCGCCAGCGGCATAGACCAGCGGATCGACCGACACGGGAGGGGGCACACCCAACCGCTGGGCGAGCACCGGGCCGCCCGGGACGAGGCTCAGCCCCACGGCGAACGTCTCCAGCGCATCGAGCTGCTTGGCCATCTCGAGCACCTGCTCCCACTCCTCGGGCGGGAGGCGCCCGAGAGCCCGGGCAAGGTCACCCAGGGCCTTCTTGTTGTCCACTCCGCTGGTGACCGCGTGCAGGACGATGTGCAGGGCCAGGGCAACTGGCCTGAGCACTTCGACGACGGTCCCTCCCACCGACAGCTTGTGTGTCTCTGCCGAAAGCACCGTCCAGCACCGTTCGGGCGGGGCCAGGGCCCCCGGCAGGGTGCAGTGCAGATCCACCGGGGGCGAATCAGCGCGGTCCCACCTGGCCCCCTCCCCTCGTACCAGCTCGCGCTCGCGACCGTGGTCGTGACGCAACCACTCCACGAACTCGCCGCGAGACGAGAGGGTATAGCCAAGGTCGCTCAGTACCTGCGCCGAGTCGTGAAGGTCTATGGGCCCAACGAGCAGATCTATGTCGCAATAGGGTCGGGCGTGCCCGTCGTCGTACAACCATCGGGCGATCGAGGGACCCTTGAGCAGGACGGGCCGCACCCCATGGGTTTGCAACCGCCTGACCACCTCGCCAGTCACCTGATCGATGGCCAGGCTCTGAGCCGCGGCAACCACGGTATGTCGTACGGGGAGCACCAAAGTCAGGCTACCGAGTCGCCGCCACCCCGCATAGGTATGTCGGGTCGGTTATGACCGGCGGATTGCTGCTAAGGCACGGACAGCGACAGAGTTCCACGAGTTCTCGCGCGCCACTGATTTCGCTTCGTACCTCACCTGCTCGAAGAGCGCATCATCAGTGCTGACGGCTCGGATGGCCTCGGCGACCTCGTGAACCCCTCCACGCTCGGCCACAAGCGAACCGGCCCGGCCTTCGGGCACGAGCTCGGGCATCGAGAACGCCCGGCGGGCCACGCAGGGCAGGCCGGCGGCCCGGGCTTCCAGGAATACCAGGCCGTAGGCCTCGAACCACGAGGGCAGCACGAACACGTCGTGGTCGGGCCAGAGGCCGGCTACCTCGCCCGGGGCCAGACAACCCCGGAAATCGACCCACGGAGGAGGATCGCCCTTCAGCGGCCACACCGAAGGACCCACGACGGTCAGACGGTAGGGGCCATCGCCTGAGGCGCGGAGTTGGGCGACCGCCTCCACCACCAGGTCGCCACCCTTGCGGAAGAAGTCCCGGCCCACGAACAGGAGGCGTTCACGCTTCTCCCCGCCCGACGCGACTCTAGGGCGCACCGGGACGGGACTCAAGCCACCACCGACGGCATGGACCATCCCCGGAGAAAGCCCTTCCTCCTTCATCAGCCAGTCGGCGAACCACCTGCTCATGGTCAGCACCCCGGCACAGCTCTGATAGCGATCGCGCTGGGCTGAGGCAAGGCCGCTCAGGCGCCGCCGGGTCATCCGGGGCATGTTGGGAGCCCTGGCACCCAGGCGATCGAAGTGCGCCAGCCCGACCCCGAAGCTCATGTCCTGGTAGAAGAACGTCGGTACCGGCAGCACGGGTTCAACCTCACCGACGGCCAGGACTGCGTCGACAGGGACCCGCTCAACGGCCCTCGCCACCTTGTGAGCCGTCAAGGCCCGATTGGCCCAGCCGTCCTCCCAGCCGTTCGGTGACAACGCGCCGTGCGCCAATTTCAGCGCGGCCCTTCCGAGGAGCGGCCGCTGCGCCTCGATGGACGTTAGGCGTACGCCTTCTTGCTGCCCCAGAGCGTGAAGGAGTCTCGACGGTGTATAGGACCAGGTGGACTCCCGCGGCCACCACCACGAGCACGCGAAGCCGAGCTCCAACACCCCGGCGAAAGCGTTCTCAGCCAGGGGTGGCGCCAGCCACTGCTTGCTGGCGGAGAGCTACGCAGTCGAACTCGACCACTGCCATCTGGGAGTCGAGGTTGACAGGGAAGAGCCCGGAGAGGAGGAAGCCGAGGTCCTCGAGTCGCGCCACCACCTCCGAGAAGTGCGGCATTCCGTCGTACAGGGGCCGAACCGAGACCTCCGACTGCAGTGCCACGAGCCTGTCTATGCACCCCTTGGCTCCCTCGAGCACCTCGAGGTCCCACCCCTGGGTGTCCATCTTCAAGAACACCCGCCCGTCGCCCGTCGCGGGCACGATCTCATCGAGAACGGCATCCAGCCGGGCGACGGGCACAGCTTCTCGTCTCTCGACCGAGGCTCCCTCTCCGAACTCCGAGAGCGAGTACGCGTTCGGGGCCAGGAAGGAGCTGAAGTGGGTCTGGCGGGTGACGTTGATCTCGCTTAGGCCCTCCGAGGAACCGAGGGCGAGGTGGTGGACCGCCCATCGGGGGTCACCCTCGGCCCGGCGATGCAGAGCCTCGAAGTTGGCAGCCACGGGCTCGAAAGACACGATGTCGCCCCTGAACCCGTTGTGGCGCAGCCAGGAGCCGTACTCGCCCACCCGGGCCCCGACGTCGAGGACGAAGCTGATGCCCAGGCGATCAAAGAGCTTGGCCAGATGCAACCCCAAGAGGCTCTCGGCGCCCATGCCATTGGATACCCGCACCACCTCGTAGCCGTGGCCACGCAGGAAGTTCCGGAGACGGCGCTGGTGGGCTTCGAAGTCCCGCAGCTGTTGGACCATACGGCGGACGATAGCGACAACAGGCGTTGGCCGTCCCAGGCCAACGGCTACTATCGGCTGGATGCAAGAAGCGGAATCAGACGCAACCGGCGGCGCTACGATCCGGCTACGAGCTGAGGCTGTCGACTGGCGGCACATCGATGGTGAGGTGGTGGCCCTGGACCGCAACGATTCCACGTACATCTCCATCAACCCCTCGGGGGCTGCGCTCTGGCCCGCACTGGAGCGAGGGGCGACCCTCGACGAGCTCGTCGCCATCCTCCTCGAACGCTTCGAGGTTCAGCCCGCCCAGGCACGGGCCGACGTGGAGGCATTCCTCGGTCACCTGAGCGAACGCGACCTCATTCAGGGGTGAGCCCTCCGGCCTGGTCGTCGTTGCGGGCTGCGTGGTGGGCCCATCGAGCTGCCCATCGAACCCGGCAACACCTGGCCCGCGGCCGCCTTGACGACCTGGTCGTCATCGCCCCGCCCGCGTTGCCGCCGGCGGACCGCAGATGGGTTTCCGCCCTCCTGCGGATTCGAGGCGACACCTGCCTGGTGCGCTCCGCCGTGCTGCAGGAGTGGGACGCGGCGCATGGGTGGCACCGTGATCTGATCATTGGGGTCACCTCCCCCACCGAAGGCTTCCGCGCCCATGCCTGGCTCGACGGCGAGCCGGCGCGGCTCTCGGCCGGGTTCCAAGAGTTGACCCGCCGACCCCCGCCCGAGCAAGACGCGGATTGTGGGCGCGCGTAACCTGGAATAGGTCAGAGAGCTGATCTATCCAGGTTCGTGAGAAAGGATCTAGTCAGACGCTGGTCGCTGCGGATGCCCCCAGCGACTCCGAAACTCGTCAGCGAAGCCTACGACCTTGCTGCCGTGACCGGCCGCTGGCCATGCCGACCCGTCGAGCACAAGCTACCGTTGACCGTCTTGGACGAACTCGACGACCTCGAGGTCGCCCGTCTCACCGGCATGCTCTCGGGCGCCCTGCTCACACAGATAATCTCGGCGGCGGCGACCCTCGGAGTGGCGGACGCATTGACGGCGGGGCCCGAGACGATCTCCACTCTGTCCGATCGCTGTGGGGCCGACGCCGACGCCCTTCGGCGCCTGCTCCGAGGCCTGGCCGCCGTGGGGCTGCTCGAAGAGCTAGGCACCGATCTTTTCGACCTCACTGACATGGGCCATCTGCTTCGGTCCGACCACTCCCGCTCGCTGCGCTCATGGGCGATCGTGCAGGGCCAGCTCATGGCCCCCCTCTGGACCGGCCTCGCTTCCGCCGTCCAAACGGGACAACCGGCGGCGCAGGCGGTGTTCGGCAAGCCCTTCTACGAGCACCTGGGCGCGAACCCCGCTCTGGACGAGCACTGGAACCGAGCGATGGTCGAGACGGCCCAGGCCTGGTGGGGCAAGGGGCAGCTGCTCGATGCTCTCGACTGGACCGACGTGCGCAGTGTGGTCGATGTCGGCGGGGGGCGGGGAGGACTGCTCGCCGTCTTGCTGGAGCGCCACCCCCATATGTCTGGCGTCGTCTATGACCTGCCCCACGTAGTAGCCCACGCTCCTGGCTACTTGGCCGGGCGCGGCGTGGCCGACCGGGCCCAGGCGGTGGGTGGGAACTTCTTCGACGCCATTCCGCTGGGCGCCGACGCGTACCTCTTGGCCCGGGTGGTCTTCAACTGGGACGACGAGCTCGCCCTCCGCCTGCTGAACGCCTGCCGCGAGGCCATGGGCGCCGGTGCTCGGCTTCTGGTCATCGACCACGTCGTCGTGGAGGACGGCCCGCCTCACCCGGCCACAGTCAACGACGTGAGCCTGCTCTCAATGGGGGGGCGGGCTCGCAGCATCGAGGAGTGGAAGAACCTGGCCGGGAGGGCAGGCCTGAGACTGACGGGGCCACCGCAGTCGCCCTCGGTGGTCGACGCTTGGATGGCTCTGGTCATGAAGCGGTGTTGAGCGACCTGGACGTCTCCATAGAAGCGGATCGGCCGGCCATGGGCACAGTCTCCATGCCGGTGGCCTACGGGCTGGCGTTGTCGGGCTCCCTGGTCGGAGAGGAACTGCGATCGTTGCTGCCAGTTGACGGTGGACCGTGGCCCCAGGTGAAGCTGGATTGGGAGCCGAAGGCGATGGCCAGTGCCAACGAGGTCATGGACGACGACAGGGCTTCGCTGCGCTGCCTCTTCGGGGGAAACCTCCTGGCCGACAGGATGGCCATGTCGGCCACATTCTGCAACGCGCCCTGCCCCGACCCCCATGTTCTCGCCCATCCCGGGCTGGCCGGTGTTGCCCTCGTGTTCGCCCGCTGGCTTGGTCGCTCCGCCTTCCACGGCGGCGCTGTGTTGAGCGATCAGGGGGCATGGGGGGTCGTCGGGGCCAAGGGGAGAGGCAAGACCACCACGCTCGCCGCCCTGGCTCTCAACGGCCACGACGTCCTGGCCGACGACATGGTGGTCCTCGACGGCTCGGCAGCCTTGACCGGGCCGCGTACCCTCGATCTGCGCCCCTCGGCCGCCGAGCACATGGACGGCGATTTCACCGTCGTCACGGTGCGTGGGGGGGAGCGTCGCCGGCTGGTTCTCGGATCCACCGTGATCAGTGCCCCGTTCAGGGGCTGGATCTTCCTCGGGTCGGCGCCACAGGTCACCGTCGAGCGGATCCCGCCCGCCGAGCGTCTCGCCGCGCTGGCCGAACACCTGGCCGTGCGCCTCATGCCTCGCGACCCAGTGGCTTTCCTGGAGCTGGCCAGCCTTCCCGCCTACCGGGTCGGTCGGCCGCTGTCGTGGGACACGCTGCCAGCCGTCATCTCGGCCATCCAAGAAGTCATCGGCAAACCCTGAA
>JBPCJK010000196.1:0-18278 GCA_051005375.1 Acidimicrobiales bacterium
TGGCCGAGGAGTTCCTCCCCGAGCTGCCCGGCCTGGCCCTGGAGCAGGACCCCGTCCACCACCACAAGGACGTGCTGGCCCACACCATCGCCGTGGTGGCCAAGACCCGCCCCGAGCGCATCGTCCGCCTCGCTGCCCTGTTCCACGACGTGGGCAAGCCCAAGACCCGCTCCTTCGGGCCGAGGGGCAAGGTCAGCTTCCACCACCACGAGGTGGTGGGCGCCCGCATGACCAGGGAGCGCATGCAGGCGCTGCACTACTCCGTCCACGACATCGACGCCGTGGCCCGCCTGGTCGAGCTCCACCTGCGCTTCCACACCTACAAGATGGGCTGGACCGACAGCGCCGTGCGCCGCTACGTCCGCGACGCCGGGCCCCTGCTCGACGAGCTCAACGAGCTCACCCGCTGCGACTGCACCACCCGCAACCGGCGACGGGCCGAGGAGCTGTCCCGGCGCATGGACACCCTCCAGGAGCGCATCGCCGCGCTCCAGGTGGCCGAGGAGCTGCGCAGCATCCGCCCTGACCTCGACGGCACCCAGGTGATGGCCCAGCTCGGGGTGGCGCCAGGCCCGGTGGTGGGCCGGGCCCTGGACTTCCTGCTGGAGCTGCGCCTGGAAGAAGGCCCGCTGGGCGAGGAGGAGGCTCGACGCCGCCTCGACGCCTGGTGGTCGGCCCAGGGTGGTGACTGAACCTCCGCCGCCGCCGCCGCCACTCCGGCCGCAGCCGGGCCGGGCGGCACTTCGGCTGGCCACGTTCAACGTCCAACACGGGCGGATGGCCGCCGGCCGGGTCGACGTCGGCGTCCTTGTCCGCACCTGCGCCGCTCTGGGCGCCGACGTGCTCGGTCTCCAGGAAGTGGACGTGGGGACCCACCGGGTCGGCGGTAGCGACCTCGCTGGGGAGGCCGCCGCCACCACCGGGATGGCCGTGGCCTTCGGCCCCACCCGGCCCCTCGGCCCGGGCCGCTACGGCAACGCCCTGCTGGCCAGGGGGGAGCTCCAGGATGTGGAGCTGCTCAGCCTTCCCCCCTCCGAGCCCCCGCTGCCCTTCAAGGCCTCCAAGCCGTTCAGGACCAGGAACGAGGCCCGGGGAGCGATCCTGGCCTCCGTCGTCCTTGCCCGCGGCTGGCGGCTCTCGGTGGCGGTCTGCCACCTGGGCCTGGCCCCCGGAGAGGCGGGAACCCAGTTGGGCGCCGTCTTGGCAAGCCTGGTTGAGCGGCCTGCCCCGCTGGTCCTGCTCGGTGACCTCAACCTCCCGCCCGGGCCGGTACACGCCCTGGTCGAGGCCGCCGGGCTGACCCTCGTCGGCGGACCACCCACCTTTCCCGGCCACCAGCCGTCGCAGCGCATCGACCACATCGCCGTGGCCGACCTGGTCCCCACCGGCGTGGTCGCCCCCGCGGTGCCGGTGAGCGACCACCGTCCCCTGGTGGTGGAGGTCGAGGTTCCTCAGGGCGACGAGCGGAGCCGGCCTTGGTGATCAGGGGCGCAGCTCCGTATTAGGTGGGGTTGACGCCGCTGCCCTTCTCCTCAGCGCCCTGCTCACCGGAATCGCTGCTCACTTCGATGCTGTTCACGCTCTCGACACCGTGGACCTCGGTGTTGCCGAGGACGGCCAGGAACCTTTCCCCTATCTCCGCAGGGTCCTCGTCGTAGTCGAGCTTCTCCAACGTCACATCAAGGATGAACTTCATCTGACCTCCTGGTGAGTACACGGCCGTCGGTCGCTCGCGCCGGCCGTGAGGAACGGCTACGGGACCGGGGAGGTTAGCTCTCCCCACCCTGCGTGGCCACGCCGGCGATGAACGCCTCCACCATGCGCTGGGCCTCGTCGTCGTGGTGCTGGACGGGGGGTGACTTCATGAAGTAGGCGCAAGGTCCGGCCAGGGGGCCGCCGATGCCCCGGTCGAGGGCGACCTTGGCACAGCGCAGGGCGTCGATGATGACCCCGGCGGAGTTGGGGGAGTCCCACACCTCCAACTTGAGCTCGACGTTGAGGGGAGCGTCGCCGAAGTTACGGCCCTCCATGCGGATGTAGGCCCACTTGCGGTCGTCGAGCCAGGGCACGTGGTCGGAAGGGCCGATGTGGACGTCGTCGTCGGCGATCCCGTTCTCCACCTGGCTCGTCACCGACTGGGTCTTGGACACCTTCTTGGACTCCAGCCGGTCGCGCTCGAGCATGTTCTTGAAGTCCATGTTGCCGCCTACGTTGAGCTGGTAGGTCCGGTCCAGCACCATGCCCCGGTCCTCGAAGAGCCGGGCCAGGATGCGGTGCACGATGGTGGCGCCCACCTGGCTCTTGATGTCGTCGCCCACGATGGGCACGCCGGCCTGGGTGAAGCGGGCTGCCCACTGAGGGTCACTGGCGATGAACACGGGGATGGCGTTGACGAAAGCCACCCCGGTGGCCAGGCACGCCTCGGCATAGTGCTTCTGGGCGACCTCGGATCCCACCGGCAGGTACGAAACCAACACCTCGGCGCCGCTCGCCCGGAGGGCCTCGGCGACGTCGACGGCCTCAGCCGGGCTCTCCTCGCAGGTTTCCCGGTAGTAGCGACCGAAGCCGTCGAAGGTGGGCCCCCGCTGCACGGTGACGCCCAGCTCGCCCACCGAAGCGAAGCGCAGGGTGTTGTTCTGGCTGGCGAAGATGGCCTTGCCGGCGTCGAGGCCGACCTTGGCGGCATCGACATCGAAGGCGGCCACCAGCTGGATGTCGCGGATGTGGTAGCCGCCCAGCTCGACGTGCATGAGCCCGGGCACCTCCTCGCCAGGGTCGGCGTCGCTGTAGTAGGTCAGGCCCTGGAGCAGGGCGCTGGCGCAGTTGCCCATGCCGGCGATTGCCAGGCGGACGGGGCTGGGATGGGTGGGGGTGGCGGTGGTGGTGCTCATTGGTGACCTCCGGTGGTTTCCTTGTCTCGCTCGTCGCCAGCCTCTTCTTCGCTGGCGATCAGACGGCCGATCCAGGCGATGTCGCTCATGGTCGACTCGCTGTCGTGCTCCATCAGGGCGCGGAGGTAGGGGTCGTCCCCCTCCTTGCACGCCACTGCCCGCCGGGTCTCCTCCAGGCGTTCCCTCAGGATTGCCCGGCGCCGCTCGAGAAGGCGCAGCCGGGTAGGTCGATCGCACCAGCGAAAGAAGGCCAGCTTCATGCCAAAGCTGCGCTCGTCGTCGGCCGGGTCGGCCATGAGCTCCCGCAGCCGTGCTTCGCCGACCTCGGTGATGCCGTAGACCTTCTTGTTGCGCGACCCCCGGGTGGCCCGGCGCCGAGACCGGAAGGCCGCCGCCTCCCCGGTGAGCGACCCGGTCATGGGCGTCGTCGCCGTCTGGTCACCGGCGTCGATGACGGTCACCGCCGCCTCGCGCTCCAAGCGGTTCAGCGCCGGGTAGAGCGATCCGAAGGAGACGTTGGAGAGGGGCCCGAGCACCCTGCGCAGGTGCTTCTTGAGCTCGTAGCCGTGCAGGTTGGCCTCCTTGAGGATTCCCAGGATGGCCAACTCGATCACGCGCTCCAACCTATCGCCTCGATATATCGAATCGCAACCATCCTGGCGTCCTCGAGCAAGGGCCGAGACCCTGGCCTGGGCGGAGCGCCGCCGGTTCGGTACCCTTCGCGGCGTGCCGTTCGGCTTGGAGAAGCTGTGGGGGGACGTCCCCGGGTCAGGCGAGGTCGACTACCGTCTGGCCCGCCAGGCGATCGTCGCCCAGTTCCGCAGGGGGCGCCTGTCCCGCCAGCAGGTGTGTGACGCCCAACCCGAGCTGATGCGGGCCGCACGCAACGTCGGAGAGGAGTCGAGTCACCCGTGCCCCATCTGCGCCGCCGTCAAGGTCGTGTTCGTGACCTACGTGTTCGGGCCGAGGATGCCGGCGAACGGGCGGTGCGTGACGACGCCGACGGAGATTCAGCGGCTGGCCCGAGGAAGCGCCGACCGCCTCGCCTACGTGGTCGAGGTCTGCCCCGACTGTCGCTGGAACCACCTGGCTCGCACCTTCCCGCTGGCGCGGGCTCGCTCGCCGCGCTCGGCCCCCTCCGGCTGAGCGCCGCCGCCGCCGCCGCCGTCCTAGCCTTCTCCTCCACCGGCCACGTCGTCGCCCTTGCCGCCCTGCTGGCGGTGCTGGTGGCCCAGCCGGCGGCTGTGGGAGCCGTCCTGTTTGCCGGGATCGCCATGGTGGAGCGCTGGGGGACGACGTCGCTGGATGCTGTCGCCGGCGCCCAGACGGTGCTCGGCCCCGGAGGTGTCGTCGGTCCCGGCCCCGCCGCCGCCTCGGCCTGGTTGGCCGCCGCCGCCCTGGTGCTGGCCACGCCTCTCGCCGGCGGCCATGATCCTGACGACGCCAGCGTGGCCCTGGAGGACGATCGGGCCTCGGCCCCGCCCCCGTCCCCGTCCCGTCGGCGCCGGCGCCGGCCGAAACCGGCCGCCCTGGTCGCCGCTCTGGCTCTCGGCTCCGCCGCCGCCGCCTCCGTGGCCGGTCCTGACCTGGCCAGCGACCTCGTCCTGCGCCTGGGCGCAACCGCCGCCGCCGTGGTGGTCGCCGTAGCCGTGGCCATGCTGCGACGCCAGCAGGTGACCGCCGCCCTGGCGCTGGTCGCCGGTCTCGCCGCCGCCGGCTTCGCCGCCGCGGTGGCCACCGGCCGGGTCGGCTTGTGATGCCGGCATCCTCCTGGACCGGGCCCGGGCCCCTCGCTGGTGCCGGGCCCCCGTTCTGGCTTCAACCGGTGACGGATATCGACGGTGAGTGACGCCAGAACGATCGCCTGGGCACGGTCCCTGGCATGGGCACCGTCCCCCGCCGAAGCCACGGAGACGGCGTGAACGGCGCTGTCATCGTGGCCGCCTTGGTGACCCCACTGGCGGGGGCGTTGGTGGCCCTGGTCGTCCCCTCGCCCGGCGGCGGGTTCCGGAGGCGGTCCAAGGGTCCGAAGGGTCCGAAGGGGGAGCGTCGGAGGGGGAGGCGGAGGCGGTCGGGGAAGGACGCCTCCGGAGCAGATACCGGCAGCACCGCCAGGGAGCACAACGAGGCGCCGGCCGGGCCTGACCCGTCGCTGACCGAGCCCTCGTCGCCGGACCCCGCTGCCGTGGAACGAGCGGGGGCGCTGGCGCGCCTGGCCGTGCGGGTGGCAGCGCTGGTCACCGCTGCCCTGTGGCTGGTGGTGACCCTGCTCGGGGGAGCCAACGTGGGACCCGTCGCCGCCGCCTCCGAGGTGAGCGCAGCCGCCGCCGGTGCCGCCCTCCTCCTCGCCGCCGTGGGCCGGCCCGCCCGCCGACTGCCAGCCGCCGCCAGCGCGTTGGCCCTGGCCCTGGTCAACGTCGGCCTGGCCCTGAGCGTCGGCCAGGACCGCCCCGCCCTCGCCGTCGTGGGCCTGGCCGCCGCCGCCGTGGTGACCCTGGCCAGCTGGGGGGCTGACGAGGGAAGTGGCCGCCTGGCTCCCAGCCTTGCCCTGCTGGGGGTGGCTGGGGTCGCTGCCGGCCTGTCTCGAGGCATCAGCGCCACGGGGTCCACAGTCCTGGCGCCGGGGACCGAGCTCGGGCTCGACGCTGGGCTCCTGTTGGTGGGCGGGGCCGCCGCCGTGGCCGTGGCCGGAGCCATGGCGCCCCGCCGATCGAGCGTGCTCCTCCTCCCCGTGGCCCTGGTCATCGGGGTTCCGGCCGCTGCTGCCCTGGGTTCCTCGGGCGACGTCGTCGCCGTGCTCCTGGCGGTGGTAGGCGTCCTGGCCGCCGCGGCATGGGCGGTGGGACCGGCGGGCGCAAGTGGTCAGCGAGCGATGGTGGCGACGCTGGCCTTGACCGCTCTCGCTGCTGCCGCACTCTCCGGCGGCGGTCTGCCGGCGGCCGCCCTGGCCTCGGCGGGCGGCCCTCAGGCCGGCCTGGCCGCCGCCTGGCTGTTGGCCGCCGCCGCCGTGGTCACCGCCGTCACCCTCGTGCCTGCCGCTGCCCTCAGCGCCTTGCCCGGCCTCGCCGCCCTGGTGGCCGTGCAGGTCGCTGACCCCCGAACGGCCTCCCTGGCGGTGGGCGCGCTGGCCGCAGCCAGCGCCGTCGCCGCCGTCATGGGCCTTCGTCGTGATGCGACCGCCGAGGTCGACCGGCGTCGCTGGGCCGGCACCGCTGACGGGCGCAGCGGGCGGGGCCCGCTCATCGCCGCCGTCCCTGCCCTGGCCGTGGGGGTCTGGCTCCTCCTCGCCCCGCGAAGCTGGGCATGGGTGGGCGGGGCCAACTTCGACGACTGGCAGGAGAGCGTCGCCCTGGCCGCCGCTGCTGGTCTGATCGCCGCGGTGGGTGCCGCCGCCACCGGACGGGTGGCCGTCCCCAGGCGCCCCCTTCTCGCCGCCCCCGACCCCCTGCTGGGCGACGCCCACCGTCCACCCAGGCGCCTGTTGACGGTAGCTGGTGCCGTCGCGCTCGGGATGGCGCTGCTGGCGTTGCTAGCCTCGAGCGCGCGCGCGGCTTAGGAGCGCGTCTCTCCCATGCCCATCACCAAACCGGCTCATCCACGGCGTGGTGGCCCCGCGCCACGGCGCCGCCCGAGGACGCCACCCCCGGGTCGGCGCCCACCCCCGCGACGGCGCCCACCGCCCGCTGGTCGCACCCGTCCCGAGGGCGCTCGACGGCAGCATCGACGCAGCTTCCTGTGGCGCTTCCGCCGGGTCTTCTTCCTACTCGGGCTGCTCTTGGTCTTCGCGCTGGCCGGGGTGGGCTACGTGCTGGCCAACGTTCCCCTCCCCGATGCCGAGATCCCCGTGGAGACGACGTTCCTGCTCGATGCCAACGGCAACAAGTTGGCCGAGCTCTCCGCCGGCGAGAACCGGGTGTCGGTGCCCTTGGAACAGGTGTCGCCCAACCTGGTCAACGCCGTCCTCGCCGCCGAAGACCGCGACTTCTTCGCTCACCCCGGGATCAACCTCAGCGCCATCGCCAGGGCCACCCTGGCCGACGTGCGGGGTCAGCCCCTCCAGGGCGGCTCCACCATCACCCAGCAGTACGTCAAGTACACCTACGTCGGCAACGAGCAGACCATCGTCCGCAAGCTCAAGGAAGCGACGCTGTCGATAAGGATCGAACGAGAGCTCGACAAGCAGGAGATCCTCGAGCGCTACCTGAACGCGGTCTACTTCGGTCGGGGGGCCTACGGGGTGCAGGCGGCGTCGAGGTCGTACTTCGGCAAGGACGTCAGCCAGCTGGGGGTGGGCGAGGCGGCCTACCTGGCCGGACTGATCCGTGCTCCCGAGGTGGCCGACGCCTCCCGGGACGGGGCCAACGCCGATCGTCGCCGCAACAGCGTGCTGGCCGACATGGAGTCCGAGGGCTACGTCACCGGCGCTGACCGCAAGGCCTTGGAGGTCACGCCGGTCTCGGCCATGGAGGGCTTCCGCCCTCGCGACGACGCCGTGAAGGACCGCATCGTGGGCGGGGACATCGGCACCCAGCACTTCGTGGAGTACGTGCGGGCCCAACTTCTCAAGCGCTACGGCGAGACCAGGCTCTACGGAGGGGGGTTGCGGGTGAAGACCACCCTCGACCTTGGCCTGCAACGGGCGGCCTATGAGGCCGTCTACGGCACCCTCAACCGGGAGGGTGACCCCGCCGGGGCGTTGGTCGCCGTCGACGACGCCGGTCAGGTCAAGGCCATGGTCGGGGGCCAGCAGCTCAAGCCCGACGCCGAGCAGTCGCCGTTCGCCAAGGTGAACTTCGCCCTGGGAGCCCAGGGGGGCGGGTCGGGCCGCCAGCCTGGTTCGGCCTTCAAGCCCTTCGTGCTGGCCGAGGCGGTCAGGGAGGGCTACAGCGTGGAGTCGGCCTTCGACTCGCCGTCGGAGGTGGTGTTCCCCGGCGCCAACGCCGGTGAGGACTATTCCGTGAAGAACTACGACGAGGAGGCCTTCGGCAGCCTGAACCTGATCGACGCCACCCGGGTCTCGTCCAACACCGTCTACGCCCAGCTGGCTGAGGCACTGGGCACGGCCAAGGTGGCTGACAGCGCCAACCGCCTCGGGATCCGCTCTGAGATCCCCAAGGACCAGCTCTCGGTGGCCCTGGGTTCGGTCGAGGTGTCCGTGCTCGACATGGCCGACGCCTACCTGACCTTCGCCACCCGAGGCGTCCAGGTCGATCCGGTGGGGGTCACCGAGGTCACCGACGCCAAGGGCAACGTGGTCGACGACTTCAGCGCCAAGCGGACGCGGGTGCTCGAGCCGAACCAGGCCGATGTCGTCAGCTTCGTACTGCAAGGGGTGGTGGAGTCGGGCACGGGGACGGCGGCCGACTTCGGCCGCCCGCTGGCGGGCAAGACGGGAACCACCCAGGAAAACGGCGACGCCTGGTTCGCGGGCTACACCCCGGGCCTGGCCACGGCGGTGTGGATGGGCTATCCCGAGGGCCAGGCCCGGCCAATGGACAACGTCCACGGGGTCGAGGTCACCGGCGGGACCTTCCCGGCCCAGATCTTCCGATCGTTCATGAGCGACGCTGTCACCAGCGACGAGGAGGCCTACGGCGGCGACTTCGTGGCCCCGGAGAGCCTGGACGGGAAGCTGCTCTCGGGGAGTCGTCAGGCCTATGGCGACCCTGATGCCACCACGACCACCACCGCCCCCCGTTCCACTACCACCTCGGTGCTTCCGCAGACCACGACCGTCACGGCGCCCGTCTCCACCACCACCCCGACGACCAGGCCGTCGCCGACCTCCACGACCACTTCGACGCCGGGGACGACGCTGCCCACGGTCCCGACCGACTCCGGTGCCGTCCGCCCAGACCCGCAGGCCAACGGCCCGTTCCGTGATCCCCGGGAGCTGCGCCCCCCCGGATGAGACGGCGGCCGGCGCCGGTATCGTTGGCTTCCGGCTGGGTGGGAGGAGGATCGACATGGCAACCGGCGTGACCGTGCCTGCAGTACGGGCCCACAAGGTCGCCGCCGGTCGCCCACCTCTGGTGATGGTGACCGCCTATGACGCCCCCGGAGCCCGCATGGTCGACGAGGCCGGCGCTGATGTCGTCCTCGTCGGCGACTCACTGGCCATGGTCGCGTTGGGCCACGACGACACCCTGCAGGTGAGCGTGGCCGACATGGCCCACCACACCGCCGCCGTTGCCCGTACCTCTCCCCGGGCCCTGGTGGTGACCGACATGCCCTGGCTCAGCTACCACCTCGACCCTGCCGACACCGTGGCCAACGCCGGGTTGCTCGTCCGGGCCGGGGCGTCGGCGGTGAAGTTGGAGGGAGGGCGGAGCCGGGTGCCCATGGTCGAAGCCCTCGTCGATGCCCAGATCCCGGTCATCGGCCATCTGGGACTGACCCCCCAGTCGGTCAACGTCATGGGCGGGTTCAAGGTCCAGGGGCGCCAGGGCGAGGCGGCGGCGACGCTGGTCGACGACGCACGGTCGCTGGTCGATGCCGGAGTGTTCGCCATCGTGGTCGAGGGCGTCCCTGCCGAGGTGGCCGCTGTGGTGACCGCCGCCGTGCCGGTGCCCACCATCGGGATCGGTGCTGGTCCTCACTGCGACGGCCAGGTCCTGGTGTTGCACGACCTCCTCGGACTCGACGACTCCTTCGCCCCACGCTTCGTGCGCCGGTACGCCTCCTTCAAGGCCGAGGGGGTCAAGGCCGTGGCCGCCTTCGCCGCCGACGTCCGCTCCGGCGACTTCCCGACCCACGCCGAGTCGTACCACCTTCTCGGGCACGACGAGCCTCTAGAGGGCGAGGGGTGAGCCAGCCGGACGGCACTGACGCCCCCCCGGACGACCGTACGCTGCGGTGGCTGGGCAGGGGGGTGTGGCTGGTCTTGGCGCTGGGCGTGCTGGCCTTCCTCGTTCAGGGCGCCGACAACCCCGCCGACCCGGTCCTGGTCCCGCCTGGGAGTGCCGAGGCGTCATCCTCACCGGCGCTGCCTGATCCGGCGCCTTCCCTGGCGGATACGGCCGCCACCTCGACCACCTCCAGCCAGCCCACCACCGCAGACGCGGTCGGGACCGCCCCGGGCTCGACGACCGTGCCGCCGGCGACGACATCGCCCGGGTCAGGGCCGGCCCCAACCTCACCGCCGCCGCCACCACTGCCATCCCCGGCCACCGTGGCCCAACGCCGGCCCCTGGCCGGCTTCGGCGAGGTGAGGTTCAAGGTCCTCGGCGCCACCGGCGGGGCCTTCGACGGCACCGCCCTGTTGGCCGTCGATCAGGCCGCCCACCAGCAGGGCCTCATGGAGCAGCGAGACCTGCGAGGCTACGACGGGATGATCTTCCGCTTCGAGGCGCCCAGCACGGGCGAGTTCTACATGCGCAACACCCGCATCTCCCTCTCCATCGCCTTTTTTGACGTCCGTGGGCGCTTCGTGTCCTCGACCGACATGGCTCCCTGCCCAGACCGGGTGCGCGACTGCCCCACCTACCCCGCCGACGCCCCCTACCTCCACGCCATCGAGGTGGCCCTGGGCGACCTCGGCCGCCTGGGCATCGGCCCCGGGTCGGTGCTGTCGTTCCCCTCGCCATGAGCGGCCCATCATGAGCGGCCCATCATGAGCGGCCAGGAGTGGATCTACGACGAGGACGAGCTGGCGGCTATCGACGCCTGGTCAGCCCAGCCATCGTCACGCCCGCCCGACTCGGGTGTGGCCGGGCTGCGCCGTCGTAGCGCCGGTGGGGCGCTGGCGGCGGCGGTCATGCTCGGCCTGCGCGACGTCCTGGAGCCGCCCCCCGATGACGACGAGGCGGTGGTCAGTGAGTCGCCGGGCGAGCCTGACGACCCCACGGCCGGGGTGATCCTGCGCTTCGACCCCGAATCCCCCCAGGCCACGTTCGTCATCCTTCGCCACGAGGAAACCTGAGGCTCTTCCCAGCACGTCCAAGGGGCATGAGATGTCTACGCTCCCTGCTGGCGGTCCTGCCCGTCGCCGCCGCCGTCGTCGTGGCTGGTTGCTCCCGAGCTCCCGTCAACGTCGATGCCGGCTTCGGCGACCCACCTCCGCCGCCGGCAGGTCCTTCCCAGCCACATGTCCCAGACGTCGCTCTTCCTGACACCGCTCCTCCTGACGCCGGCGTGTCCCAGCCACCCGCTGCCTGGGTGTCGGGAGCCGATGGTGAGATCCGGGCCCAGGACGGCTCGGTGTGCTGGACGAGCGGCCTGCGGGGCTACTGCGCGGACTCGGTTGGCCCCGGCCCCGACACCCCGGTCCTGCAGGTGGGCCGGGGGGAGACGGTCACTATCCGCTTCGCCCGGGACGGCGTCCCCGGCGAGGTCGGGGCCACCCTGGGCATGGGCCCCGATGACTGGAATAGTCGGGATCTGGCGCTGGCCGTCTCCAACCCCACCTCCTTCGTCACCGAGGTGGAGCCTGGTACCTACTACCTGTTCCTGCGAACCAGCTGGCCCGAGGGCGACCCGACCTACTTCGTCCGGCTCGTCGTCGTCTGACCGCTAGGTTCGCTGCCGGATGTGGGAAGGACCGGGGTTCGTCGACCACCACGCCCACCTGTTGAGGATGGCGGCGGGCCGGCCTCCCGGCTGCGGCGATCATCGTGATCCCGAGGCGGTGACCACCTACCACCGCCGGGTCTCTGATCGGTGGTCCACCCCCATGGACGAGCCGGAACGCCCCTTGGTGGTCGACGACGAGCTACGGGGGAACCTGGAGCGGGGCCTGGCCTGGGCGGCGAGCGTGGGTCTGGTCGAGGTCACCGAAGCCGGGATGCACGACTGGGGGTACCTGGAGGCGCTGTTGGCGCTGCGGGCCCGGGGACCGCTGCCGGTGCGGGTTCGCCTCCTGGTGGCCAGCGGCATCGCCGGAGTGGAGCGCATGGCCCGCACCGGCGACCCGTGGCTGGAGGTGGAGGGGGTGAAGTTCTACGCCGACGGCTGGCTGGGGCCTCGGACCTGCGCCGTACGGGAGCCCTTTGCCGACGACCCCGACAACGACGGCATCCTGTTCCTCGACGCCGACACCCTGGCCTCGCGGGCCGACCCCTTCGCCGAGGCGGGCTGGACCATCGCCACCCACGCCATCGGCGACCGGGCAATCGAGGTCGTGCTCGACGGGTACGAGCGGCTGTACGGGAGCGACTGCGCCGCAGCTGCGCCCCGCATCGAGCATGCCCAGGTGCTGGCCCCCGACCTGGTGGCCCGCATGGCCAGCCTCGGGGTGGTGGTGTGCATCCAACCCACCTTCGGACCGGCCGACGTCGACACCGCCCGAGCCGCCCTGGGCGCCGAGCGCATGGAGGACGCCTACCGCTGGGGCGCCCTGCTCGATGCCGGGGTGCGGGTGGTCGCCGGCTCCGACTTCCCCGTGGCGCCGCTCGCTCCCCTGGTCGGGCTCCAGTGCCTGCTCACCGGCGACCATCCCGACGGCTCTCGAGCCGGCGCCCCCACCTTGGCGTCAGCCCAGGCCGTCGCCGTCATGACCGATCCCGCCGCCGGCGCCACCCTGCTGTCCGACGATCCTCACCGGGTGGCCGAGGACGAGGTGGCGGCCATCGAGGTGGTCGAGTCCCGCCCCACCGGCTGACGCAACGGCCTCACCCTGCCCGGTGACCGACCAGCAGGTGGTGGGGCCAGGGGTAGCCACGGTCGAGGGGGATCGACGTGGTCGACAGGCCGGTGTCGGCCAGCCATCCCGCCATGGTCGACGGCGGCACGAAGTGCAGCCCTCCGCCGCCGGCGGTGATGCCCAGGACCTTGGTCGAAAGGGTCTCCTGAGCCTTGTTCCAGCGGAACTTCCAACGGGGCGACGTCGCAACCTCCTTGACCACCACCACCCCACCGGGGCGCAGGCAGGCGGCACCCGCCCGCAACAGGCGGCGCTGGTCCTCGACCGCCAGCAGGTAGAGCACGTCGGCGATGACCACGGCGTCGACGGGTTCGTGGGGGACCCATCCTGGCGGTACCACCTCGAACGCCACGTCGGCCGCACCGGGCGGGAGCCGGCCCGCCGCCCCTCGGGCAGCGGCCACCTTGGCCTCGTCCACGTCGACGCCGAGGATGCGCCGCGTGGGGCTCGACGTGGCCAGGAACAGCGAGAGAAGGCCATGCCCGCAGCCGATCTCCAGGACCTGGCCCCTGGTGGGGACGGCGACCTCGACGGCCGGGAACGGGCAGGTCCACCAGCGCACGGTGGTGTGCAGACGGACGCCCGGCGAGGCGCTCCGGTAGAGGCCGACCGGGCCGCGGCTGGTCAGGGCCGGCGCCCCGGCCCCACCGGCCGCGCCTTGCCTCCGGCCTGGTGCAGGTCGGCGTAGGTGCCGAGCACGAAACCCCCGGCATCCACCGCCTGACGGGCCTCGGGCGAGGTCAGGGCGGCCAGCTCGTCCTCCCAGCGGTAGGCCCAGCGGTAGCGCACCCTCTCCGGGTCGCCGGCCCCACCGGGATGGGATCCGATCTCGGCCGGGCCCGTGCCCGACGCCGCCAGCCTGGCCACGGCGGCCACCAACGTCGCCTGGTCCAGGGCCCCCGCCTCGTCCAGCCCGGCGGCGACCTCCGGAAAGGGGATGTCCCGGGCCCGGGCCGCGCCCTCCAGCGTCTTGGACAGGTGCCGCACGACGAGCCCGACCGGCGAACGGGCCGCCGAGCGGGTCAGCCGGACCGCCACCCCCAGGCGCTCAGCCATGCCCAGCACCACCGGGCGGACCAGCGGCCACAGGTGAAGGTGCTGGTGGGTGTCGAGGTGGGTGAGGCGCACTCCGGCGGCGGTGATGGCGTCGACCTGGGCGCCGAACTCCCGAGTGAGGTCATCGGGATCGATGCGCCGGGCAGCGGCCAGGGCCAGGAACTGGCGCCACGAACGGGGGAAGCGGCCCCGGCCATCGACCAGCGTGGGGACCTCAGCCGCCGTCAGCAGCGGGGGGTCTTCGCCCACCGCCGCCAGGTGGGCACCGACGCCGAGGGAGCGGCAGTCGCCCAGCCAGCCGGCGGCAGCACACCACGCCGGCGCCACCGCCAACACCGAGGTGCTGGTGACAATGCCCTTCCGATGAGCTTCAAGGATGCCTCGGGAGACCCCCGGGGTGAGGCCGTAGTCGTCGGCGTTGACGATGAGCAGGCGCCCATCGGTGCTCGGCGCGGTCACCGTTCGGACGGCGGCGTGCGCCGCAGCGTCGGTGGCAGGGGTTCCAGGGCGCGGATGTCGGGCAGCAGCGCCGCCATCTCCCGGATGATGCGCAGGATCACCGGGGCCGACGACAGCGTCGACACCCCCCGGGTCCGGGGAAAGAAGTCCACACCGAACTGGATGATGTGGAAGCCCAGCCGTCGGGCCCGGGCCAGGAGCTCCACGTCGATGAACGATCCCTCGCTGCGCAGCTCGACGTGGTCCAGCACCTCTCGGCGCACGAGTTTGAAGGCGAAGTTCACATCCCGCAGCGGCACACCGAGGACGGTCCGGACCAGGCTGTTGTAGATGAAGGAGTACATGGCCCGGCGCCACCCCTCGCCGGTGCGGTCGAAGCGGTAGGCGCTGACGACGTCGGCGTCGTAGACCCGCAGCAGGCGCACCGCCTTGGCCAGGTGGGCCAGGTCGAAGGGCATGTCGGCATCGGTGTAGAGCACGAGCTGGCCCTTGGCCTCGGCCAGGCCGGTCTTGACGCTGCCCCCGAGCTTGCGGTTGAAGGGGTGGTGGACCACCCGTATGCGATGGTCGTCGAGGGCCAGTGCGTCCGCCAGTCGGCCGGTGGCGTCGGTGGAGGCGTCGTCGACGATGAGGACCTCATAGGTGCCGATCTCGCCGTCGACCACCAAGTCGTCACCGATCTCCCGGGCGGCGTCGATAGTGCGGTCGATGGTCAGCTCCTCGTTCCACATGGGGAAGAAGATGGTGAGGCTTTCGAAGTTGGGAGTGGGGTCGATGGGTGTGGTCACGTCAGGTAATAGCCCTGGGCCGACATCGAGGTCAGGAAGATCAACCCGAGCCCGCTGACGGCGACCACGCCCACACGGAGTCGAGGACGCGCTGCCAGCCACTCGCCGGCCACGGCGAAGCAGGGAAAGGCGGCGAGCAGGTAGCGGCCCATGCCCTGGAAGTCCTTGGTCGAGATCGCCGGTAGGGCCACCACGGCCAGGGTGAAGGCGGCGTAGCCCCACCCGAAGCGCCGGGCCACCAGGGGCACCAGCACCAGCGCGCCCAAGGTGAGGAGGGCCTGGACGAACAGTCGCAGGGCCACCAGGCGAGGGCCGTGCAGCAGCTCTCCGACGAAGGCGACCTTGAGCCAGGTCCGGGGGCCGGCCGTCTGCTCCCATCCCGGGGCGGCCTGCACGGCGGCGAACGCTAGCGGATCGCCGAAGCGTACCCACAGGTAGGTGCACCAGGCACCCAGGCCGGTGAGGGACAAGAGCACGCCGGCGTCGGCCGGGCGCACCCGCTCGAGGTGGATGCCGTTGGGGAGGCGCAGCCAGCCCGTCTCCGGCAGCCGCAGCGCCCCCCGTCGCTCCAGCGCTCGCACCACCAGGCCGATGACCAGGGCGATGCCGATGGGGCGGGCGCCGGTGGCCACCGCCGCGGCCACCCCCGCCAGAACCGGGTGGCCGTGGTCAAGGAGGGTGAACGAGGCCAGCACGGCGACGATGAACAAGGCGTCGGCGTAGACGCTCAGATGGAGGAACCAGGCGTAGGGGAACACCAACAGCAACACCAGGGCGGTCTGGGCGGACCTGGTGGCCATGTGTGCGCAGCACCAGCGCCAGAACAGCACCGCCACCCCCAGCCCCGAGGCCCACGTCACCGCCATGCCGGCGAGGAAGGTGCTGCCGATGAGGCCGGCCACCACCCTGAGGGCCAGCGGGTAGGCGGGGAAGAAGGCGACCGGCGACTGGCTGCCGGGCACGTAGGAGTAGCCCTTCTGGGCGATCAGCAGGTACCACCCGGCATCCCAGCGCACCCAACCCTCGGTTAGGCGACCGCCGGGGATGTTGCGCCCGGGAGGGCCTGCGCCCTGCCACCGGGGCAGTTGCACTCCGGTCTGCCACACGACCACGACGAGCACGGCGGAGACGGCGAGGAACAGCCCGACGGGGAACAGCCAACGGCCGGGGGCCGTCGGCGCCTGAGGCAGGGGGGTGCGGGTGGTGACCAAGTCCGGTGTTGCCCCTTCTCGTCCATCGCAGTGCCGGCTGTCGGCTGGTTCGCCGGCCCTGACGGTAGGCGGTGGACCCGGGTGCCTCAACCGCCCGGCCCGCTCTCGACCGCCGACCGGAACACCCTGGCAGTCTTGCTGCATGGAGGTTCACCTCGTCGACGGCACCTACGAGCTGTTCCGGCACTTCTACGCCATGCCGTCACACGTCAACGTCGCCGGTGAGGAGGTCGCCGCCACCAGGGGCGTGGTGGGCTCGGTGCTGGCCATGCTGGGAGAGGGTGCCACCCACCTCGGCGTGGCCACCGACCACGTCATCGAGTCTTTCCGCAACGACATGTGGCCCGGCTACAAGGACGGCTCGGGCATCGACGCCGACCTCAAGGCCCAGTTCGTCGTGCTCGAGGAGGCGCTGGCGGCCCTGGGGGTGACGGTGTGGGCCATGGTGGAGGACGAGGCCGACGACGCCCTGGCCTCGGCGGCGGCGGTGGCGGCTGCGGACGAGCGGGTGGAGCGGGTGTGGGTGTGCACGCCCGACAAGGACCTGGCCCAGTGCGTGGGGGGGAAGGTCCTCCAGCTCGACCGCCGCCATGGCGTGCGTTCCGACATCGCCGGCGTCCGGGCCAAGTTCGGCGTCGACCCCGCCTCCATCCCGGACTACCTCGCCCTGGTGGGCGACAGCGCCGACGGCTTCCCGGGCTTGCCTGGCTGGGGGGCCAAATCGGCGGCCGCCGTGCTGGCCCGGTACGGCCACCTGGAGGCCATACCGGTCGCCGCCGGGCAGTGGGAGGTCAGCGTGCGCAACTCGCCCCGTTTGGCGGCGACGCTCGCCGCCCAGCGCCAGCAGGCCCTGCTGTTCCGCACCCTGGCCACGTTGCGCACCGACTGCCCGGTGGGCGCGGTCGACGCCTGGCGCTGGGCCGGGCCCACCCCCGGGTTCGCCCCCGTGTGCGAGCGCCTGGAGGCTCCCCACCTTGTCCGCCGGGCAGAGGCGCTTTACCACTTACGGCGATAATCGCCGTGGCTGGTGGCGGTACGACCGGCGCCGGGTTAGCCAGCAGTAGTCTCGCAGGCGTGAAGGAGCGTCTCGAGGAGCTGGCCGAGCGCAAGGAGGCGGCACTCCACGCCGGCTCCGAGCAGGCCGTCGAGCGCCAGCACGCCCGGGGGAAGCTCCTGGCCCGTGAGCGCATCGAGTACCTGCTCGACGAGGGTTCGTTCCAGGAGCTGGACATGCTCGCCCGCCACCGGGCGCCGGCCCTCGATGGTGACCGGCCCTACACCGACGGCGTGGTGACGGGATGGGGCACCGTCGACGGTCGCAAGGTGTTCCTCTTCTCCCAGGACTTCACCGTGTTCGGGGGGGCGCTGGGCGAGGTGTTCGCCGAGAAGATCCACAAGGTGATGGACCTGGCGGCGTCGGTGGGGGCGCCCATGATCGGGCTCAACGACGGTGCCGGCGCCCGCATCCAAGAGGGCGTGGTCTCCCTCGCCTCCTACGGCGGCATCTTCCGCCGCAACGCGGCCAGCTCGGGGGTGATCCCCCAGATCAGCGTGATCCTCGGCCCCTGCGCCGGGGGGGCGGTATACAGCCCGGCGCTGACCGACTTCGTGTTCATGGTGCGGGAGACCTCGCACATGTTCATCACCGGTCCCGACGTGGTCAAGACCGTGACCGGCGAGGAAGTGACCCTGGAGGAGCTGGGCGGGGCCATGACCCATGCCAGCAAGTCGGGGGTGGCCAGCTTCGTCGCTCCCGACGAGAAGGCGTGCCTGGACGCCGTGCGCGAGCTGCTCAGCTTCTTGCCCGTCAACAACCTCGAGCAGCCGCCGTGGTTCGAGCCCGACGACGACCCCCGGCGCTCGTGCCCCGAGCTGGTCGAGCTCGTGCCCGACAGCGCCGAGGCGCCCTACGACGTGCTCGAGGTGGTGGAGGCGGTGGTCGACGACGGTCACTTTGTGGAGTACCACCCCCACTGGTCCCGCAGCATCGTGTGTGGGTTCGCCCGCCTCGACGGCCACGTGCTGGGGGTGGTGGCCAACCAACCCAAGGTGCTCGGCGGCGTGCTCTCCATCGAGTCGTCGGAGAAGGCGGCCCGGTTCGTTCGTACCTGCGACGCCTTCAACATCCCCCTGGTCACCTTCGTCGACGTGCCCGGATTCCTGCCCGGCACCGACCAGGAGCACGGCGGCATCATCCGCCACGGTGCCAAGCTGCTCTATGCCTTCTGCGAGG
>JBPCJK010000197.1:0-9349 GCA_051005375.1 Acidimicrobiales bacterium
GTTTTTTCTCTCTCTCCTTCCCCCTGGGTGGTAGCGGGGGTCCCGCGGCCCATGCGTCCCCCCCCGACGAGCTGACCGCCTCTGCGCCATCTACGGCGATAATCCGCCGTGGGGGGCCAGCCGGCCAAGCCGCCTGGCCTCCACACTGAGAACTCATCTGGCTCGCTCTCGCTCGCCAGGCCGCCATTCTCTGTCCATTGTGGCGGCCCGTCTGCGGCTTTGGGGTGGCCGGCGACCAACTGCTCGGCCTGTCGTTGACCGGCGAGCGTTTCCACCCCTAGTCTCGCCGGCAGTCTGCCGGTGGGGAGCGAAGTCCGGTGTGAACCCGGTGCTGTCCCGCAACTGTGGTCCCCTTCGGGGGCGAGCCAGGTCGCCTGCTCGCCGGCGTGACGAACCAGCCTCGAGGAAGGGCCCGGTTCGCACGCCAGGGAGCTCCCTGTCGTCGAGCGAAGCACCCCTCGACCGACAGGAGGAACCCATGACGACATCCACGCCGCCTCGCAAGCGCATTCTGCGCATCCTGCCCATCCTGCTCCTCGGAGCTGCCCTCATCCTCGTAGGTGCCTGCGGCGACAACGCCGACGACGCCGGTGGACCTGGCGGCTCGGCCACGACCGAGAACGCCAGCGGCATCCCCAAGCGGATCGTCTCGCTGTCGCCTACGGCGACCGAGATGCTCTTCGCCATCGACGCCGGCGAACAGGTCGTCGCCGTCGACGACCAGTCCAACTTCCCCCCCGAAGCCCCGATCACCGACCTGTCCGGCTACCAGCCCAACGTGGAGGCCATCGCCGGCTACCAGCCCGACCTGGTGGTGCTGTCGGGTGACGCCGGTGGCGTCGTCGCCGGGCTCAACGCCCTCGGCATCACCACCCGCATCGACCCCGCCGCTCGCACCCTGGACGACACCTACGGCCAGATCGCCGAGCTGGGCATGGCCACCGGCCACGAGGACGCCGCCGCCGCGCTGGTGGCCGGCATGCGCAAGGGGATCGACGAGCAGATGGCCCGGGTGCCGAAGCGCCCCCAGCCGCTCACCTACTACCACGAGCTCGAGGACACGCTGTTCACCGCCACCTCGCAGACCTTCATCGGCGAGGTGTACCGCCTGGCCGGCCTGGAGAACGTGGCCGACCCGGCCGACGCCGACGGGCAGTCGGGGGGCTACCCCCAGCTCTCACCCGAGTTCCTGGTCGATGCTGACCCTGACGTGATCTTCCTGGCCGACACCAAGTGCTGCCAGCAGACGGCCGAGACCGTCGCCGCCCGCCCCGGCTTCGGTGGCCTGTCGGCCCTTGCCAACGGCCGGGTGGTCGAGCTCGACGACGATGTGGCGTCGCGCTGGGGGCCGAGGATCGTCGAGCTGCTGCGCACCGTGGTCGACGCCACCGCCGCCGTGCCCGTCGGCTAGGGGGTGCGCCGCCTCCCCCGCCTCCCGGTCGCCGCGCCCGCCGCCGCTCCTCTCGCTGCACCCGCCGTCGCCGCCAGCCCGTCGCTGCGCACCGCCCGGCTGCAGTGGGCCTGGCTGGTGGCCGGGGTGGCCGCCGTCGCCGTCGCCGTGGTGGCGGGCTTGGTGGTGGGTCCGGTCCGCCTGGGCGCCGGTGCCGTGGTCCGGGAGCTGGTCGGGTTGCGGTCGGGGCTGAGCGACCAACAGCGGGCCATCGTTTGGCAGATCCGCCTGCCCCGGGTGATCCTCGGCCTGGTGGTGGGAGCCACGCTGGCGCTGTCGGGCGCCAGCTTCCAAGGGGTCTTCCGCAACCCGCTGGCCGACCCCTACCTGCTCGGCGCCGCCGCCGGGGCCGGGCTCGGCATCACCATCGTCATCGCCGGCACCGCCGGAGGGGCGTCCACCCCGGTGTCGGCGCCGATCGCCGCCTTTGTGGGGGCGCTCGGTGCGGTGACCCTCACCTACGTGCTGGGCGCCGCCGGCGGGGGGCGGGCGTCGACCGCCGCCCTCATCCTCGCCGGCGTCGCCGTCGCCAGCTTCCTCACCGCCGTGCAGACCTACCTGTTGCAGCGTCACCTGGACACCATCCAGCAGGTCTACTCGTGGATCCTGGGCCGGCTCTCCACCGCCGGGTGGCGGGAGGTGGCCATCATCCTGCCTTACTTCGTCGTCACCGCCGCGGTGCTGTTGGCCCAGCGGCGCACCCTCGACCTGCTCGCCGTCGGTGACGACGAGGCGACCGCCCTCGGGCTACACGCCCGCCGCAGCCGACTCATCGTGGTGGTGGCAGCCTCGCTCGGCACCGCCGCCGCGGTATCGGTCTCCGGCCTCATCGGCTTCGTCGGGATCATCGTGCCCCACACCTTGCGCCTACTGGCCGGAACCAGCCACCGATCGCTCCTGCCCTTGTCGGTGCTGTTCGGCGGCGCCTTCCTCGTGCTCGCCGACCTGGCCGCCCGCACGGTCTCCTCACCCGCCGAGATCCCCATTGGAGTGGTCACCGCCTTCTTCGGCGCCCCCTTCTTCGTGCTCATCCTGCGCACGTCGAGACGGCTGTCGTGAAGGCACTGGCGTGCAGCGACGTCTCCGTCGTCCTCGGGGGCGCCACCATCCTCGATGGCGTCGACCTCGAGGTGGACCAGGGTGAGTGGCTCTCGGTGATCGGACCCAACGGCGCCGGAAAGTCGACCATCCTGCGCTTCGTGGCCGGGCTGGTCGACGGGACCGGCGGCGTGCACGTGCAGGGCCGGCCGGCCTCGACCCTCCGTCGTCGGCAGCGGGCCCAACTCATCGCCCTGGTGCCCCAGACGCCAGTGGTCCCGCCGGGGATCACCGTCGGTGACTACGTGCTGCTGGGGCGCAACCCCCACATCCGGGCTCTGGGCGTGGAGGGGCCGGTCGACCTCGCCGCCGTAGGCGACGCCCTCGCCCACCTCGACCTCCTTTCTTTCGCCGAGCGGGTGCTGTCGACGCTGTCGGGTGGGGAGCGCCAACGGGTCTTCATCGCCCGGGCGCTCGCTCAAGGGGCACCGATCCTGCTCCTCGACGAGCCCACCACCGCCCTCGACGTCGGCCACCAACAACAGGTCCTCGAGCTCATCGACCACCTCCGCAAGCGACGTGATCTGTCCGTGGTCTCGACCATGCACGACCTCACCCTCGCCGGCCAGTACGCCGACCGGCTCCAGCTGCTCGCCGGTGGGCGCACGGTGGTGACCGGGCAGGCGGCCGACGTGCTCACCGAGGCCAACCTGCACTCCTACTACGGGGCCAGCGTGCGGATCATCGACCACGACGACCGGCCCATGGTCCTGCCCCGTCGATCCCCGCAAGAGGCGGTGACGGCACCGGCGAATCCGGCAGAACCGTCGACGCTGCGGTCCTAGGCTCGCCGTCGTGAACCTCCCCGCCGCCATGACCGGCCTGGCGCTCCACATCGAGCAGTTCGGCCCCATCGCCCACCTCGTCACCGTCGGTTCCAAGGGCGCTCCTCACGTGGTCTCCGTCAGGGTGGGATGGGATGGCCCCGAGCTGGCGGTTGCCGCCGGACGCCGGTCGGCGACGAACGTCGAGGCACGCTCGGACGTGACGCTGCTGTGGGGCCCCACTCCCGGAAGCAGCTACAGCCTCATCGTCGACGGGACCGCTCGACTCCGTACCGGGGGGCTCCACGCGATGCTCGCCATCGAACCCACCTCCGCCTTGCTCCACCGCTCGGCCAAGTGTGATGCGTCGTCGCCGATGTGCATCACCGTGCTCGCCAAGCCCTGAGAAGTGATCGTTGCCGGACCAAAGGTTCGGCAACGAGCTGATGAGCGCTTCGGGCACCGGCTCTGTGCCACAGCCGGCTACTCCGGCGTGTGACAGGTGGCCTCGACGTTGTTGCCGTCGGGGTCACGCACGAAGGCGCCGTAGTAGCCGGGGTGGTACATCGGCCACTCCTGCGGTTCGTGCAGCACCTCGGAGCCGAGCCCCACCGCCGCCTCGTAGAAGGAATGGACCGCGGCGCGGTCGGGAGCGAGAAAGGCGATGTGGGTCTCGCGGAAACCCTCACCGGCCGTTCTCGGTCCGAGCCAGAAGTCGGGCTTGGGCGGGACGCCGAAGCCGATGATCTCGCCGAAGTCCAGCACCCGTTGACCCCCGAGCGGGGCAAGCACGACATCGTAGAAGGCGGCGCTGGCCGACACGTCGGCGCACTGGATCGAGACATGATCGAGCATGCCGACATCCTGGCCCTTGTGGGGGGTCAGAGCAACGATCACGTCTCGCCCCCCTGTGCCGCCTTCGGGACCTACGCCCACGAGAGTGGGTCGGGAGGTCACATTGCGGTAGGTGCTGGACCGTCATTTCGACGGACGGCCACTGCGTAGGCGGCCGTGTTGCGGCTCCGGCTCAGGTGGGGGCGGGGATGGAGACGCCGACGCCACCCAGCGTGTCGGCGGGTAGCGGGCCATCTCCTTGGCGATGTCGAGGGGCCGGGCACCGACCGCCCCGACGTCGTCGTCAGCGATGTGCTCGGCGGGGACCAGCCAGGAGACTTCGAACTCGATGCCGTCGGGATCGGTTGCGTACAGCGCCTTGGTGGTGCCGTGGTCGGAGGCGCCCTTCAACGCGCCCCGCTCCGAGAGGAGACCCGACAACCGGGCCAGCTCTGCCAGGGTGTCCACCTCCCAGGCCAGGTGGTACAAGCCGACGGTCGAGCGACCAGCCGTCGATGCTCCGGCGCCCGCACCCATCTGGAAGAGGCCGAGGTCGTGGTCGTTGGTCGAGCCCGGCGCCTGCAGGAAGGCGGCGCCACCGGCGAGCTCGATGACGGTCCGAAAGCCGAGTACGTCCCGGTAGAAAGCCGAGGTCTGGGCGACGTCGCGGACGTAGAGGACGGCGTGGTTGAGGCGCTGGACAGGCATGGTGGGCCCCTTGGGGCGGATGACGAACGGTCTGAGGTTTCCGATCGGATGAACCCATGGGAGCGTCCCTGCATTCCCGATGCTGGTAGCCCCACCCGTCGGGTAGGTCGAAATCCTGCATCACCACCCCTGTGCCGGTCACAATGGTTGTGCACTGTCGCCTACCCAGGAGCACGGATGAACCGCAAGGAGCTCGTCAACGCCGTCGCCGCCCACACCGGTCTCGAGTCGCGTGCTGTCGACAAAGTGATACGGGGAGCCACCGACGTGATCGAAGCAGTGGCGGCCAAGGGGGAACAGGTCACCATCAGCGGCTTCGCCAAGTTCGCTCGGGTCGATCGCCCGGCTCGCATGGCTCGCAATCCCGGGACCGGGGAGCCGGTCAGGGTCAAGGCGTCCAAGAAGGCCAAGATCACCCCCCTCAAGGGGTTCAAGGACGCGGTCATGAGCGCCTCGGCCGCCCCCAAGTTGGCCAAAGGGGTGTGGCCTCCAGCCGCCGCCAAGGGACAGCCGGCCAAGAAGGCGGCGTCGGCAAGCACGCCGTCCAAGGCAGCGGCGAGCAAGCGCCCGGCCAAGAAGGCGGCGCCCAAGGCCGCCGCCGCCAAGAAGTCCGCCACCCCGCGCAAGGCCGTGGCCAAGAAGCGGTAGGGCTGCTCGGGGCGGCGCCGCCGTGGTGGCCGTCGATGATTTCGGCGGTCGGCAATCGTCCTTGGAGCGTGCCCCAACGAGACACCGCCACCACGGTGGTGCTCGCCCACGGCGACGTCGAGGTGGCCCGGTGGCCGCTGGTCAGGGGAGGCCGCCCTGATCTCGCCGCGGTCGACGAGTTGGCGCGACTGCAGCTCGCCGCTGGGCGCTTGGGCTGTTCGATCCGTCTTCGTGACACCTGTGGAGGGCTGGCGGAGTTGCTCGACCTCGTCGGCCTGGCCGACATCGTGACCGTGGCCGTCGTCGGCGCCACCCGCACGGGGGAAGAGGGCGCCCCGGGTCACGCTGCAGACCGGGCCTGGGACGGTAACGACGGGGACGAAGCGCTCGACGATCCAACCAATTCCGACGGGGACTCGTGAACCGGCGGCCTGCGCCATCCTGCCCAGGGCTTTACCGACGTCTGCAGTCAGTCGGGCCAGGCTCGGTTTCGACGGCGTGGGCGATCGCCCCCAGGTAGGCCCGCAATGCAGCGCCTTGCAGCCAGCGCACCATGGGCGCCGTCGCTCGCGCCAGTGCCGTGGCGGGGCGCGCCTGTACCCGGATCGTCGCCCGGACGGTGCCGTCGGGCAGGGTTTCGACGGTGAAGCTCTCTTCCCCCCGTTCAGGATGGCCAGGGAGCGTGCCGTAGGCGAAGACGAACCGCCGTGGCTCGTCGATGACGGCGACGACCCGGTCGGGTGCGACGACCGTGAACGGTCCCCACCGAAGCACGATCAGCACGGCGGCGCCGAGGGCGACGACTTGGCTGCTCGGTTCGACGTGGGCCCCGATGGCGCGCTGCGGGGCCCAACTGCGCAGCGCCCGCCGCGCCGCTGCGAACGCCACCGGCCCCCTGCCCGCTAGACGAGTGGGCCCACCTCCTCGAGGTCACCGACGGCATCGCCGAACGGTTCATCGGCGTGTTCGAGGACCACCTCCTCTCGGAGGACTGGCGCCAGGACCTCGACCGGGCCAAGGCCGAGGAACTGGCGCTCACCCTCGGTCAGCTGCGTCATACCGCCCGCCTGGTCCTCCTCGCCGCCCTCGACACCTCCATCTCCCGGGAGGGCGTTCGCCGGCTGGGCGAGCTCGTCACCGCCCAAGAGCAGGCGCATCCAGATCGCCGGTTCGAGGAGCGGAACCCTTGGCCCACCCCCACCCCGGCCAAGCGCAAGTCGCAGTAACGAGACCACCAGGGCCGTCCCTCCCCCCGCCTGCGGTTTGGCCCCGCGGGCGGAGCCCGGCGCCAGGCCTACCCATGACGGTCACTGCTCACGCAGGCGTCTCACGGCAATCGGCGGGCTTCGAAGACCCAACGGGTAGCCCGGGTGGAGAACTCCTCCTCTCGTTCGATGACGGCATAGGCGCGCTCGGGCTCGAACTCGACGATGAGGTTCTGGCGGAGGAACGAGGCGCTGATAGCGGGCGAGATCGGCTGGTACTTGGCCAGGTAGCGCTCGATCCACTGCTCCCGACGCTCGTCACCACGAACCGAGGTGGCTCGTCCCTCCACCGAGAGGCATTCAACCGTGTCGTCGACCATGATCACGGCGGAGGGGTTGGCGGCGAGGTTGCGGGCCTTGCGGGCCTGTGGTCCGCAGGAGAAGGCAAGGCGAGCCTCGGCATCGTCCCACACACCCCAGACCGGCAGGGCGTGGGGGCGGCCGCCGGCGGAGACGGTGACCACCCAGTAGTTGCGGTTGGCGGTCAGGCGCCCAGCGGCCCACGACCACGGCAGTGGCGTCCACGAGGGGGCGTCGACACCGTAGTCGGGCATGTGCGGTCGCTCAGCACGGGGCTCGGCCACAACCGGGACCCTAGGCAGCGATCACGGTGGTCACGGTGACGGCGGGATCTCGTAGTCGAGGGTAAGCCGGTGGTACCCGTCGGTGACCACGAGGATGGCGGTACCGGTGATCCCGGCGGGCCCGCCGGTGCCCGCCAGCAGCAGACACGGGCCGGGCTGGTCGGCATCGGCCGGCGTGGCCCCGTGCTGTGCCGCGAAACCGCCCCTTCGGTCGGCGACCGTGCCCCTGAAGTGCTCTTGGGCAGTGTAGGCAAGGGGGCCGTCGAGGTCGTGGACATGAGCAGTTCGGCCACACTGGTCCCCATCACCTCGCCAGTAAAGGACTTGGAGACCCGGGCCGCCGCAGGCTGATGCCGTCGGCCTGGTGCCACTCCGTCTCCTCCCAGCCGGTGATCTCGAACTCGCCCTCGGACCGCATCCCTCCAGCATGGCAGTCCTGCAGTTCATGCCGAGTGACCCCTTCTTCAACGGCACCGGCTCCATTCGTCACCGGGATACCTCACGCCGGTGGAGTGCGAAGCCACCATCCACGACCACAGGGCCGCTTCGGCGGCACAATCAGGATGTCCGCCGAACCGGTCAACCCCTGCTGCGCTAAGGTGAGTTACGCGTGCGTTGATCCCGGAACTGGCCGACCCGCTGTGCTCTGGCATGGGCACACGAGCAAGGGATGCCCGTCTGGCCATCCCGTATTCCACGAACACCTCCAGCCCCTCGCCTCAGGGCTGACGGCCGAGCCAGGCCATCAGCCTGTCGGTGTCGGACGCGTCAGGTGCTGCTGCTACCGCTGGTCCGAACGGCCGACCCGGCCCACGGAAGCTGCCGTCGACGTCCTTCGAGCTCTGCCATGCGACGGCGTACAGCTCAGGCTCAACCTCGGTTGGCTGTCCGGTCGCTTTGGCCAGGTCCCAGCCGTGCACGATGGTCTCGACGGTGTGGATGCCGAGCGCGAACGCGCCGGGGAAGTCGCCGAAGGGCAGATGCACCGTCTTCTCAAGAAGCGTCGGGTCGGCCCATGCCTGCGAGACCGCTGCGGCCGAAGCTCGATACGGGGTGAGGGCGTGGTCGTTCACGAAGTCGCCGATCGATGGCACGGCCTCTCCCGGCTCGCCCTGGGCGATCTTCACGAACCGGTAGTTGCCGCCGACGAGGTGGTTCAGCAGCGCCCGCACGTCGAAATCGGCGCACGGAGTCGGATCGGCGAGCTGCTCGGTGTTGACGTTGGCGACGAGGGCGGTGGTCACCGCAAGGGCCCGGTCGTGCAGTGCGATGATGTCCATCATGCAGCTCCGCCGGGTCCTTGGTCCGGGCCCGGATCACCACCCGTGACGCAGACCGCCAACCGCTCGAGGTAGTGCGCCCAACCATTGCCGTGGTCCTCCACGGCGTCACCGGGCAGGCCGGAGTGCACCAGGCGCACCCGCGTCTTGCCGCCCTCGGGTTGCAGCGTGATCTCGACAGTTGTCGAGCCGGGTTTGATCGGATTGCCCTCCTGCTCCCAGCCAAAGGTGAAGACCACCTTCTCGTTGCGCACCACTTCGATGTACTTGCCCGCCGATTGGAACTGCCCGGCAACGAAGACGCGGTAGATGCCGCCAGTTCGGGCATCGATCTCGGCCACGGTTCCGTCCCACTCGACGTGCCTGCCAGGTTCGGTGAGGAACGGCCAGATGGTCTCGGGGGTCGCGTCGATCACGATCTCACGTACGAGCTCTGCCATCAGTGCCTGCCCTTCTTCTTCTTTCGCTCGGCGGCCTCGGCGACGTCACGTAGTCGATCGAGGCCGGATGTCCAGTAGTCGTCGAGGAAGGCATGGAGCTTTGCCATCTCGTCGGTGTTGGCGCGGTAGAGCCGACGGGTGCCGTCGCGTCGTTCGTTGACGAGCGAGGCTTCCTTGAGGACGCGGAGATGCTGCGAGATGGCCGACCGAGTCACCTCGGCGAAGTGTTCAGCGATGTCCGTAGCCGGCATCTCCTGCGACCACACCAGCCGCAGGAT
>JBPCJK010000198.1:0-6864 GCA_051005375.1 Acidimicrobiales bacterium
TCGGTTCGACTGCGGGTGTCGCTGCCCATTGTGGCCCTTGCTGCGGCCGGCTGTCCATTACGAATCTGGCCGGGATAGATAAGGATATGGTTAGGCAGTGACCCTCACCCAGCTTCGAGCCTTCATCGAAGTGGCGTCAACGGGATCCGTCCGCCAAGCCGCCACCCAGCTGTTCGTCAGCCAGCCGGCGGTGTCAGCGGCAGTGGCTGCGCTCCAGCGGGACCTGGGCATCCCCCTGGTGGCCCGGGAGGGCCGGGGCCTGCAGCTCACGCCGGCGGGGCGGATCTTCGCCGGGTACTCCCGCCAGGTGCTGGGGTTGTTGGAGGAGGGGAGGCTGGCCGCCGCCGGCCAGCTCCACCCCGAGCGGGGACGGGTGCGCCTGGCCGCAGTCACCACCGCCGGCGAGCACGTCCTGCCCCCCTTTCTGGCCGCCTTCCGGAAGCGGTGCCCCGAGGCCGAGGTCACCCTCGAGGTCGGCAACCGGCGCCGGGTGTGGGAGCTCCTCAGCTACCGCGAGGTCGACCTGGTGATCGGAGGGCGGCCCCCGGCCAGCGGCCCGTTCACCACCCTGGCCACCCGGCCCAACCTCCTGGTGGTGGTGGCGCCGCGGGTGGGGCCCGAGGGCGACGGCGACAGAGGGCCCCGGCGGGTGGAGGTGGGCGAGCTCGAGTCGCAGGTGTGGCTGGTGCGCGAAGCCGGCTCGGGCACCCGTTCCACCGTCGAGGAGCTGTTCGAGGAGCTCGGGATCTCCCCGTCCACCCTCACCCTCGGCTCCAACGGGGCCATCCGGGAGTCGGTGCGGGCCGGTCTGGGCCTGACCCTGATCTCCCGGGACGCGGTCGCCCGGGAGCTGTCGCGGGGGGCGTTGGAGGAGTGGCGCTGCGACGGGCTGCCCCTGGAGCGGGGGTGGCACGTCGTGGGCCGGGCCGAGGAGGAGCTCACGCCCACCGCTCGCCTCTTCCTGGCCGGCCTGACGACAGGCGTGGAGGTGGGAGGGGTGACCCCGTTCACCTCGTTGACAGCCGGCGACGGGGGATCGACGGCTGGAGCGGCCTGACCGGCCGGCGGGCGCTGGCAGGGTCGCCGGCCCTGGCGTAACGTCGAGGCCGAAGCACAGACACCAAAGACCCACGTCCAGACCACGTCCAACAAGGAGCAGCGAGCGCATGGCCGACGATCTCAGCACCACCGCCCAAGCCCTCGTCGCCAGCGGCAGGGGGATCCTGGCCGCCGACGAGAGCACCGCCACCATCACCAAGCGGTTCGGCTCGATCGATGTCGACTCCACCGCCGACAGCCGACGGGCCTACCGAGATGCCCTGTTCAGCACCCCTGACCTGGGTGACTCGATCAGCGGCGTGATCATGTACGACGAGACCATCCGCCAGTCATCCTCGGATGGGATCCCCTTCCCCAAGCTTCTCGAGGAGCAGGGCATCCTGCCTGGCATCAAGGTCGACACCGGTGCCAAGCCTCTGGCCGGCGCCGCCGACGAGAAGGTCACCGAGGGCCTGGACGGCCTGCGGGAGCGCATCGACGAGTACGTGGAGATGGGGGCCCGGTTCGCCAAGTGGCGGGCGGTCATCACCATCGGCGAGGGCATGCCCAGCCAGTACTGCATCGACGCCAACGCCCACGCCCTGGCCCGCTATGCCGCCCTGTGCCAGGAGGGGGGTCTGGTGCCCATCGTCGAGCCCGAGGTGCTCATGGACGGCGACCACAGCATCGAGCGATGCTTCGAGGTCACCGAGGCCACCCAGCACGTCGTGTTCTCCGCTCTCTACGAGCACCGGGTGGTCTTCGAGGAGATGGTGCTCAAGCCCAACATGATCATCTCCGGCAAGGGCAACGCCCGTCAGGCAGGCGTGGACGAGGTCGCCGAGCGTACGTTGCGCTGCCTGCGGCGCACCGTTCCCCCCGCCGTACCTGGCATCGCCTTCCTCTCCGGCGGCCAGGGGGCTGAGATGGCCACCGAGCACCTCAACGCCATGAACCGCATGGGCGCTCACCCGTGGGCGCTGACCTTCTCCTACGGGCGAGCCCTCCAGGACCCGGCGCTCGCCGCCTGGAAGGGCCAGGACGCCAACCGGGAAGCCGGCCAGGCTGCCCTCAGCCTGCGGGTTCGGGCCAACAGCGCGGCCACATCGGGGAGCTGGTCGCCGGAGATGGACGCCGCCTAGCGGTTCCCGCCGCAGGTGCTGCCCAGCAGGGATGTGAGGGCGTAGGCTGGATAGAGACCGTTGACGTACAAGGGGAGCTCGCCATGAAAGTTGGCATCGTCGGCAAGGGCGGGGTGGGCAAGACCACCACCTCGGCGCTGATCGCCCGGACACTGGCTGATCGGGGACGGCGGGTAGTGGCCGTCGACACCGACTCCAACCCCAACCTGGGCATGTCGCTCGGCCTCACCTTCGAGGAGATCGAGGCCATTCCCCAGCTGCCCCGGTCGCTCATCGTGGGTACCAAGGGTGATCTCAGCGCCGAGGAGGTCATCGACACCTACGGCCGCACAACCCCGTTCGGGGTGACCCTCATCTCCGCCATAAAGGTCAACGAGGCGGGCGCCGGCTGCACCTGTGGGGGCCACGCCTCGGTGCGGAGCTTCCTCGGCGATGTCCTCACCGAACAGGCCGACGTCACCCTGGTGGACATGGAGGCAGGCCTCGAGCACCTGAGCCGCTCGGGCGGCACGCTGGCCTACGCCGACGTGCTGTTGGTCATAATGGAACCGAGCCGCAAGTCGATCATCACCGCTGCCCGCACCATCGCCTTGGCCGAGGAGCTCGGCATCCCTCGCACCGTCGGGGTCGGCAACAAGGCACGGTTGCCCGATGACGCCGAGTTCTTCGAGAAGGTGTGCGCCGAGTACGGGGTGCCCCTGGCCGGCGTCATCCCCTACGACATCGCCGTGGTCGATGCCGACCGCGCTGGGAGCGGATTGGCCGTGGGCAGCGGGGATGCGGTGCGCCACGAGATCGGCCGTGTGGTCGACTTCCTCGACGCCGTTCCCGTGGCTTGACCCCTCCTCGGTGATGAGGAGCAAGACCCCGTGTACCACTTACGGCGATAATCCGCCGTGACTGGGTCCTGGCTGGACGAGGGTGAGCACGAGCTCGGCATCGACGGCGAAGCGTTCCTCCAGGGGGTGGTGCTGGCTGAGGTCTCGGGGTCGAAGCACACCGTAGCTACCGAGCGGCGCGTCGTGATGCTCGATGAGGTGGACAGCGTGGCGGGACGGGGGGCGCGCAACGGCATCTTCTTCGACGTTGGCTGGGCGTCGGTGCGAGGCTATTGGAGGGGAGTGCTGGGGTTCCCGGCCGAGCTGTGGCGCGAGGGACCTGAGGGCGAGGTGACGGTGCTGATGCTCGATCCCGAGGCGGCGGATGGTCAGGACGTGGTGATCCGCTCCAACCTGAACTCGTGGGTGGCGGCCATCCGGGGCCTCTCGATCCCCGAGATCGTCGACTGACGCCCAACTTGAAGAACCCGAGTTGAAGGGGAGGATTGCCGCCGGCATCTTCGCCGTGCTCGCAGTGCTGGCCGTGGTCGTGCCCTTGCCCCTGTTGGTCATCGCCCCGGGGTCAGCGGTATCGGTTGGACCGCGTGTGGAGTTGGGGCGCCCGCCCGATCCCCTCTCCGGTTCGCTGCTGCTGACCACGGTGCGCATTTTCCAGCCCAGCGCCCTGGGAGCGGTTCGGGCCTGGCTGGCCGACCACGAGGAGGTGCGGTCCCGGGGCGATGTCGTCCCCGAGGGAGTCGACACCAAGGAGTACGAAGAGGCCCAGCGGGAGCTGTTCCGGGAGAGCAGTGAGGTGGCTGCCGCCGTCGGGTTACGAGCCGCAGGCCAAGCGGTCGACGTTTCCGGGGCGGGAGCCCGGGTGGCCAACGTGGTGAAGGGCTCTCCGGCCAGCGAGGGCCTGGGGGTGGGCGACGTCATCACCGCCATCGATGGCCAGCCTGTCAAGTTGGCCTCTGACCTGGTGGCGGCGCTGGCGTCCCGGTCGGCGGGGGACGAGGTGGTCCTCACCGTGCGCCGACAGGTCGATGGGGGACCGGGCGATGGGAAGCAGGTAGATCAAGAGGTCCGCCTCCGCTTGCGCGAAGTGGCCGAGCTGGGACGACCGGCCCTGGGCGTGGCCGTGACCACCGTCGACCTCAAGATCAACCTTCCCTTCCCGGTGCAGGTCGACCAGGGCGAGATCGGGGGTCCGTCCGCCGGCCTCATGATCGCCCTCACCGTCTACGACCTCACCGACCCTGCCGATCTGACCCGGGGGCGGACCATCGCCGGCACCGGCACCATCGACCTGGACGGGGAGGTGGGACCGGTGGGAGGGGTGGACTCAAAGGTGGTGGCCGCCGAAGAGGCTGGCGCCAGCTTGTTCCTCGTCCCCAGAGACGAAGCGGCCCAGGCCCAGGAGGCAGCCGGCGACGACCTCGAGGTGGTCCCGGTCGGCACCGTCGACGACGCCCTGACCGCCCTCCGCCAGGCAGCCTGACCTTCTTCCCCCGAGGGGAAGGGCGCGGGCCTCGAGCGGCCTCTGGCTGGGCAGCTCTAGGTGTGGCGGGCTTGGATGAGGTGGAAGAGCAGGATGAGCTGGGTGATGGCCAGGGGCCCGTCACGCTCGCCGTCGATCTTGCCGAGCTCCTCCGACAGGGGCGTGGGCACCGCCATCAGGTCCCAGACGGCCTCTTCAGCTTTGCGCGTCGCCTCCTCAGAGGCGTAGGAGTGGATGTGGAGGGCGTCGACGGGCTTGCCGTCGTCATCGCGGATCAACTTGAGGTGCATGGCCTCGGCGGTGTCGTCGCCCACCACCGAGTGCAGGTCAGGATGGGAGATCGTCGGGCGCAACAGCAGCGTGGCGCTGAGCGGGTCCTCGGCCGTCTCCCCCCGCTCCAGTATCGGGGAGAACTGCACCACGATGTCGGCGTTGGCTCGCTGGGGACGGATGTAGGCGGCGGACTCCGGTTCACGCTTGTCGAGGTCGGCGTGCACCTGCTCCTCGGTGTAGCCCCGCTTGGACGTGTCCCGGGCCACCTTCCAGGCCCGGCGGATCGATTCGGGCGGGTCGAGGTAGACGGTTGCATCGAAGCAAGCCCGGGACAGCTTGCTCCACAGCGGGAACAGGCCCTCGATGACCATGAACTCGGAGGGCTCGACCAGCACCGGCCGCCCGAGCATCCCGTCACTGTGGTTGTACACCGGCTTGAGGATGGGCTGGCCCATGGAGAGCAGCTGGAGGTGCTGCTCCATGACGTCGAGGTAGTTGCAGTCCGGGTGCAACGGGGTGAACGGCTTGTCCTTGCGCTCGTTGCGGTCGTAGCGGTGGTAGTCGTCAACGCACATGGAGCTGATCCGGTCCGAGCCGAGAGCGGCAACCAGGCCCTTGGTGAGGGTGGTCTTGCCGGCGGCGCTGTCGCCGGCGATGGCCAGCATGATCGGCCTCTGCGCGCCGGTGCTGCCTTGCGGGACCCGGTTGATGGTCATTTGCTTCTCGGTCATTTCTACCTCGGCTCGGGTTGCTCGGCGCTCATGGCCGGTGGCGTTGCGTCGCCAACCGCCACGGGAGGCGGGGGATTGGTCCCGTCATGGTAGGCGCTGGTCGCATCAGAAGGCAGAAGGGCGTCCACGAACAGGGGCCGGTGGCGGGGCGTGATGATGAGCGACTGCACCCGCCAGCCCGACAGGGTGGGCCGGGGGGCGGCCAGCAGGGCGCTGTCGGTCACCCCGGTGGCGACGAAGGTGCATGCCTCGCTGGCCACCAGGTCGTCCAGGGTGAGCACGGCGTCGATGTCGATCCCCTCGGCCTCCAGCATCTTGCGCTCCTCGTCGCTCTGGGGCGCCAGCCGGCCCTGCATGTCGCCCCCGAGCAGGCGGGCGGCGCAGGCGGTGAGCACTCCCTCAGGGGCGCCGCCGACGCCGAGGGAGATGTCGGCACCGCCGCCGGGGACCAGCGCCATCAGCGAGCCCATGACGTCGCCGTCGGGGATCTGCACGACGGTGGCGCCGAGAGAGCGGATCTCGGGGATCAGCTCCTGGTGGCGAGGCTTGTCGAGGACGATGACGACCAGTTGATCGACGCCCTTGCCGAGCGCCTCTGCCACCCGGCGCAGGTTCTCCTCCAGCGGGGCGGTGATGTCGGCGGCCCCCTTGGCGCCGGCACCGACCACCAGCTTGTCCATGTACCAGCCCGAGGTGCCCCACATGGTGCCCCGGGGGGCGGCGGCCAGCACGGCGATGGCGCCCTCAGCACCTCGAGCGCAGTAGCTCGTGCCCTCCAGGGGATCGACGGCGAAGTCCCAGCCGGGGCCGCTGCCGGTTCCCAGATCCTCACCCTGGTAGAGCATTGGGGCGTCGTCCTTCTCGCCCTCGCCGATGACGACCTGGCCCTGGCCGGGCACGCCGGCGAGGGCAGCACGCAGGGCGGAGACAGCGGCCCCGTCAGCAGCCTCCTTGTCGCCGCGGCCCACCCACGGCAGGCAGGCCATGGCGGCGGCCTGGGTGGCGGTGAGCAGGTGGAGGGCGACAGCCTCCGGATCGAAGGAGCCGGCCTCGGCAGCGGCGGCGGGCGGGGCGGCGTCGACCGATGTCATCGTAGTCCTCGTGTTGGTGTCGGGACGGTGAAGATCGCCTGACTCTAGTCGAATCCGCCGGTTTCCCCCGAGATGGCGGACGTCTACACCTCTGCGCCAACTCGTAGCCTCAGGCTCTACCGGAAGCTCAGCCAGCCGTGGTGAGGGCGTCCCTGCGGGGTGTCGTCGGTGGCAGCTCGGCACCGTCGATGAGCGACCACGTCTCGCTGGAGGGGTCCCAGACGTGGCCGGCCTGGCACATGGGACAGCGGACGAGCGATCCGTCGTCAC
>JBPCJK010000199.1:0-11005 GCA_051005375.1 Acidimicrobiales bacterium
CCAGCGGGCAGGCCGGGCCCGAGCCGCCGCCAGCGGGCGGGCCTACGTGGTCCCTGACGACCTCAAGGCCCTGGCCCAACCGGTTGTCGCCCACCGCCTCAGCCTCACCCCTGAGGCCGAGATCCAAGGGGTCCGCACCGCCGAGGTGGTCGACGACGTGCTCCGCCGGGTTCCGGTCCCTTCCGGCAAACCCAGCCAGTAGTTCCGACGTTGCTGACCCGCCAGGGCGCCCTCGTCACCGCTGCATCCGTCGCCCTGGTGGTCTGCGGGCGCCTGTTCGGGATCTTCGAGCTGTTCCTGTTGGGCGCCGGCGGCGCAGCCCTGGTCATCGGGGCCGCCGTGGTGGTCGGGCTCACCCGTTTGCACCTCGACGTGGCCCGGGAGCTGCGCCCGGCTCGTGTCCACGCCGGGATCCCGGCCACGGTCGAGCTCCGCATCCACAACCGGGGGGAGCGACGCACCCCCGTTCTCCAGCTCCGTGACGCCGTGGGGGGCTTCAGCCGCACGGCCAGCGTCGTCCTCCCCCCCCTCGCCCCCGGTCAGACGGTGGCCGCTGGCTATTCGCTGCCCACCGAGGGTCGGGGCATCCTGTCGATCGGGCCCCTGGAGCTGCGCATCGCCGACCCCTTCGGCCTCACCTCACTGTCGACGCCGGGAGCGCCGGTGACCGAGCTCACCGTGTGGCCCGCCGTCGAGCGGGTGCTGGCGCCTCCCCACTCGTCGGGCCAGGACCACGACGCCAGCCATGGCGGAACCCTGTCGGTCAGCAGCGACGAGCTCTACGCCCTGAGGTCCTATGCCGACGGGGATGACATGCGCCGGGTGCACTGGCGGGCCTCGGCCAAGCGGGACGAGCTCGTGGTCCGCCAGGACGAACAGCCCTGGCAGGGCCAGACGACGGTGGTGCTCGACGCCCGGACGGCGACGTACCGGGAGAACACCTTCGAGCGGGCCGTTTCCGCTGCGGCCAGCATCGTAGAAGCCTGCCATCGCCAGGGAGTCCTCGTGCGCCTGGTCACCACCGCGAGCTTCGACTCCGGCTTCGGCTCGGGCCGCAGCCACGTCGACGCCATCATGGAGCACCTGGCCGTCGTCGAGCTCCGCCCCCTCGGGCACCTGGCCACCCTGGTCAGCACCGTCGCCCGTCCCGGGAGCGGCAACGGCGGACCCCTGGTGGTGCTGGCCGGCGATGGGGCGGAATCGACGCACCCTCTCGCCGGAGGCCGGCCTCGGTCGGCAGGACCGAGCTGGCCCACCACCGTGGTCACCTTCGTCGCCGCAACAGGTCGCGGCCCTTCGGCTGGCGGGCTCCGATCGGTCGAGGTCGACGACGCCACGTCCTTCGCCGCGGCCTGGAACGGGGCCGTGGCCGCGTCACAGCCGGCCATGGCGCCGTAGGTGGTCACCACGTCACCCGTCGAGGCCCCGTCGGGTGCGCAGGAACGGCTCCCCCGTTTCCTGCTCATCTCGGCCGAGGTGACCCTCGTGACCTTGACCGTCGCCGGGGTCCTCGGGCTGGCCCGACTGTTCAACGACGCCTCCTTCCTGCTCCCCGTGCTCGGATTCGCCCTCGCCGGCCACGCCCTGGCCATCGGGTGCCGGCTCACCGGCCGATCGGGCCCGGCCACGGCCGCCGTCGGCGGCGGCGGACTGGTCATCGGCACCACCCTGTTCCTGCTCCCGGACACGACCTGGTTCGGCGTTCCCACCCTCGCCAGCTTCGGTCAGGCGGCCCGGGAGCTGTCCAACGCCCTGGCCACCTTTCGTGACGTGGTGGCCCCGGCCCCGGTCGAACCCGGGTTCATCCTCGCCGCCGCCATCGCCGTGTGGGTGGTGGCCTTCGTCAGCGACACCGCCGCCTTCCGGGCCGGCGCCAGGCTGGAGGCAGCGGTGCCGGCCGTGACCCTGTTCGTCTTCGGAGCAGCGCTGGGCGCCTCCCCTCACCGGGTGATCTTCACTGCCTTCTTCCTCGCCGCCATCCTCGCCTACTGGCTGGTGCAACGAGTGCTGGCCCATTGGCGCATTCCCAACCGCATGACCACCGACACCGCCTCCGGGCCTCGGGCCCTGCTGGGCACCGGCGCCGTCCTGGGGGTGGCCGCGGTCGTCGCCGCCGTGGTCGTCGGTCCCTTCCTCCCCGGCGCCGGCGCCAGCGCCATCATCCCCTGGCGCGCTGGCGACCGCGACGGTCCCGGCTCCCGGGTCACCATCAGCCCCCTGGTCGACATCCGCTCCCGCCTCGTCGATCAAGCCGATGTCGAGGTGTTCACCGTGGCCAGCCCGGCCCGCAGCTACTGGCGCCTCACCTCCCTGGAGCTGTTCGACGGGCGGATCTGGTCCTCACGGGGCACCTACCGGGGACTTGACGGTCTTCTCTCGGACGCTGTCGACGCCGAGCGGGCGACCACCGCCACCGCCGTGCAAGACTTCGAGATCAGCGGGCTGGCGTCGATCTGGCTCCCGGCCGCCTATCGGCCGATCGGCCTCCAGGGGATCGACGCCCGCTATGACCGCGACTCCGCCAGCCTGCTCACGGAGAAGGAGAGCGCCGGGGGTCTGCGCTACCGGGTGCAGTCCGAGCTCCCGTCGCTCACCGCTCCCGAGTTGGCGACGGTGCCCAACGTGGCGCCCGTGGAGATCGCCGACGCCTACACCGCCCTCCCCGTCGGCTTCAGCCAGGCGGTGAGGACGGAGGCGGCCCGCGTGGTGCAGGGGGCGACGACGCAATACGACAAGGCCCGGCGGCTGCAAGACCACTTCCGCAGCGGCGCCTTCACCTACGACCTGTCGGTCCAGCCCGGTCACAGCGGCGACGACCTCGAGCGATTCCTCTTCGAGACCCGCCGAGGGTACTGCGAGCAGTTCGCTGGCGCCTTCGCCGCCATGGCCCGCTCCACAGGCCTGCCCGCCCGGGTGGCCGTGGGCTTCACACCGGGAGAGTTGGAGGGTGACGGGCGCTTCCACGTCAGGGGGCTGAACGCCCACGCCTGGCCGGAGGTGTTCCTCTCCGGCTACGGCTGGGTGGCCTTCGAGCCCACGCCGGGCAGGGGCATCCCTGGGGCCGAGGGCTACACCGGGATCCCTGAGCAGCAAGCCTCACCTGAGGATCCGAACACGGCCACCACCCTCCCGTCGCCGGCCCAGTCGGTCACCACCGTCGCACCAGGTGGCGAGGGCGGCCCCACCACCGTGGCTACGGATCAGGCCCCCGCCGACCCGAGCGCAAGCGCCAGCGACCCGGGCGCCGGGGGGTCGACCTGGGCCCGGCGCCTGTTGCTCCTCGTGCTCGTCGCCGTCGCCGTCCCCGCCCTGTGGGCACTGGCCCTGAACGCGCTCAAGCGGCGTCGGCGCCAGCTCCGGCGGGCGGCGGCGACCACGGCCAGCGACCGGGTGCTCGTGGCCTGGGCCGAGGTGGGCGATGCCCTGACCCAGCTGGGGACGCCACCGCGCCCGTGGGAGACGCCCATCGAGTTCGCCCAGCGGGCGGCTGGTGCCACCGGGGTCGACCACCGCCTACTCGGCGCCCTGGCCGGTGTCACCACCGCCGCCGGCTACGGCCCTGGCGTCAACACCGATGTGGCCGAACGCGCCGCAGACGCCGCCGCCGAGGTGGAGCGGGTGCTCCAGGAGGGGTTGGACAACAAGGCCCGCCTGATCGCCGCCATGGATCCTCGTCCTCTCCTCCCGGAGCGGGCCACTCGCCTGGACGTACGGTCGGGGTAGGCGCCCTCCAGGCCCGGATGTTCGGTTCGGCGCGATTCCTCAGTCGTCCTTCTTGTTGAACCGTTCTCGCATCCGCTGAGAGGCGGTGCCGAAGTAGTCGCGCATGCCCGAGGCGCGGGCTGACTCGGTCCACTCCCGCCAACCCGCCCGACCCATCTTCTGCAGGTTGCGAGCGAAGAGCACGGCGCAGCCGAGCATGGCCAGGAACCCGGCAAAGGCCAGCGGCAACGTCTGCACGGTGAGCACCATGAACGCAAGCCCAGCCACGAAACCGAGTCCGGCCCACTTGAGGTTGCGCCCGGCGTGGCGGTAGATGGTGGTGGAGCTGACCTCGCGCGCCAACTCCGGATCGGAGTCGTAGAGCTGCTGCTCGATCTCTTGGAGGATGCGCTGTTCGTTCTCGGAAAGCGGCACGCCTTCGTTGCCCTCCGTGCTCGGCTCTGACACTCATCTCGGCACTGGCCCGCGGTGGCCGACCGGTCACCCTGACCGCCAAATCTACCCGGTATCTTCGCGCACCGCCCTGACGGCGACAACGCCACGCGGCCGTACCATGGATAGGTGTCCGAATATCACTCCCGACCACCGGCGCAGGCGTACACGCCCACGGCGCTGCCCCCGGTCGGGGCCCGCGTCTTGGCGTTCGTGGCCATCATCGTGGCCGGCATCTGTGGCGGACTGATCGCCTACTCGATCACCAGCCTGCAGTGCGGCAGCGACGACGGGCGTGCCGCCAGCGTCCTCCCCGCCCCCCCGCCCGGGGAGCGACCTCCCGCCGCCCCCACCGACGAGCCGGCCCCCGACGACGGCTGCACCACCATCGCCGGCCTCGGTGGACTGCTTGGCGCCATCGTCAGCGCCACCGGCGTCGCCATCATCGCCGTCCTGGTCCTGCGAGCCATGTCCGAGTGGCGGCGCGCCCCCAGCCTCCAGCGGGTGCGCCGGTAGCCGCAGCCGTGGCCCGAGCGGCCTGCCAGCAGGCGGGGTCAATGGACCAGGCGCACCCGACGGAAGCACTCGGCGTAGCGCACCCCGGCCCGCCGCCCCTCCTCGGCCGCTCGCTGGCGCACGAAATCGCCCAGCCATGCCTCGGCGTCGTCGGCAAGTTGGCTGCGGTGGCAGAACATGGCCCGGACCTTGGCGCCCAGTCCCGAGCCCACGTCCACCCAGACGTCCGGCTCGAGGGTCCCCGACAGCAGCACCGTCGCCACCTGATGGGGGGCGCCCTCCTCCGGAAAGTACAGCGGCGACGACGCCGCTGGCGCCACCGCGTCGAGCGTCGCCCAACCGACGCAGCGATGGTCGACGTGGTTCACGTAGGAGTCGCCGAAGAACACCGCGGTCGGGTCCACGCCCACAACCACGTCAGGCCGCAACCTCCGCACCACTCCCACGAGCTGGCCAACCAGGGAGGGCACCGCTGCCAGCTCCCCGTCAGGGTGCCCCAGCTGCTCGACGCTGGCGAGCCCGAGCACCGTCGCTGCCGCCGACACCTCGTCGGCGCGACGTCGGGTCAGGGCCTCACCATTCACGGCGCCGTCGGTTGATCCCTTGTCTCCACGGGTGGCGATCACCACGTGCACGGCGCTACCCGCTCGAGCCCACCGCGCCAGTGAGCCTCCGCAGGACACCTCGGGGTCGTCGGGATGGGCATAGACGGCCAGGACCAGCGCTGGTGCCTCCTCCATCAGCTCGGCCATCGGCTCCGAATCGCCGCTGGCACCCATCGGCCACTGACGTCGACGATCCTCCCCATTGTCCCGACCTTAGGTGGCGTTGAGCGCTGCGCCTCTGGCGCTGCGGCCTAGGGTGCGTCGGTGCGCGAGGTCGACACCAAGGAGATCGCTGAACTGGCCCTGCGGCTCGCTCTTGAGGCCGGCGCCCTGCTCCTGGCCGGGCTGGGACAACGCCGCACCGAGCTCGGCACCAAGACGAGCGACACCGACATGGTCAGCGAGATCGATCGGGCGTCGGAGCGCCTCATCGTCGAGGCCCTGCGGGCGGCCCGGCCCGGCGACGGCATCATCGGCGAGGAGGGCACGGCCGACGACGGCACCACCGGGGTCCGCTGGGTCATCGACCCATTGGACGGGACCACCAACTTCCTCTACGGGCTGCCCGTCTTCGCGGTGTCCATCGCCGCCGAGGTCGACGGCCGGGGCGAGGTCGGCGTGGTCGCTGATCCGGTCCACGGCGAGACCTTCGCCGCCGTGCGGGGCCAGGGCGCCACCCGCAACGGCGCTGCCATCCGCTGCAGCCAGCAGGCCGACCTGGCCACCGCCCTGGTCGGCACCGGCTTCTCCTACGAGATGCAACGCCGGGCCAGCCAGGCGCAGGTCCTCACTCACGTGCTCCCCGCTGTCCGCGACGTCCGCCGGGCCGGGGCGGCCTCTGTCGACTTGTGCTGGGTTGCCTGCGGCCGTCTCGACGGCTACTACGAGAAGGGGCTTCAGCCCTGGGACCTGGCCGCCGGGGCTCTGGTGGCCAGGGAAGCGGGGGCGACCACGGGAGACATCGACGATGGCGACCCGTCGGGCGAGCTCACCCTGGCCTCGGCTCCGGCGCTGTTCGAGCCGCTCCGCCGCCTGCTCCTGTCCTCAGGGGCGTAAGAGCACCCGAATGGGACCGGGTACCGCTTTTCCGCTCGATGAGGCATCCTCGACGGGGTGGGAACCCGCATCCTGGCCGTGGAGGACGACGAGCGGATCCGCACCGCGGTGCGCATGGCGCTGGAGGACGAGGGGTGGGTGGTCGACGAGGCCCCGTCGGGCGAAGACGCCCTCGAGCTGTTCTCCGAGCGCCCTGCCGACGTCGTGCTGATCGACCTGATGTTGCCCGGAATCGACGGGTTCGCCGTCTGCCGGGCCATTCGCAAGGCCAGCGACGTCCCCATCGTCATGGTCACCGCCCGCGCCGACACCCATGACGTGGTGGCCGGCCTGGAAGCGGGAGCCGACGACTACGTGACCAAGCCGTTCCAGCCCAAGGAGCTGTCAGCTCGCATCCGGGCGCTGCTGCGCCGGGCCCGTCCGGCCGCCACCGGCACCAGCCAGCTCCACTTCGGCGAGCTCGAGATCGTGCCTGACGAGGGGGTCGTCCGCCGGAGCGGCTCGGAGATCCACCTGACCAAGACCGAGTTCCGGCTTCTGTGCGAGCTGGGATCGCTCCCCGGGCGGATCTTCAGCCGTGAGCAGCTGCTCGAGCGGGTGTGGGGCTACGACTACTTCGGCGACGGTCGCCTCGTCGACGTCCACATCCGCCGCCTTCGGACCAAGATCGAAGGCGATCCCGCCGCCCCCCGCCATGTCCTCACCGTGCGTGGCCTCGGCTACAAGCTCCAGGCCTGACAGGGATCGTCTTGGCGGGTACGCAGGTCTTGCGCCGTCTGCGACGACGGACGACGTCAGGGGCGGGAAGGCCGGCCACGCTGGGCCTGCGGGCCAGGGTGATCACCGCCTTCACAATGGGTGCGCTGGTCCTGTCCGCCCTGCTGGCGTCGGTCACCTACGGGTTGGTGCGCGAGAACCTGGTGCGCCAGCGAGAGTCGGTGGCGACCGACCAGGCCTACCTCAACGCCCGCTACCTGCGCGACAGTCTCCGCTCCGCCGGGGTCGACGTGAGCAGCGTGCTCGACTCGCTGGAGACCACCGGCGGGGGGACCCCGGTCCTCCAGCGCCAAGGGGTGTGGTACGCCCCGCTCGAGATCGGACGGGAGCAGCTCCCGCCCAAGCTGCGCCAGGTGGTGGCTGAGGGCAACCCGGCGCGCATGCGCTTCCCCCTCGACGGCCAGACGCAGCTGGGTGTGGGCATCCCCCTGCCGAGCGTACGGTCCGACTACTTCGAGGTCACCTCGTTCAAAGAGCTCGAGGGCACCCTCAGCTCGCTCGGCATCTCGCTGCTGGCCGCCGCCCTGGTGACGACCTTCGCCGGAGCCACGCTGGGCGTGAGCGTCAGCCGCCGGGTCCTGCGACCGCTGGCCCACGTCAGCGCCGCCGCCGTCGCCATCGCCGGGGGCCGCCTCGACACCAGGGTGGCCAACGTCGACGACGCCGACCTTGGCACCCTGGTCACGTCGTTCAACGACATGGCCAGCGCCCTCCAGCAGCGGATCGAGCGCGACACTCGCTTCGCCTCCGACGTCAGCCACGAGCTCCGGTCCCCACTGACCACCCTGGCCGCCTCCATCCAGGTCCTCGACGGGCGCCGCGACGAGATGCCTGATCGGGCCCAGGCTGCGCTCGACCTGCTGGTGGCCGACGTGCAGCGCTTCTCGACCATGGTCGAGGATCTGCTGGAGATCTCCCGCTTCGACGCCGGAGCAGCTCGCCTCGACCTGGAGGACGTCCGCATCAGTGAGCTCGTGATGCACGCCATCGCCGCCTCCACCGACGCCGAGGTGCCCATCGCCGTCGCTGCCGACGCCGTGGACTGCGTGGTCCAGGCCGACAAGCGCCGACTCGTGCGGGTCATCGCCAACCTGATCGGCAACGCCGAGTCACACGGAGACGGAGCGACCGGCATCTCCATCGACGTTATCGACCACCATGTGCGCATCGCTGTAGAGGACGCCGGGCCGGGCGTCGACCCGGCCGACCGGGACCGTGTCTTCGAGCGGTTCTCCCGTGGCGCTGCCGCCAAGAGCAGGGGCAGCGGCGACGGCGTCGGGCTCGGCCTGGCCCTGGTGCGCGAGCACGTCCAGCTCCACGGCGGTCGGGTCTGGGCCGAGGACCGCGGCAACGGCGTCCCCGGCGCCCGTCTGGTGGTGGAACTGCCGGTGGCCAGCAGGCCGCCGGACCCGCCCCGACCCGACCCCGGGCCCGCCGGGGTGCCTGCAGGCCGGGTTCAGACATGATCGGCACCAGCCACAACGTCAGCCACCACAACGTCAGCCACCCCAGGTCGGGCTTGCGCCGGGCGTGGGTGGCGGGGGTGGCCATGCTGGCCATGGCCGGCTGTGGTGTGGGGACCGATGCCCAGCCCCAGGTCCTGGCCCCCGAGAAGGTGCCCTACAGCCTGCTGACCCCGAGCACCACTCCCACCACCGGACCGGTCACCCCCACCGTGGCCCAGATGGCGGCCTCGGTGTACCTCGTCGACAACGAGACCAGTCAGCTGGTGGAGGTCCAACGCTCAGTGCCGGCCCCACCATCGGTCCGAAGTGCTCTCGAGGAGCTCATCAAGGGCCCGACCGAGGCAGAGCTGACCCGGGGCCTGCGCAGCAACATCGCCCGCAGCACGGTGCTGCGAGGGGTGAGCGGCCCCGATGGCGGGGTGGTCACCGTCGACCTCAGCGATCTCACCGGCATCGCCGGGCAGGGCCAGCGCCTGGCCCTGGCCCAGGTAGTGTTCACGGTCACCGCCGCCCCCGACGTCCAACGAGTCCTGTTCGCCTTCGCCGGCGAGCCCAGCGAAGTGCCCAACGGCCAGGGCGAGTCGACCGGCCGACCTTTGGGCCGAGAGGACTTCGCCACCTTCGACCCCAACGTTCCCTCCACCGTCCCCGCCACCACGCCGCCGCCTTCCGACCCTGGCCAACCTTCCGGGTGAGGGGCCGTTCCTGCTGAGCGTCCCTGGCGGCGTCGCAACAACTTGTCATCCAGATGACGCCGCAGTGTCGAAGATCGCCTGGTAGCCAGCGGTCTTGCGTCTGTGACGTCAGGGGTGCCGCACTGGCCCGCCTGGCCGAATCACTCATCGAAAGGGGAATGCCTTGAAGATCGACGACAGGAAACTCAAGGAGTTGATCGTCGAGTCCGAGGACTTGCAGGCCGATGCGCTGCGCGACGTGAAGTCGACGCTGCCAGATCTGGTGGAGATCCGGGAGGAGCGACGGGGCCAACCCGTCAACCTCGACCGGGTCCGAGCCTTCAACGACGGCCGCCGCCGCCTGCTCCGCAACGGCGGCATGGGCATCGGCGCGCTGAGCGCCCGAGGCCTGCTGGGGGGCGCCTTCGGCGCCACCTTGATGGGCATCGTGGCCAGCCCGGCCAACGCCCAGGCCGAGGTCGACGTCCAGATCCTCCAGACAGCGGCGTCGCTCGAGATCCTGGCGATCGCCACCTACGAAGCCGCCCTGGGCCTGCCCGGCTTCGACGCCGTGCCCACGGTCGCCGCCTTCGCCACCAAGACCATGGAGCAGCACAGCGAGCACCGTGACGCCTTCAACGCCCAGGCCACCGCCCTGGGGGGCCAGGAGCAGCAGACCCCCAACCCCGACGGCAAGAAGCTGGTCGACGCCGCCATGCCCAACCTGCTCAAGGACGGCAAGGCCAACTACCCGGCCATCGTCGATCTGGCGTCCACGCTGGAGCAGATCGCCACCCAGACCTACGTCATGAACGTGACCCTTCTCGACGACAACACCGCCAAGTCGCTCACGGCCAGCATCATGGGCGTCGAGGCCCAGCACCTCGCCACCCTGCGTGCCGTGGGCGCCCTTGTCGCCGGCGGCGCCGTCGAGCTCATCACCGTGCCCCCCGCAGGTCCGGCCGTCGACGTCGCTGCCCTGCCTGCTGCGGCCGGCAGCGTGGCCTTCCCCGAGCCCTTCGAGGGCACCGACAACGCCCTTCCGCCCGAGTCAGGAGCCGTCAAGTGAGCGAGAACCTAGAACACCAGATGGAGGAGAACGCCTCGCTGTTGCAGCGTCTCGCTCCTTCCCCCCTCAGCCGCCGCCGGGTCCTGCTCGGCGGAGGCGTCGGCGCCCTTGCCCTCGTCGCCGCCGCCTGCGGCAGCGACAACGAAGAGCCCGGTGCCACCGGTGAGAGCACTACGACCACCGCCGCCACCGGTGGCGGAGGAGGTGAGGGCGGCGGCGATGTCGCCACCGCCAAGCTGGCCGCCGGCCTGGAGGTCCTCGCCGTCAACACCTACGGCGCCGCCCTCAAGGCCCCGCTGGACTACCCGCCGGCAGTGGCCGAGTTCGCCACCACCGTCCAGGGCCACCACCAGGAGGCACTCGACGCCTGGAACAACGTCCTCACCACGCTGGGCGAGGCGGAGGTCACCACCCCTCCGGCAAGCCTCGAAGGCACCATCAACGACATGTTCGCCCAGGTGACCGACGTCCCCGGCGTGGCCATGCTGGCCCTGCTCCTCGAGCAGACCGCCGCCGACACCTACTTCTCGGCCATCCCCACCATCATGAACAAGGACGCACTCAAGCTGGCGGCGACCATCCAGCCCATCGACATGCAGCACGCCGCCATCCTGCACTACGTGCTGGGCGAGTACCCGGTACCCAACACCTTTGCCAACGCCGACAAGGCCTACTCCGGCTGATCGT
>JBPCJK010000200.1:0-4499 GCA_051005375.1 Acidimicrobiales bacterium
GGCAGCGGGGCCCCCGGAAGGCCCAGGCCGCGTACAGGCCGCGAGAATTGTCAGCCAGCAGAGCGCCGACCCTCCTCCCAGGTGTCCTCGAGGGCCACCCGGATGCGTTCTCGGACGTTCGGGAACAGGTGGCCGTAGGTGTTGATGGTCGTCTGGATGTTGGTGTGGCCCAGGTGCTCCATGGCCTCGTACTGCTGCGCGCCCTGGCGATGAGCAGCGCCACACGCACGCGACGCTTCTCCTCAAGGCGGGCGTCCCCATCAAGGTCGTCAGCGAGCGCCTCAGACACTCGACCCCAGGGTTCGCCCAGGCTGCGGTGGTGGCGGGTGCCGGCCACCTCGGTGCACCACCGCTGGGCACCGGCGACCATGTCGGCTTCGCTGGCCCACTCCCGGCCACATCGAGTCCCGCACGTAGGGCATGGGGCGCTCCACCCGGGGCTTGTCCTTGGGCTTGGCCCGCCGGGCCGGGTCCATCCTCGAAGGGGAAGCGAGGCGTCTACAGGTGCAAGGAGCTCGGGGGGTGGACCCTCGTCCCGGCTCGGACCAGGGAATAACGGCTGCGGCGAGCTAGGGGAACAACTCCGGCGCCGTAGCCTTCAGCTAGGGGAATACTTCGGCGCTGACACACTGCCCGAATTCCTTGCACCATCGCCGCCGGCCGTGCCGAGATCGCATCGCCCACCATCACGGCGGCGACCTCGGGTGCGCGGACCCGCATCACGACTCCGGGACGCTCCTGATGGGCGACCCCGTCGAGGTGGGGCGAGGGACGACGCCGGCTGGGCGCGAGCCTGCCTTGGCGGTGCAAGCTGGGCGCGGCGACGCTGAGACCTGCCGACCTGGTTCAGGTCGGCGGCCGCACGATGTCAGTGGCGTAGCGGCTCATGATCGCCCCGATGGCCGCGGGGTCGGGCCGACCGGGCGGGAGCATGGCGAGCTCCCGGAAGTAGCCGATGTAGCGGTCGGGCGTGACGGTGCAGAGGAGCACCGACTCGACGTTGCCGTCGTTGGCGAAGGTGTGCGCCGTATGGGGTGGCACCGTTACCAACATGCCGGGCGTTGCCTGAATTGTTTCAGAGCCACAGGTGAACGTGGTAGTGCCGGCGACGACGAAGAAGGTCTCGTCGTGCTTGCGGTGCACGTGCTGCGGCGGACCCGGCGTCGCCGGCGGCAGCGTGACCTCGACGATGCCGAGGCGATGGTCGGTGTTGGTGCCGTCCTCGAGTATCCGGATCGTGAGGGCACCGACGGCGATGATCTCGCCCTTCGTGAGGTCGATGACCTGGATCGACATCGGTCAGGCGGCGACGTGGCTGGCGAGCTCGTGGACCTCGACGGTGTGGCCCTCGGGCAGGTTGGCCCTCACGTTGGCGTCGAAGAAGGCGGCGTGATCGCCGGCGGTGTCCCACACCTCCGTCACGACGAAGGCGCCGTCGATGCCGTAGACGTCATAGGTGCAGAACCCGGGGGCAGCGACGAGCACGGGCTTGAGGCCGGCCGACGTCTGCTCGTAGACGGCGAGGTCGAGCGGGACGGTGGTGCGGACGAGGGTGGCCGTCGAAGGCTCGATTTTGAGTTCGACCCCAGCCGGATCGAGCGACGGATGTTGCGTCGTGCGACATCTGTCAATTATATCAAGGACCCCTTGGACGGATCTCGTCAAGCCCCCGATCGCACCGCTCAGAAAGACCGCACCCGCACGGCGATCATCGACGCGGCCGCCACCCTCCACGCCGGCCAACAGCCGACGGTGGCCGAGGCCGCCGCCGCCGGCGTTCACCGGTCCACGGCCTACCGCTACTTCCCGACGCCGCAGGTGCTGCTGGTGGATGCCGCCGTACGCGTCGGGACGACCGGTGGTATCCGTCCTCCAAGACGTGCTCGGCGTGCGGGCGGCGAAAGCCAAGCCTGCCCCTTGCCGAGCGCACCTACCGCTGCGAGTGCGGCCTGGTCATCGACCGGGACCTCAACGCGGCCCGCAACCTGGCCGGCCTCGTCGAGGCCGTCGCCAACAACCGAGGTACCGGGAGTGGCCCGGGAACCAGCCGGGGCGACGCCCCGGCGAACGGACGGGGAGAGGAGAGGTTCATGGGCTCACCCAGGTGCTCCTCGCTGAACCGTCACGACGGCACCAGCCCAGTCGGGCGGGACAAGACCGTCACCGCCACCCCGCAACGGGTGGCTCCGGAGCCCGTCCTCATCGGAAGTGACAGATGAGACAGATTTCGGAACGGTTCTACCAGCGCCAGCTCCTTCCCAGGATCATCGACAAGGCGTGCGCCACCAAGGAGATCCGCCAGCTCCGGCCCCAGGTGATGCGAGGGCTGGCCGGCGACGTGATCGAGGTTGGCTTCGGCTCGGGCCTCAGCCTCCTGCACTACCCGGCCTCCGTCCGCAAAGTACTGGCCGTAGAGCCATCCCTCGTCGCTCGCAAGCTCGCCACTGACCGGTTGGCGGCCTCCCCCATCCCCGTCGAATGGGCCGGCCTCGACGGACAGCGGCTCACTCTCGACGATGGATCGGTCGACCGGGCCCTCAGCACCTTCACCCTTTGCACCATCCCCGACGTGAGCCGAGCACTCGCCGAGCTCCACCGGGTCATGCGATCAGGCGGACGAATCCACTTCCTCGAGCACGGCCTGGCGCCCGACCCCCGTGTAGCCACCTGGCAGCACCGCCTGACCCCTCTCCAACGACGCTGCTTCGGTGGTTGTCACCTCGACCGGCCGATCGACCGGCTCCTGGCCGACAACGGATTCGAGGTGGGCGAGCTGCGCAACTGCTACCTGAAGGGCCCGAAGGCCAGCGGCTACATCTACGCCGGAACCGCCCAAAAGTGCTGAGCGTCAATCGGGGTCACATGATCCAATTCGTCGACGTCGACTCGCTGGCTACGTCCCCCTAGGCCCGCGCCGATCGCGGCCTCGTAGGTGGCTACCTTGGTCATGTCGTGAAGAAGATCCTGCTCGTCGTCCTGGTGGTGCTGCTGGTGGTCATCGGGCTTCCCGTGGTTGTGCCCGGGATGGGAGCGGCCTACTGCGGCGACTGCGACCTGGCGGTGGCCGCCGCTGCGTTGTGCCTTCTCGCCGTGCTGGGAGGGTTGGCCTCCGGGGCGCTGTTCGCCTCCCCGCAATTGGTGCGGGCTCGCCGCAAGTTGGTGCTCGGGCTCCTGCGGGCGACGGTTTTCTACCGACCCCCTCGGATGGCCTAGCGCGCACGGGCGCGTACCTCCACCAGGGGTGAGCGGCGGCGTCGCCACCCTCGGTGCCCACTTCCGCCGTCCCTGCGGGCCCTTTGCGGCTGTTGTGAACTTGTGACCCCCCGCCCACGGGGACCCGTTGCGGCCATTGGACCATCCGATCGGAACTTTCCTGGGGCCCGTCGTCAGCGGCATTCGCCCTCGTTTCAACCACAAGGAGCATCTCGTGACAAACAAGAAGGTACCTCGCCGACGTCCGCGCCCGAGCAGGTCAGGCATGCTCGCCGTCGCTGGCGGCCTCGCCGCGGTGCTCGCCCTGGTGTGGGTCCTGGGCGGTCCCAGCACCGAGGAGTCGGGCCGAGCCGCCCCCGCCGAGAACGTCGGCATCGCCCATGTCCACGGGCTCGGCGTCAACCCAGGAGACGGCAGCCTCTTCGTCGCCACCCACACTGGCACCTTCCGCATCCCCGACGAGGGGTTGGCCGAGCGGGTGGGTGCCAGCTACCAGGACACCATGGGCTTCACCATCGCCGGTCCCGACCGCTTCCTCGGCAGCGGCCACCCCGATGTTCCCTCGCTGCGGGCTGGGCAACCGCCGCTCCTCGGCCTCATCGAGAGCACCGACGCCGGTGCGACCTGGGAGAGCCTGTCGCTCTCCGGCGAAGCCGACTTCCACGGTCTGGTCTTCGCCCACGGACGGGTCTACGGATCCGACTCGACCAGCGGAAAGTTCATGGTCTCGACCGATCTGGTGAACTGGGATGCCCGCTCGACGGCTGAGCTCTTCGACTTCGCCGTCGACCCCGCCGACCCCGACCACGTCGTCGGCGCCAGCCCCCAGGGACTGCTCGCCAGCGCCGACGGGGGCCGTTCGTGGGAACCGGTCGAAAGCCCGGGTCTGGTGGCGCTCTCGTGGGACCTCGATACGGGGCTGTGGGGCGTGGAGCCGGATGGCACGGTGCACCGGCACGACGACCGCGGGTCCGCCTGGCAGCGAGCGGGACGCCTCCCCGGTCAGCCCGAGGCCATGCTGGCCAAGGGCGGTGTGCTCTACGCCGCCGCCCTCGAGGACGACGTCACCGGTATCTACCGCTCGGACGACGAGGGCGCGACGTGGCGCCTCATCTACCCGGGACACGCCGTGAGCCGGCCCGGTACCCCGGGAGGAGGCTGACGTGGGACGGGCCACGGTTCTCGTCGTCGACGACGAGCGCAAGATTCGCGAGGTGGTGTGCTCGTACCTGGAGCGGGAGGGCTACGCCGTCCTCCAGGCCGACACCGGCCAGCGGGCGCTGGAG
>JBPCJK010000201.1:0-4744 GCA_051005375.1 Acidimicrobiales bacterium
CTCCGCCGAGGGCGTCCCGTTTCTGGCTGATGCCCCCTGGGGACAGAGCCCGCAAGGAAGGCTTCGGGTCGGAGGCCGCCCGGCCCCCCCGGCCGGCCGAAGCTCGGCCAGTTCACCGCCGAACCTCTGGTTCGGTGGTGATGAAGGAGCCGGCCATGGCCTCCACCTCGTCGAGCTTGCCTTCGCTGGCCGCCAGGAGCAGGTGGGTGTACTCCTCACAGGGGCAGTCGATCACCGTCTCGGTCGGTCCTTCCTCGACGATCCTGCCCTCGGCCATCACGATCATCCGGTCCGAGACGTAGCGGGCGACGGCCAGATCGTGAGTGATGAAGATGAAGGTCGTCCCCAGGCGCTGGCGCATGCCAAAGGATGAGCTCGAGGATCCCGGCGCACAGCGAGGCGTCGAGCATCGAGGTGGGCTCGTCAGCCACGACCAGGCGAGGTCGCCCGACGATGGCGCGTGCTATGGCCACCCGCTGGCGCTGGCCGCCCGAAAGCTCGTGGGGGAAGCGACTGGTGAACTCGCCCCCGGGGGTGATCCCCGCCTCCTCCAGGGCGACCACCACCCGCTCCCGGCGGTCGTCGCCCCAGACCTTGGCGATGACCAGGGGCTCCTCGACCGACCGGCCGATGCGCTGGCCGGGGTGCAGGGACTGGTAGGGGTCCTGGAAGACCAGGTGCATCTCCTGGTGGACACCTCGCAGCTCCCGATTGGGCAGGGCCGCCAGGTCGTGCCCGTCGAAGATGACCTGGCCATCGTCGGGCCGCTCGAGGCCCAGCACCATCCGCCCGATGGTGCTCTTGCCGGCCCCGCTGCCGCCCACCAAGGCCACGATCTCGCCCGCCTCCACGCCCAGCGAGACCCGATCGACGGCTCGTACCGCACCGGCGGTGCCGCCGAGCGACGACCGGCGTCGGAAGGTCCTCGACGCTCCCCGCAGCTCCAAGAGGCTCATGACCGTGCCCGGTAGCCGTCACCGTGCGCATGGTGGCACGGGCGCCACCGGCCGCCAATAGAAGCGAGCTGGCGCTACTGGTTGGGAGAGGCGGCGCTGATGCTGCCCAGGGCGGAGTCGGGGTCGCGCTCGACAGCCAGGTCGCCCATGGAAACGATGCCCACGGGCCTGTCACCCTCGACCACGGGCATGCGCCGCACCGCCTTGTCACGCATCAGGTCACCGGCCGACTTGAGGTCGTCCTCGGGAGATACCGTGGCCAGCTCTCGGCTGCAGACCTCCCCGAGCTTGGTCGCCGTCGGATCCCGGAGCTCGGCCAGCGCTCTGACCACCAGGTCCCGATCGGTGACGACACCACAGATGCGACCGTCCTCGACCACGATGACGTCGCCGATGTCCCGGTCCTTCATCTGCCTGGCGGCATCGATCACCGATGCCGTCGACTCCAGGGCGACAGGGTCGGCGGTCATGACATCTCGGACGGTAGGGGCCATGCTGGTCCTCCTCGCTATAGGTGCGTGGGCACGCTGTACCCGTGCAGCACAGACCCACACCCCCGGCAGCCTCAGCCCGGCCCGCCCGCAAGTTCGGCGATGACGTCGGTGCGGCGGGTGATCGACTTGGCCTGCTCCAGCCGCTCGCCCAGCGCCTCAGGGGTGAGGCCGAAGGTCCCGGCAGGGATGGTGATGGCGTCGTTGGCCGACCGGACAGTGAGGCCCGAACCGGCGTGCATCTCCTCGATCCACTCCCAGCGGATGGCGCGATGCTGGTCACCGGGACCGAAGATCGATACCCCGTGGAGGTCGACCCGCAGCCGCGCCTTGGGGCCGAAACGCCGGAGCCTCACCTCTACCTCGGCCACCCGCATCCCCATGTGGCCCATTCTCTCAGTCTCAGCGCCTCGACGCCGCTCGGGCGTCTGCCAGCTGGACCGCGTCGAGAACCGGACGCTTAGCTTAGGGCGTGCGCGGATAGCCACACTGCTCCTGGCTTGGCGCCTTCGCCGCCGGGAGCGAAAGGCGTGCCTGCCCGCTCTTGCCGGCTTCGCCCGAGCTCCGGAATCCGTCTGCCGCCACTACCCCGCTGGGCTCCCGAGGATTCCGGGGCGAGCAGGGCCGCTCAGCCTGCGGGTACGCCTATCGGCCCACCCATTGAGGGTGCCAGAAGGGTGGTGGGCAGTCAGTACCCCAGGGTGGTGTCGACCACGCCGAGGAGCGGCTCGCCCCGGCGGTAGCGCTCGACGTTGAGGCGGATGCGCTCGGCGAGCAGCGGCTCGGCCATCTCCCAGGTGTTGGCCACATGCGGGGTGATGAGGCAGTTGTCCAGCACCCACAGCGGGTGCCCGTCGGGGAGCGGCTCCGGATCGGTGACGTCGAGCGCCGCTCCCCCGATGCGCGCTTCTTGAAGCGCCCCCACCAGGGCGTCGGTCACGACGTGGGCGCCCCGGGCCACGTTGACCAGCCAGGCGTCGCTGCCCATGCGGTCGAGCTCCTCCTTGCCGATGAGCCCGGTGGTCTCGGGTGTCAGAGCGAGGGCGAGGACCACCAGGTCGGCACCCTCCAGGCCCTGGTGCAGCCGGTCAGGACCGAGCAGCCGATGCGCCCCTGGCAAGGGGGCGACGTGGCGCCGGACCACCGTCGCCTCGACCCGAAAGGGCGCCAGCAGGCGCAGCAGGGCGGTGGTGATGCTGCCCCCGCCCACGACGGTGACCCTGGCGCCCGTGAGCCGGCGCCCGGCCTGGCGTCCCCAGGTTCGAGCTCGAGCTCGGGCAGGGAGCCGGCGTAGGCCGGCCAGGCCGAGGGCCAGGGCGTGCTCGGCCACCGGCTCGCCGTAGGCGCCCTTGGCGCTGGTCCACGTCCGGCTGCTGTCGACGACCGCCAGGAAGCCGTCGACGCCGGCGAACGGCAGCTGCACCCACCGGATCCCCGGGGCCCGTCGGAGCAACTCCGCCAACCCGTCGGCGTCCGAGACGTCGGTCCACACCAGACCTTCGGCGTCGACGGGCTCGACCAGGCGCCCGCCTCCGTCCCGCACCGCTTCGACCAGCGCCGGGGCGTCACCCGGGGCGACGGCGCACGGCAGCGTCGCCTTGGTGTCGATCGAGGGGCGCACGGGCGTGGAGGCTAACCCCGTCACCTCTGGCGGCAGCTCATGGCCCACGGGTCAGCCCCTGGACGAGCACAGGCCTCACGTCGCGAACGTCGCCGTGGAACGGACCACGCCGTCGCTGCCCCGTACCGCCACCTGGCGAACGTCGCCCACACCCATGTCGATGTCGAGCTCGGTGGACCAGGTGGTGGTCCGGTACCTCCCGCTGAAGGTGGCGAGTCGCTCGACGTGCCCGTCGGCACGCGTGACCTCGATGCCGTAGGCGCCCTCGAAGCCGGCGGTGTCGACGGTGCAGGTCATGCGGACCGGACGGGACGGGTCGAGCACGACCCGGCCGGCGGGCTGACCGTCGGCGGCGACCAAGGTGGCCACGGCCGGGGCGCCAGGAGCATGCCCACCGGGGGAGCCGACCAGGGCAGCGACCAGCGCGACCGACCCGAGCAGGAGGATCAGGACGGCGGCGTAGGCAGTCCGGCGCCAACGAGGGCGAGCCACCTCTACCGGTGCTTTGCCTTCGGCGACCAGCCGGGCCACGACCCGTTGCTCGAAGCCTGACGGGGGCTCCTGGACCGGACCGAGGAGCAGCACCCGGTCGGCCACCGACGTCAGTTCAGCGACGTCCTGCCGGCACCTAGAGCAGTGCTCCAGATGCTGCTGCAACCGCTCCTGGACGCTGCCCGCCACCGCTCCGAGGGCGAGTTCGGGCGCCAAGTCCTGCACCTCCCCGCAGGAGAGCTCGGCCGTCATCGCCGGTCCTCCGCCGCCAACATCCGGCGCAGGGCGCACAGCGCGGCACGGATGCGGGTCTTGGCCGTCCCCAGGGGGACACCCTCCAGGCGTCCAACCTCGGCCGCGGTGTGCCCCAACAACCGGGCCAGCACGATGGCTCGCCGTTGCTCCTCGGGGAGGCGGGCGAGGGCCACCCGAAGGCGCGCCACATCCTCGGCGGTGGCAGCAGCGTCCTCGGGGGTGGCGCCGGGCGCCTCCAGGTCGGGCTCGGCGACGACCTGATGGCAACGGGGTCGGCGGCGGTCAGCTCGCACGGCGTCGATGGCCAGGTTGCGGGTGATGGCCAGGAGCCAGGCCGCCACCTCCCCCCGCCGGGGATCGAACCCGCCGGAGCCACGCCACGCCCGCACGAACGCCTCCTGGGCGACCTCCTCGGCGACGCCGTGATCACCGACGATGGACGCGGCCAGCCCAAAGACCCGGCGCTGGAAGCGGCGGACGAAGGCGGCCGCCAGCACCGGGTGACCGCAGGCCAGGCCGGCCAGGAGCTCGGCGTCAGGGGGCTCGGCGTCGGGGGGCTCTGCGTCAGGGGGTGCCACGTCGATGAACCGACGGCGGCGGACGGGGACGACCGCGGGACCAATCCCTCCGCCGGCTCCCGACGTAATCCTCACCGAGGAATCGGACACCAAGGAGGCACCCATGCGCAAGATCCTGCTCGCCGCCGCCATCGTCGCCCTTGTCGTCGCCCTTGTCGCCGCCGGATGCGGCAGCGACGATGGGGCCGGCGACAGCGCCAGCCCCACCACGAGCACGAGTGCCAACCCCGGCCCCGGGACCGGTGGCACCGTCCCCGTCCAGCTCGAAGGCAAGGTCAACGACCACGGGACCAAGGAGCTCGGCGCCGACGAGCAGGAGCTGGAGATGGAAGCCGACGACTTCTACTTCGG
>JBPCJK010000202.1:0-13381 GCA_051005375.1 Acidimicrobiales bacterium
TCCCAGTTGGCGATGGGATTGACCTTGACCAGGCCCCGCAGGTCGCGGGACACGATCGGCGCCGCCACCCGGGTCGGGGCCTCGGCCCGGCGCAACCCGCTCATCCACGCCGCCTTGCCAGTCAGCGCCCGGTCGAGCTGGCCCACCTTCACCGCCGAGCAGCAGTTCTCGGGGTCGACCTTCCACAGCTCCTCGTCATGGGGAGCGACGGTCATGACCCGCAGGTTCAAGCCGTAGTGGCGGCGGACCCGACCGAGAGTCTCCATCGTCTCGGGGAAGTGGTAGCCGGTGTCAATGAAGACAACCTCGATGGAGGGCTCAACCTTGACCGCCAGGTCGATGAGCACGGCGTCGGTCATCGACGAGGTGAGGCTGAGGTGGGGGTGGAAGCGCTCGACCGCCCAGCTGATGACGTCGCCGGCCGGCGCCGTCTCGAAACCCTCGCTGAGCTCGGCCAGGGCCGCGTCGCCCAGACCGGCACCGGGTGCTCCCGACGAGGTCACCGGGATGCGGCGCACGCCGGCCTCGGGGGTCAGGAACCCATGCATTCGCCCGCTCCGACCTCGCTGACGTAAGGCCCGGTCTCGTCGAAGTCCACGTAGAACGCCGGGTTCTCCTCGGGGGTGGGGAAGGCGTCGAGATCCTTCAGCCCGGCGCCGACCCCGGAGGCCCCGCCCGAGCGCTCCAGCCACTGGATGAAGGTCTCGCCCACGTCGCGCTCGGCGGCGAAGCGACCCACCACCCGCACCGTGGCCGCCCCTGCTGCCTTGGCCGGCAACCGCAGCGCCTTGCGGCCGAACTCCACTTGGGTCTGGCCGAGGTAGCCGCCGAGCAGCATCTGGTAGCCGGGGGCAGCCCGCCCATGGGCTCGGCGCTCCACCCCCTGGAAGCCGATGTCGGCGACGTGGTGCTGCCCGCAGGAGTTGGAGCACCCGGAGATGTTGATGCGCACCCCGCCCACGTCGGCCAGGCCAGCCTCTTCCAGGGCGTTGCCGATCTCGTCGGCCAGGCCCCGGGACTGGGTGATGGCCAGGTTGCAGGTATCGGCCCCGGGGCAGCTCACCACGTCGCGGGCGAGCTCGGCGCCGGGCTCGGCCATGCCGATGGTGTCCAGGCGCTGGTGCAGGGTGGGAAGCTGGGCTTCGGCCAGGCTCCGGAACACCAGGTTCTGGCGGTTGGTCACCCGGACCTCGAGGGCCATCTCCCGCTGGATGGAGGACAGCGCCCGGAACTGGTCGGCGGTGACGTCGCCCAGGCGGGCGTAGGCCGACGCCGACACGGTCCCCTTGGCGTTGCCCCGTACCACGTTGGCGTCCTCCCAACGGCCGTAGGGATCGCGGTGGCGGATCTGGACATTGGTGCCCCAGCCCATGGGGGTGGGGCTGAGGTCGGCCGAGAGCCCGGCGGGGGCGTCGCCGTGGGTCGCCACATGCTCAGGGATGCCTCCGGCCCAGGTCACCGAGGCGATGAGCAGGCGGCGCTCCTTGAAGATGCGCTCCCGGAGCTCCTCGATGCCCATGGTGTCGAGCAACCACTTCATGCGGGCCCGCAGCTTGTTGTCGCGGTTGCCGTAGTGGTCGAAGGTGCGCAGCACGGCTTCGATCGTGGGCAGGAGCTCCTCGCGGGAGGTGAAGTCCTCCAGGGCCTGGGCGGCGTGGGGGTTGGCACCGAGGCCGCCGGCGACGAACACCCGGAAACCGGGCTCGAGGGTGCCGTCCTCGCGGGGACGGTTGATGGCCACCACCCCGACGTCGTTGAACATGGCCTGGCCGCAGTCGGTGAGGCAGCCGGAGAAGTTGATCTTGAACTTGCGAGGCATGCGCTGGGCGCAGGGGTGGCGCAGGAAGTGCCGGAAAGTGGCCTCCGCCCACGGGCTGATGTCGAGGACCTCGTAGGGGCAGGCGCCGGCCAGGTGGCAGCCGATGACGTTGCGCACGGTGTCACCGCACGCTTCCCGGGTGGTTAGATCGACGCTGGCCAGATCCCGCAGCAGCGCCGGAACCCGTTCCAGGGCCACGAAGTGGAACTGGATGTTCTGGCGGGTGGTGATGTGTCCCCATCCCCGGGAGTACTCCTCGGCCACGTGGGCGAGCATGTCGAGCTGCTCCGGCCTCAGTGAGCCATAGGGCACCTTGACGCGCACCATCTGGTGGTGACCACCCTGGCGTTGGCCGTAGATCCCGTTGTTCAGACGGAAGATGCGGAAGCGCTCCTCGTCGAGGTCGCCCGCCAGGTACTTACCGAGCATCGTCTCGAACTTCTCGATGTCGGCCACGGCTGCCGGGTTGAGCGCACCGGGACCCACCTCGACGTTGATGGTGTCGGTCATGCCTCCAGGGTACCCAATCCTGACTTATCCGATCAACTTTGTCAGGATTCTTCTTCGGGGCTGCCTTCAGCCGGTCCTCCGGCCCGACGATCGCCGGTCACCAGCCGCTCGGTGACCAGGCGCTCGGTGACCAGGCGCACCATGGCGGTCAGGCGGGGTGGTTCGGGCCAGACCATCCCCACAATACCTTCCTCCCTGGCCGCCTCGGCGCAGACAGAGCCGACGCAGGCTGCCAGCACCGGTCCGCTCAGGGCCCGGCGCAGCTCGTCAGCCTGGTCGATGCCCTCGGCGATGCGCACCAGGTGGTGCACAGCCGGTTGGCTGGTGAAGGTCACCGCCTGCAGCCCACCGCAAACGGCGGTCGTGATGAGCCGGCGGGCGGGACCGAGGTCCTCGGGGAACCGCCACCGGTACACCGGCACCTCGATCAGCTCAGCGACCAGCGACGCCAGCGCCAGGGTCGAGGGATGGGACGCCGGGTCGAACAGCTGCAGCGCCAGCCGGCAGCCGTCGTCCACGTTGGCTGCGACGTGGTCGACCACCTCTTCCATGGTCTCGTTCGGCGCCTGCCAGGCCAGCTGCAGGCCGGAGCCTCGCACCGCCGAGGCCGACTTCGCCCCCCGAGCCAGGATGGTGGTTCCGGAGAGGGCGTGCTTCAGCCGCCCGTCCAGCTCCCATGTCGTTGCCGCATCTAGCCAGCGTCGCAGGCCCATTCCCGTGGTCACCACCAGGACATCGGGTGGCGCCTCGATCACCTCGCTTGTGACCTGGCGCAGCCGCTTCTCGCCGGAGAGGTCGACGGTGACCATGGTGGGGCCGTGAACCACCTCGGCCCCGCGTTTGGCGAAAAGGGCCGCCTGCTCAGCCCACCGCCGATCGGCGGTGATGCCGATCCGGTAGCCGGCCAAGGCCAGGTCACTCGTCGTCACTCGGTTCAGCCTAGGAGGGGCGTCCCGCTAGCGTCGCCCCCGTGTCAGACCCTCATGGCCTGCGGTCGCCACGATGGACGAGCATCGCTCGACCCTCGGCCGCCGGCCACTCCCGCCGCCGAAGGCGGGCTCCCGTGGATGGCGGCCCGGCGAGCGCAAGCTCGCCCATGTGGTGTTCAGTGCGGAGGTCGGCCGGCTACGCCGGTCGTCCGGAGCGCCGTCAGCTCACCGGCGGACCTCCGGTTCGCCGGTGATTCACCACGCCGACGATCACGTCCTGGCTGCCGAGGTGGCCGTCGAGGCCGGGCGACTGTTGCTGGCGCTGCGGGCCGGTGACGATGGACGTGACCCCAGTGGTCTTCGGGCCGAGGGTGATCGCCAGGCCCATGATCTCATCCTCCACCTCCTCGGCGCCGCCCGCCCCCACGACCCCGTGCTGTCCGAGGAGGGCACCGACGACACGCCGCGGCTCGGGGCTGAGCGGGTGTGGGTGGTCGACCCCCTCGACGGCACCCGGGAGTTCGCCGAGCCGGGGCGGGACGACTGGGCGGTCCACATCGCCCTTGCTGTCAGAGGCGCGGCGATCGTCGGAGCGGTGGCCCTCCCGGCCCAGGACCAGGTGTGGGTGACGCGACCCGCCCCCCCTGCCCCACGCCTGCGACCCGGTCACCCGTTGGTGGTCACCAGCCGCACCCGGCGACCGCCGGTGGCTGACCAGGTGGCCGATGCCCTCGGTGCCGAGCTGGTGCCGCTGGGCTCGGCCGGGGCCAAGGCCATGGCCGTGGTCCGCGGCGACGCCGACGCCTACGTCCACGCCGGGGGCATGTACCAGTGGGACTCGGCGGCGCCGGTGGCCGTGGCCGCTGCCGCCGGCCTCCACGCCTCTCGCATCGACGGGTCACCCCTCGTCTACAACGGCCCCGACCCGTGGCTCCCGGACCTGCTGATCTGCCGCCCCGAGCTGGCCGCGCGCTGTCTGGAGGCCCTGGTCGACTAGACGATCCCTCAAGAGCCGGTCCACCGTGAGGACTGTGGTCCACGCAACGAAGGGAGAACCGAAATAACCAAGCGAACCTCACCGTGCAACTCGACGAGGCGGGGAGCCCGTCTTCGTCGACACCAACGTCTTGGCCTAGGCCCACGACGCCTCCGAGACCACTCGACAGCCGATCGCCCAGGCACTGGTCAACCGAGCTATGGCGAACCCGCTCGGAACACTGAGCACCCAGGTCCTTCAGGAGCTCTACGTGGTGGCCACACGCAAGTTCAGTCCGCCCATCCCCCGCCAGGAGGCGCGAGACCTCGTCGGCGCCTACGCCAAATGGCCGCTCGTACTGGTCGACCCGCCGCTCATACTGGCTGGATCCCAGCTGGAGCAACGGCACACCTTGTCCTTCTGGGATGCCCTCATCGTCGAGGCCGCCCGCCGGGCCGGCGCGACCCGCCTTGTCTCCGAAGACCTTCGATCCGGGCGGCGGCTCGCCGGTGTCCTGATCGACAACCCCTTCCCGCCTCCGCGGTAGGCGCGATCGGCAGCTGCGACTCACTCCTCCAGCCCGGCCCACAGGGGTTCCATGCGGGGGGCCAGGCGAGCCACCTCCTCCATGGTGGCGGCGGCCAACGCCTCCAGGCGCTCGCTCCCCTCGGCCGTGAGCATGAGGCGCACCACCCGGGCGTCGTCCTCGTCTGCTGCTCGGCGCACCAGGCCGGCGCCCTCGGCCCGATCGACCAGTTCGACGGCGCTGTTGTGGCGCACCAACAAGGACTGGGCCACGTCGGAGATGGCCGGTCCCCTCGGGTCGAAGTGGCCGCGCACGGCCAACAAGAGCTGGTGCTGCATGGGGGTGAGACCGACGGAATGCGCCAGCTCCTCACTCCAATGGAGGAACCGGCGCAGACCGGTACGCATCTCCAGCAGGCGCTGGTAGTCGACGTCGCGGGGTTTGACCCGTGCTCGCTTGGTGCTCATAGGCCAGCTCAGACTACCAGCCATATATGTCGTGGTACGATCTATTGGTGGACGACTCGCTGCCGAGAGACGACATCGTCGGGACCGACGAGCAAACCCCCGAGAGGGTCGAAGGGGAGCTTGGCGACTTCACCATCACCCCAGGGGTTCTGCGCCTGGTGGCCCTCGCCGCCATCGTCGGAGTGCTCAGCGCAGTCGTAGGCCTCGTCCTGCTCAAGCTGATCGGCCTAGTCACCAACCTGGCCTACTTCCAGCGCTGGAGCACCGAGCTGGTCACCCCGGCAGGCAACACCCTCGGTGTCCTCGCCGTGGTCGTGCCGGTGGTGGGAGGGCTGATCGTCGGGCTCATGGCCAGGTACGGGTCGGAGCGGATCCGGGGCCACGGGATCCCCGAGGCCATGGAGACCATCCTGGTGGGCGGCAGCAAGGTGGAGCCCCGGGTCACCGTGCTCAAGCCGGTGGCCAGCGCAATCGCCATCGGAACCGGCGGCCCGTTCGGCGCCGAAGGTCCCATCATCGTGACCGGAGGCGCCCTCGGCTCGGTACTCGGGCAGCTGTTCCGGCTCAGCGCCATCGAGCGCCGGAGCCTGCTGGTGGCGGGCGCCGCCGCCGGCATGAGCGCCGTGTTCGGCACCCCCGTGGCCGCCGTCCTCCTCGGGGTCGAGCTGCTGGTCTTCGAGTGGAAGCCCCGCTCCATGGTGCCCATCGCCGTCGCCAGCGCCCTGGCCGCCTCGGTGCGGGCCGGCTTCGCCAGCGCCGGCTGGCTCGGCGACGTGCCCCTGTTCCCCACCACGGCGTCGATCGGCACAGGCGCCGGCCCGGTCCTCGCCGCCGTGGCCGTCGGCCTGGTGGCCGGACCTGCGGCGTGGATCATGACCAAGGCGGTTTACGGCGCCGAGGACGTGTTCAAGAAGCTTCCGGTGCACTGGTCGTGGTGGCCGGCCATCGGCGGCTTGGTGGTCGGCATCGGCGGTCTCATCGAACCCCGGGCCCTGGGCGTGGGCTACGACGTCATCGATGCCGAGATCGGAGGGCGGATCGCCGTGGCCGGGCTGCTCAGCATCCTGTTGGTAAAGCTGGTGATCTGGTCGGTGGCCCTCGGCTCGGGCACCAGCGGGGGGATCCTGGCCCCCATCCTGATCATGGGGGCGGCCGTGGGCGGCCTCATGGCCCCGGTGCTGCCCGGTGGATCGGTGGGGACGTGGAGCCTGCTGGGGATGGGCGCGGTGCTGGCGGCGGTGACCAGGGTGCCCCTCACGGCGGTGATCTTCGGCCTCGAGCTCACCCACGAGATCGACCTCCTGCTTCCGCTGCTGCTGGCGTGCACCGTGGCCCACCTGTTCAGCGCCCTCACCCTCAAACGGTCGATCCTGACCGAGAAGGTGGCCCGCCGGGGCTTCCACGTGCTGTGCGAGTACTCCGTGGGCCCTCTCGAGGCTCTGTTCGTGCGCGACGTCATGGCCACCGACGTGCTCACCGCCGGGCCCGACACGGCCGTGGCCGAGGTCTACGGGTCGCTGGAGGCCAACACCATGCGCCGGCAACGGTTGCTGGCGGTGGTCCACGACGACGCCCTGGTGGGGGTGGTGCCGTGGAACGACGTCCTCGAGCGGGCGGCCAGCGGCCAGGTGATGGGCCGGGTGAACGACCTCATGCATTGCAACGTCGTGGTCGCCTATCCCGACGAGACGCTGCGGGAGGTCGCCGACCGCATGGCCACCACCGGCTTCGGCGTGCTCCCCGTGGTCGAGCGTGGTGGCCGGCGCCGGCTGCGGGGCATCCTCACCGGCTTCGACGTGCTCGCCGCCCGGGAGCGCAACCTTCAAGAGGAACGGCACCGTGAGCGGGTCCTCAGGCTGCGGGGAGTACCCCGTCTGCGACCGCGAGGGTCCCAGCGAGACGGGGAGACGGCGGCCCAGGACCACAACCCTCCAGCTGCCGACGTCAGCCCTGACGCTCGGACGGGGGCCCAGGACCACAACCCTCCAGAAGGAAGAACCTGAACCAACCTCACCGCGACGCGAGTGGCGGGTACACCGCCAAGCTGGAGATGTGACCTCCCCCTCCCCCGCCGACCTGGCCATCGGCACCTTCAGCGAGCACGGCCCCTGGCTGGTGGAGCCTGCCGCTCTGCGCTGGCGCATCGGGCTCGACCGGGTACGCCAGCGGACGAGAGCCGAGGTGCCGCATTTGACCAGGGCCCGGCGGCTGCCTCCCCTACGCCGGTTCGCCTCCACCGTCCGCCACCTCGGCATTCCCATCGCCGCCTGGGCCCTCACCGACCGTCGCCGCAGCCGGACGGTGTCTCGCGCCGGGCTGTCCCGCCGCCTGCGTCAGGCCTTCGAACGGCTCGGCCCCACCTACATCAAGCTGGCCCAGATCATCTCCGCCGGCGAGGGCCTGTTCCCCGAGGAACTGGTCAGCGAGCTCAAACGGTGTCGCGACCACGTCCCTGCCGAGTCCTGGGACGACGTGCGCCGGGTGGTCGAAGAGGAGTTGGGCCGGCCCCTGGAGGAGGTGTTCTCGTCCTTCGAACTCACGCCGCTGGCCGCAGCCTCCGTCGCCCAGGTCCACGCTGCCACCCTGGTCAGCGGTGAGGAGGTGGTGGCCAAGGTCCAGCGCCCCCAGGTCGCCTCTCTCGTACGCCGCGACCTGGCCATGATGTCGTGGTTGGCCCCGGCCCTGGTCGGTCGGATCCCGGTGGCGTCGCTGGCCAACCCTCCCGCCCTGGTGGAGCTGTTCGCCGACACCATCAACGAGGAGCTCGACTTTCGCCTGGAGGCCGAGAACATGCTTGACATCGCCCGCATGCTCGCCGATCTCGACCAGCGCCAGTTCGTCGTCCCCCGCCCTCATCCCGAGCTGGTGACCCGGCGGCTGCTGGTGATGGAGCGGCTGTCGGGCTTCGCCTTCGATGACGTGGTCGGCATGCACGGAGCCGGGATCGACACCGAGGCGGTGGTCCGCACGGGCATGATCGCCTTCCTCGAGGGCGCCATGCTCCACGGCATCTTCCACGGCGACCTCCACGGGGGGAACCTCTTCGTCCAGCCCGACGGCCGCACCGCCCTTCTCGACTACGGAATCACCGGGCGCCTCGATGAACCCCGGCGCCTGGCCTTCCTGCGCCTGCTCATGGCCAGCATCACCAACGACACCGTCACCCAGCTGGAGGCCCTGCGTGACCTCGGCGCCCTGCCCGCCGACGCCGACCTGGAGGCGGTGGTCGACGACCTCGGCCTCGACCAGCCGGCCGTCGATCCCACGGCGCTGACGGGGGATGAGCTGGTGGCTGAGCTCCGCCGGGTGGTCAAGGCCCTCCTCGGCTACGGCGCCCGCCTGCCCAAGGAGCTGATGCTGTTCGTCAAGAACATGGTGTTCCTCGACGGTGCAATCGCCACCCTGGCCCCCGACCTCGACCTGTTCGCCGAGATCGCCAACGTGGCCGCCCACTTCGCCACCGCCCACGGCGAGCGCCTGGCTCGTGACATAGGCCTCGACCCCGAAGCCGTCGAGGTCGACCTCACCGGGGTGAAGGCCAGCTTCGGGGTCACCCCCGAGGTCGAGGGGCTCACCTATCGGGAGCTCCAGGCCCGCCGCGACACCATCCGCTCCCGGCTGGGAGAGCGGGAGTCCGGCCGCTCGGGGCGTCGGAAGCGCTCCCCGTGAGCCCGCCGCGCCGGAGAGCTGACCTCTGATCCACGTCTGCCACCAGTTTCTGCGAACCTAGGGCCGATGTCGCTCCGAACTCGCGTACTCGTGGGCCTTGCCGCGGTCCCGGTCATCCTCGTCGCCCTGCTGTTCGCGGCCTGGGCCATCGACAACCAGGGAGGCGGCGAGCAGGTGGTACGTAACGTGTCGCTGGCCGAGCGCCCCGTCGGCGGGCTGCGCCGGGCCGAGCTGGCCTCGGCGGTTGACGCCGTCGCCGATCGCTACGACGATGCCACCGTTCGGGTGGAGACCCCCGACGGCGACCTCAACGCCTCCGCCGACGCCCTGGGCCTGGCCCTTGACAAGGAAGCCACCATCGCCGCCGCCCTCGACGTCGGCCACCAGGGGTTGTTCCTCGTCCGTCCCTTCGCCTGGCTGGCGTCCCTGGTGAGCCCCCGGGAGGCGCCGGTTGCAGTGAGCGTGGACGAGGCCAAGATCCGCGCTGTGCTGGTAGAGGACGACCCCACGGACCGCCAGGCCCCGGTGGAGCCGTCGATCAGTGGGGCCGACGGCCAGGTCACGGTCGTGCCGGGAGCGCCGGGCCGGGGGCTGGTGCCGTCCGAGGTCGCCGCCGCCATCCCTGGTGCCGCAGCCGGCGGCGAGCTTCCCGTCGTGGTGCAGGCAGAACCGGGCGCCATCCCCCCCCGGTTCAGCCTGGAAGATGCCCAGGCGGTCGCTGAGGAGGCCCGGTCGTTGACCGACGGCCCCTTGGCAGTGACCGCCGGCGGGACCAGCGCCGACATCCCTCCGGAGAAGCTGCGGACGTGGCTGGGCTCGGTGCCTGGACAGGACAGGCTGGAGCTCGACTTCGACGAGGCCAAGGCCTTCGCCGACCTGGGCGAGCTCCTGGCCGGAGCGGGCAAGCCTGCCAAGGACGCCGGCTTCACCGTGTCGGGCGACACCGTCACCGCCGTGGCCGGGTCGAACGGCACCGCCTGCTGTGAGGAGGGCGCCGGCGAGTTGGTGGTCGACGCCCTGCGGGCAGGTCCCGGCGACCCCGTCGACCTTCCCCTGAAGGTGGTCGAGCCCGAGCGCACCCTGGCCGAGGCCCAGGCCCTCGGAGTCAACCAGCCCATCGGCTCCTTCACCACCAACTACGCCGCCGGCCAGTCCCGGGTGACCAACATCCACCGCATCGCCGACCTGGTGCGGGGGGCGGTCATCGAGCCGGGCAAGACCTTGTCGGTCAACGGGCTGGTGGGGCCACGCACCACGGCCAAGGGCTTCGCCCCGGGCGGCTTCATCAACAACGGGATACTGGAGGAGGCCATCGGCGGGGGGGTCTCCCAGTTCGCCACCACCTTGTTCAACGCCGCCTTCTTCGGTGGGCTCGACTTCGAGGAGTACCAGTCCCACTCCCTGTACATCTCCCGCTACCCCTACGGCCGGGAGGCCACGCTGTCGTTCCCCAAGCCCGACCTTGTGGTGAAGAACACCACTCCCTACGGCGTACTGGTGTGGCCGACCTACACCGATTCGAGCGTCACCGTCACCCTGTACTCCACCCCCTACGCCACCGGCGAGCAGACCGCCCAGTCCACCAGCTCAACCGGGAACTGCAAACGGGTCACGACCCAGCGCACCCGCACCTACGTCGACGGGCGGGTAGAGGTAGACAGCGTCTTCGCCACCTACCGCCCTGGTGAGGGCGTCAATTGTTAGTCGTCGGCGAACCGGAGGTTCGCCGCCGAGCTGATGGTGCTCCGGACGACCGGCAGAGCCGGCGCCCGATCCGGCCGGTACGCTGCGCTTCCGACCGACCGGGAGTGACCACTTTGAGCGAACGCGATGGGTACGCGCCGGGGACGCCGTCTTGGGTTGACATCGGGACCGACATCGATGGGGCCAAAGCTTTTTACGGAGGGATCTTCGGCTGGGAGGCTGCCGACGCCGGGCCGGTGGAGGAGACCGGCGGCTACGGGATGTTCCGCAAAGACGGCAAGGTCGTGGCCGGCTACGGCCCCAAGCAGAACCCGGGGCCGCCGGCCTGGGCCACCTACGTCAGTGTCGCCGACGCCGATGTCACTGCAGCGGCGGTCAGCGCCGCCGGCGGCACGGTCCTGGTCGAACCCATGGACGTGTTGACGGCGGGTCGGATGGCCGTCTTCTCCGACCCCGAGGGCGTGGCCTTCTCCGTCTGGCAGCCGGGCGACCACATCGGGGCCGAGTTGGTCAACGAGTCCTCCGCCTTTGCCTGGACCGAGCTCAACACCCGTGACCTGGTCGGATCGCTGGAGTTCTACTTCGCCGTCTTCGGCTGGGCCAGCGAGACCCACGAACTGCCGACGGGCTCCTACACCGAGCTCAAGCTCGACGGCCGCAGCGTCGCCGGGGCCATGGACATGAGCGGACGGGTGCCCGACGAGGTCTTGCCCCACTGGCTGGTGTACTTCATGGTCGACGACTGCGACTCCACCGTGGCCCGGGCCAAGGAGCTGGACGGCAGTGTCACGGTGGGACCGATGGACCTGCCCGTCGGGCGCTTCGCCGTGGTCCGGGACCCCCAGGGCGCCCACTTCGCGGTGATCCACCCCAACGCCGCCTCGTCGCCGAAGAGGTTCGGCGACGAATCTTGATTCGTGCTCCGGCCGACCGGCACTCCACCCATGCTCGCCGGTAATCCGGCGAGGCGCGTCGACCTCCGCCCTGACCACTCGCTGGCGAGCTTCGCTCGCTGGGCCGCCATCCACGGGCGGCCGCCTTCGGCGGGGGCGTGGCCGGCGACCGCTTTGCCGCGGGCACGAAGGTGAAGGGTTCGTACCACTCACGGCGATGATCCGCTGTGGCTCGACCGTCGTAGGCTTTGCCCGTGCTGGCCGTTGATGTGGTGGTGGTCGGGGCCGGTCCGGCCGGCGTAGCTGCCTCGGTCGAGCTGGCCCGGGCCGGTCGGGAGGTGCTGCTGGTCGACAAGGCGTGCTTTCCCCGGGACAAGTGTTGCGGCGACGGCCTGACCACCGCCGCCTTGCGCCACCTCGAGGCCCTGGGCCTTTCGGTGGCGTCGATGCCGTCGTGGCAGGTCGTTGACGACGTCGTGCTCCACGATCCTGTCGGCCGGGTCGTGGCGCTCCCCCTGCCCCGGGCCCGGGGGGCCTTCGCCGCCGTGGTCCCCCGTCTCGAGCTCGACGCTGCCCTGGTCGACCTGGCCCGGGCTGCCGGGGTCAAGGTGGCCGACGGCCATGCCTGCACCGCGGCAGTGGTGGGGACCGATCGCATCACCCTGGAGGTGAGCGGCATGAGCCCGGTGGCCGCCCGCTATGCCATCGGCGCCGACGGGATGTGGTCGCCGCTGCGCAAGCACCTAGGGGCCACCGACCCAGCTAGGCCCGATCCCAAGGGACGCCCCGGACGCCTGGGCCAGTGGCACGCCTTTCGCCAGTACTTCTGTAACGTCGGCCCTGCTGCAAGCGGCGCCCTGCACGTGTGGTTCGAGCCCGACCTGCTGCCCGGCTACGTCTGGTCGTTCCCCCTGCCAGGGGGACGGGCCAACGTCGGCTTCGGCATCGAGCGGGGACGGCTGCCCACCCGAGCCATGAAGGCGCTGTGGCCGGAGCTGCTGGCCCGCCCCCACATCAGCGCCGTGCTCGGGCCTGATGTGCTGGCCGAGTCGCCCCACCGGGCCTGGCCCATCCCGTCCCGCATCCACGACATGGCCCTCACCGCCGCCGGTGGGAGGGCGCTGTTCGTGGGCGACGCCGCCGCCGCCTGCGACCCGCTCACCGGGGAGGGCATCGCCCAGGCCCTGGTCACCGGCTCCCTGGCGGCCGAGGCCGTCCTCGGCGCCGGGCCCTTCGACCCCGCCGGCGCCGCTCGCCGCTACCGGGCCTCGGTGAGCCGGGACCTGTTGGCCGACATGGCCGTGTCCCGGGGCATGGCCGTGGCCCTGCGCCACCGCAAGGGGGTGCGCATCGGGCTACGGCTGGCCGGAGCCAACGCCTGGACCCGTCGCCACTTCGCCCGATGGCTGTTCGAGGACTACCCCCGGGCCATCCTGGCCACCCCGGGCCGCTGGCGGGAGCACTCCCTGGTGGGCGACGGCGCCTTCGCCCCCGCCTCGACCTCGACCACGACCACGACGGGAAAAACCTGTCGCTGCCCCTGGACAGTCAGGAGCAGCGGGGGTTAGCGTCCGGAACGGTGCGTCGTTGCCTTCCGTTGCTCTCTACACTGCCTCTGGCGGTGCTGGTGGTGGTCACCGCCTGCTCCGGCGGAGCCGATGATCTGGGCCCGTCCGCCACTGTGGGCACCGCCCCCACCACGACCACCACCACCCCCCGCCCGGTCGACCCGGCCGTCATACCCGGCGACCTGTCTGAGATCGACGAGCCTTACGTACAGGCGGTGGTCGACGCCCTCTACGCCGTCGACGCCGAAGCCACCAAGATCTTCGTAGAGACCAGGAACCCCATCGACGAGCGCGCCATCGACTACCTCGAGGCCATCTAC
>JBPCJK010000203.1:0-5390 GCA_051005375.1 Acidimicrobiales bacterium
GTCGACGTCGAACCCTGGCCTGAGCCGATCACCGCCAAGAACGTGGCTGACGTCACCCTCAACCAGTCCTACATCGACTTCGACGACAACGACGACCGCGTCGACTTCGTCGGCGATGTGGCCGAGACCGTCGCCGGCGCTTTCACCACCGCCGACCTCGGGAGCCCCAGCCGCATCTTCGACGCCCTCGGCCAGCCCGCCCGGGGAGGGCACCTGGCGGCGTGGTTCACCCGTCCAGAAGAGCAGTCGCTGGTCGAACGGGTCGGCGTCGCCAGCCAACTGCGACCGGTGAAGGTGGACTCCCTGGCCGTGGTCAACCAAAACGCCGGGGGGAACAAGATCGACTACTACCTGCGCCGGAGCACCAGCTACGACGTAGAGCTCCGCCCCGACGGCGATCGGCTCCAGGTCTCCGGACGCCTCCGGGTGGCCATGGAGAACCAGGCCCCGGCCGAGGGGCTGCCCTCTTACATCATCGGTCCCTACGACGCCCGGTTCCAGGCCGGGGAAAACCGCACCTACGTCTCGATCTACACCCCCCTCGGCTTCACCGGCGCCACCTTTGACGGACAACCAGTGGCCCTGGAGGCCGAGGAGGAGCTCGGCCGCAAGGTGTACTCGGCCTTCCTCAGCATCCCCGCCCGCTCCACCCGAACCCTGGAGATGGACCTCCAGGGCTCGGCCACCTTGCTGCCGGGGGGATGGTACGAGCTCGACCTGCTCCACCAGCCTCTCCTCGTTCCTGGCCACGTCTCGGTGTCGATTGGGGTGGCTGACGGGTGGCGCATCGCCGAGGCCGAGGGCGCAACGGTCGAGGGCGCCCATCGGGCGACCGTGAATCAGGGACTTGACCAGGACAAACGCGTCAGGATCAGGCTGGTTCCAAGCGGCTGATCCGGGCTGAAGAAAGATGCTCGCCAGAAACCGCGAAATAGGGCATACTGTGACGAGTTCGAACGACCGGTGCTGCCGGCCACCACAACGGAGGTACCTAATGATCCGCAAACTCGCCGTGGCTGCGGCGGCAGCAATGGTCCTCCTCGTGCCCGGCGTGGCCGGCGCCCAGGCGGTCCAGTACCCCCCGGCGACAACCAGCACAGGCACGGGCACCGGCACAGGTACGGGCACCGGCACAGGTACGGGCACCGGCGGTACGGGCACCGGTACAGGTACGGGCACCGGCGGTACGGGCACCGGTACCAGTACGGGCACGGGCACGGGCACGGGCGGTACGGGCACGGGCACTGGTGGCACGGGCACCGCCACCGCTACCGGTGGCACCTCGAGCAGCAGCTCCACCAGCGGCGGCGCCACGGCAACCGCCACCGCCACGTCCACCGGCGGCACGTCCACCGGCGGCGCCTCGACCAGCACCTCAACCAGCGGCGGCGTGACCACCGGCGGTACCACCGGCGTCGTCACCGTCGTTCGCACCGTCGATCCCACAGCCCCGGCCGTGGCCGCCATCGCCCGGCCGGCAGGGGCCAGTGCCGCTTCTGGCCTGGCTCGGACCGGCGCTGAGAGCCTTCCGCTTGCGCAACTCGGAGTTGCTCTGGTGGTGGTCGGGTTCCTGCTCGCCCTGCTCGAACGCAACCGCCGGGCAGCTCGCACCACTCGGGAGCACCTCAACCTCGGTTGAGCGTCCCCCGGCACGATCCACGACGGCCCCGAGACCCGATCGGTCTGGGGGCCGTTTCGCGTCTCGTCAGTTGTCGCGACCCCCTCGGCGAGATCGTCGAATCCGCTCTGCAGCGTGAGCTCTTCTCCGACGCCATCAAGCGTCCGGAGCGCCCACCCGTACCGGTGTTCAGAGTGGCCACAGGGCCACGTCCAGGGCACGATCTCAGCTCCAGTCAAGCGCTCCACGAGGCCCTCGACGAGGGCGTCGAGCTCGACCGCCGTCGGTGACCTGGTACCCGGTGCGGCGATTGCTGCCATCGCCCTCGAGCACAACTGCAAGGTGGCCACGCTCGACCGCGACTTCGCTCGGTTCTCCTCGATCCGCCATCTCCGCCCCGGCTGAGCTTTACTACTACGTTCGCCGGGCTCTCCAGACTCCTATTTGCGCCCTCGTACCGGGCCGGCCTGCGCCGGCCCACCCTTGACCGGGGAGCCGACGAAGCTGTCTGGACGCGAGGCTGCGGCCTTTTCGCTTGATCCGTTCTTCTTGCCGTTCCTCTTGCCGTTGCCCGTGGCCCGGGCCCTGTTCTCGGGCCGCCCAGGTTCCTGCTCTTGGACGTAGCCGTAGCCGTACCCGTAGCCGTAAAGGTCATCTGCGTCGACCCCGTTCAGCACAGAGCCGATCAGCGGGGCGTCGACCTGGCGCAGGAGCTCGACCGCCCGCTGGTACTCCTTGCGCGTCGTGCGTCCTGCGGTGCCCACCAGGATGGTTGCGTCGACCATGCCGGACAGGACGATCCCATCGGTTACCGGCAGGACGGGTGGGCTGTCGACCAGCACCACGTCACACTCCGACTTGAGGGCGGCCAAAACCTCACCGGTCCGCCGGGAGGCCAGGAGCTCCGACGGGTTGGGGGGCGGTGGTCCCGATGCCAGCAGGGCCAGGCGACCCTGACCGCGGATCGACTGCAGCGCCGCCGACAGGGGTATCTCGCCCAACAACACCGAAGTGAACCCCGTGGTGTTGGCCAGACCGAAGAACTCGTGTATGCGGGGTCGACGAAGGTCGCAGCACACCACGATGACCCGTTGACCGGAATTGGCCAGGGCGACCCCCAGGTTGGCCAGCGTGGTGGTCTTGCCCTCCGAGGCGTTGGGACTGGTCAGCTGCATGACCTGCACGGGGTGATCGAGGCCGATGAACTGAACTGACGTGCGCAGCGAGCGGTAGGCCTCGGCGGCAGGAGAGGTGGGCTCGGTCACCGACACCACCTGGGGGGTGCTCCTGTCCTTCCAGCTCGCCACCGACGGGATGAGGGCAAGGGCGTTGAGGCCAGCCGTGGCTCGCTCCAGATCGTCCTTGTTCTTGACGGTGTCGTCGAGGTACTCCCGTAGGAAGGCCAGGCCCACCCCGAGCATGAGGCCGACCACCACGGCGAGCATGCCGTTGCGGACCGGAGTGGGCCGCACCGGAGACACGGGTTCCACGGCCCGCGACACCAGCTGCGCCCCCCCGGTCTGGGTCAGGTTCCCGGCAAGCTGGAGCCGATCCAGTTGTTGGGCGTAGGTGGCCCGTTGGGCCTGCAGCGCCTGCTGGCGGGCGGCGACGTCCTGCTCCGCCCGCGCCCGTTGGGCCTGGAGCGCCTGACGTTGGGCGGCGTCATTCGCCGCCGCGATCTGGGCGTCGATGGCGGTGAGCGGCTGTTCGAGCTCCGTCAGTTGCGGATCGATCTCGTCGACCTTGGCCTGGACCTGTTGGCTGGCGGCCAGCAGGTCGTCGATCAGCTGCTGACGCCGGGTGGCGATGTAGGTCTCGGCGTAGGTGTTGGCGATCTGCACAGCCTCGGCCGGCTTGGTGCTCTCGGCCGTGAGGCGCACCACGTCGGTCGTCCCCACACCTTGGATGGCGACGGCCGCCGGCCTGCCCAGCTTCTCGGCCACCGCATCGCGCACCGAACGCGACTTCATAACCTCGATCTCCGTCTGCACACGCGAGGCAGAGGCGACGACCACCCGGGAGGTGTCAGGGGTGAAGATCTCCTCGGACGACCGGGACCGAAGCAGGACCTCAGCCGTGGATTGGTACACCGGGGTCTGGAGGTACGAGACGGTCAGGGCCACGCCGACGACGACCACCACGGCGAGGAGGATGTTGCCCTTTCGCCGGCGCAGGACGGCCAGGTACTGGCGCAGCTCGAACTCACCAGAATCGCTCTGGGGGATCACCGGATGCAGCGTAGTGGGATGGCGTTGCCCGTAGCCGCCGCCACCCTCGCTAGCTTCTGTCGGCCCCGCCCGAACGTGTCCTCTATCATGACCCGGATGGGATGGTGTCACGAGTTCGGGGTTGAGGTCGAACCCCGGTGCGGCCACCCCATGACTGCCGGAACCACGTCGTGCTCCTGTGACCAGTGCGGCGCCGTTTGCACGGGACGTTTCGAGGGAGGTTGCGAAGCGGTCTGGCGACGGGGCCCCCGGCGCAACGCCCCCACCCGGCCCGCCATCACCGCCTCGTCGACCCGCAACCAACCAGCGCTCAGCGCCATGGTGCACGCCAACGGTGTGCACGCCATCGACGTGGTTGCCCCCTCGACGATCACCGATCCGGGACTGGCGTCCGGGTTTGAGGCGGCGGAGAGGACCAGACACCTCCAAGCGGCGCTGGCCCGCCTGAGCGAGCAGGTCGCCCAGCAAGTGCAACGCCAGGCCACAACCGAGCGCCATCTGGCCGACTTGGGCAAGGTGCTCGGGCAGCTCGGCTTCGAGGTCGACGAGCGGTTGGCTCTGGTCGAGCAGATCGTCGACAAGATGACCGCCCCGACAGAGGACCAGCGCTTCTCAGGATGATGCTGGGGGCGATCAGACCCCACGCTGCGCGCCGTGTCCGACCGTTCACCACGGCTCCACGGGCGGGTGAGCATGAGCACCACCAGGCCAAGATCAGTGCGGCACCGCCGAGGGCGAGGGGCAGGCGCCCGGATCCTCCTGAGCCGGAGCTCGCCTCGACCGGGCCGGCTGATGTTGCCGGCGCCTCGGGAAAGGTGACGTTGGCCGACGCATCCCTCTCCGTCATGCCCGAGCGAAGCACGATGTGGGCGTCCCAGGGACCCCTGGGGATCGCCGGATCGAGCGTCACCAGAACAGACTCGGCCTGTCCCAGGCCCAGCGTCGTACCGAGCTTGGCTGGGAACGGACCAGCGGAGAGCCCGCCAGGTCCGTTGGTAAGCTGCAACTCGCCGCTGAGGTCGACGGCCCGCCCTCCTGTGTTGCGGACGGTGGCGGCCAGCACGGGGCTGCCATCGGTTGCGCGCCTTGCCTCGAGGGCGGAGATCACCCCGAGCAGTACGACGGTTCACCGTTGAGGACAATCCATGGCGGTGGAGGCAGCGGCGCAGATCTGCTGCATGGTGGCGGGCGCAGCCTTTCCCACTCGCCGCACGAGGCTGCTCCGTGGGACCAACTGGAGGTTGTCCAGGTTCACCACCGAGCGCCTGCGTACACCGTCGGCCGAGCTCAACTCGACCTCAGTGGACAGGCCCCGCACGGTCGACGTGACCGGTCCGACGATCACCGAGTGGAGCACGCTCCCCATCGGATCTCGTGTGAGCACCACGACCGGCCTTCGCTTGTCGAGCTCCGCCAACCAGATCTCCGCCCGCCGGGGCGCTGGCGGTGTCACCGGTCGGGCCACTCCGCCTCCCAATCGGTGTCGTCGGCCAGGTCGAGCCAGTCCGGCGTCGCCTGGCCGATAGCGACCTCTTCGACCGACG
>JBPCJK010000204.1:0-4454 GCA_051005375.1 Acidimicrobiales bacterium
CAGCGGCGACAAGATCCCCACCGCCCTGCTCGAGCGAATTGGGGGAGCGGGAGCCGGGGCGGCCACCGCCCCGGCGTCCACCCGGCCGGCTGCACCAGCGGCGGCCGGCCCCGCCGGACACACTCAGCGCCTGCTCACCGTGGTCAAGGCAGGGTCGATTCAGGACGTCAAGGCCGTCCCCACGGACAAGGTCCACACCTGGCCGCACCTGCTGATCGGCGAGTTCGTGGCCACCATGGCCATGACCGCGTTCCTTCTGGTCTTCTCAGCAGTGGTGAACGCCCCCCTGCTGGGTATGGCCAACCCCAACCGCACGCCCAACCCCTCCAAGGCGCCCTGGTACTTCCTCGGCCTCCAGGAGCTGCTGACCATGTTCCATCCGATGGTGGCGGGCGTCACCATCCCGGGCATGGGGATCTTCGCCCTGATGCTCGCTCCCTTCAGCGACCGCAACCCCTCGGCCCGCCCCGAGGACCGCAAGTTCGCCATCTCGCTGTTCACCATCTTCCTCATGTTCTGGGCGACCCTCGTCATCATCGGCTCCTTCTTCCGGGGGCCGGGCTTCAACTTCACCTTCCCGTGGGCCGATGGCGTCTTCTTCGATCTCTAGCTCGTCGGCGCCGAACCGGAGGTTCGGCGGCGAGCTGAAGGTGCTCCGGGCGCCGGCGCTCCACCTATCATCGGCGATAATCCGCCGATGTCGACGCCCCTCCGCGCTGAAAACTCGTCAGCGCCGGCAACAACAGGTGCCGCCTTCGGCGGCTTCGGTTGTCGCCGGCGACCGTGACCGGGCGTCGTCGGCGAAAGACTGAGGGGTAGCCCTATGGAAGGTACGACGGTTCTCACCATTGCCATTCCGGTCTTGGTCGCCTTGGCGGCGCTGGTGCTGTTCACCACCGCCCGGCGCCGCGACGACCGGCGGGCCCTACCAGGCGAGGAGCAAGCCGGGGAGGCAGAGGTCAAGAAGGGCTCCCGGGGGCGGGAGGTCGAGCGCCAGGCAGTGCTGGCCCGTACCTCCACCGGGACGGAGTTGGCTCGGGCCGGCAACGCGCCGTTGGCGCCCTACGTGCCGCCCGATGCCGAGACCATCGGCGTGACCCGCCGCCAGTTCTTCAACCGCAGCATCGTGGCTGTGGGCGGTTTCGGGCTGGCGGGCTTCGGCATGGCCTGCATCGCCTTTTTGTGGCCCACCCTCAAGGGTGGGTTCGGCTCTACCATCAACGTCGGCAGCATCGACGACACCCTGGCCAGCATCCGTGAGAACCGGACCCCGTTCTACGTCCCTGAGGGTCGCTTCTACATCAACCCCTTCCCGGCCGACGCCGTCGAGGCGGCCTCGAAGGTCTACGGCCCGGCGCTGCTGCCGGGGATGCAGGCCGGCGTGGTGGCGCTGTACCAGAAGTGCGTCCACCTGGGCTGTCGGGTGCCGTGGTGCCTCACCTCCCAGTGGTTCGAGTGCCCGTGCCACGGCTCCCAGTACAACCGGGTGGGGGAGAAGAAGGGGGGCCCCGCCCCCCGCGGCCTCGACCACTTCCCGATCAAGATCGAAGGCGGCAACATCAGCGTCGACACCGGAACGACCGTGAAGGGCCCGCCCATCGGCACCAACTCCACCGGCCAGGAGGCCGAAGGCCCCCACTGCGTCAGCGGGGGCGAGTAGGTGGTCCTGGCCGCCTCCACCCAGCAGACGATCGGCATCGTCGTCGCCCTGCTCGTCGTGGTCGGCTGGGCGCTGTACCTGGCCGCCAACGTGCGGCGGGCCAAGCCCGAGGTCGGGTCCGAGTTGGAGCTGGCGGCCAACCGCAAGCCCTACCTGGACGACGAGGCTCTGGAAGGGCCCAGGCTGGAGCGAGCCCTCACCTGGGGGCTCATCGCCCTCACCATCTGCGCCGTGGGCCTGCCCCTGTACTGGCTGGCCGAGCCCGGCCGCCAGGCGGGAGCGGTCGAGGGCTTCGCTGACCAGGCGGTGGAGCGGGGCACCAAGCTCTTCGCTCCCACGGCCGACGGGGGCTTCAACTGCGCCGGGTGCCACGGGGGCGCCCAGGCCCTCGGGGGCGAGGTGCCCTACACCCTCACCGACCCGGTGACCAAGAAGCTGCGCCAGGTGCAGTGGAAGGCCCCTGCCCTCAACAGCGTGACCCTGCGCATGAGCGACGAGCAGATCCGCTACGTGCTCGTCTACGGCCGGCCCTTCTCTCCCATGCCCGCCTGGGGCCTGGAGGGTGGCGGCCCGCTGGACGAGCAGCAACTCGACAACCTCATCGCCTACCTCCACAGCATCTCGGTCACTGCGGAGGAGGCCAAGGCCCAGAACACCGGCGACGCTCAGGAGGAGGTGACCCGGCTGGGGGCCGAGGGCGGCGACCAGGACTCGAGCATGGGGTCGGCGCTGTTCAACCTCAACTGTGCCCGCTGCCACACACTGGGCTGGTCCTACGGGGAGCCCAAGGTGCCCGGCAGCGGCGCCCTCGGCCCCAGCCTGTACAACGTCACCAACCAGTTCCCCGCCGTGCAGGAACACCTGGACTTCGTCGCCGAGGGTGGCGACGTGGGCGAGAAGTACGGGGTCAACGGCATGATCACGGGCCGGATGCCATTCTTCGGCCAGGTGCTCACCCCCCAGCAGATCGAGGCCATCGTCGGCTACGAGCGGGGGCTGGCACAGAGCCTGGACCGCAGTGCCGCCGTTGGCACCGAGCCCGCCCCACCCGCCGGCCAGCCCTACCCGGATGTTCCGACAGACGCCCAGGCGCCACCCTCCGACCAGGCCCCGGCTCCGGCCCCGCCCGGCGCCCCGCCCGCCGCAGAGTCCCCTGCTCCGGCCCCGGCAGGGTGATGTCGAGCTCCGCCACCCTGGCCCTCACCATCACCTGGGACCCGACCATCCGGGGCATCCTCGTGGTCCTGGTGGCGTTCAGCGTCCTGGCCGGGTCCGCCTACCTGCTGGTCTCCACCAACGTCGGCTCCCGCCTCGGGTTCCTGATCGCCGCCGGCGCCTTCTGGGGGTGGATGACGATCATGGGCATGGCCTGGTGGGTCTACGGCATCGGCTACAAGGGCCCCCCGCCCACCTGGGTGGTCGAGGAGGTCCTCACCAGCGCTCGGCCCAACGACACCTCGGCGGCGGCTCTCGAGCCGGCCCGCGACCTCTCGAAGTGGAAGGAGCTGCCCGAGGGCGACGTCATCCGGGGCGAAGCCCAGGCGTCGGCCGACGAGGCCCTGGCCGGGGAGGACAGCCGGGTGGCCAGCTTCGACGCCACCGCCGACTACGTCACCATCGACGCCTTCGCCGTCGGCGGCAAAGACCCGAACAGCGCCCTGTTCCGACTCCCGCTGTCCCACCCGCCCCAGTACGCCCTCATCCAGGTGCGCCAGGTGGTCCCGGTGGTCATCCTGGCCGAGGGCGAGACCTGCCCGGCCGGCTCCAGGTGCATCAACTTCGGCGAGACCCCGCCCAAGGCCGAAGCCGACCCCGAGGCCCCCGTGGTGTCGGTCATCATGGTCCGGGACCTGGGCGCCCTGCGGCTGCCGTCGGCAGTGGTCACGCTGTCCTCGGCGACGCTGTTCGCCATCGTCTGCAACGCCCTGCACCGGCGGGACAAGGCGGCGTCCGAGCACCAGGCCGAGGCCAGAGCCTCAGCACCCTCTGGCTGACGTGTCCGGCCCGGCCAGGCACTAACCTCGGCTGCAGATGGACCAGTACCTCCCGCTCGTGGTGATGTTCGTGCTGGCGATCGGCTTCGTCGTGCTCAGCATCACCACGTCCAAGCTGCTCGCCCCCGGTCGCCCCACCCTGGCCAAACAGGCCCCCTACGAGTGCGGGATCGTCCCCACCCGCGACCCGGTCCGGCGCTTCCCGGTGCGCTTCTACCTGGTGGCCATGATCTTCATCGTGTTCGACATCGAGATCATCTTCCTGTTCCCGTGGGCGGTGATCCACCGAGAGCTGGGGGCCTTCGGGCTGTGGGCCGTCGTGGCCTTCATCGTGCCCTTCTTCCTGTCGTTTCTCTGGGAGGTGGCCGAGGGCGGGCTCGACTGGGGGCCGCGGGCCCAAATCCGCTCCCTGGGCGTGCTCACCGACCCCAACCGGACCACCACCTCCACCATCCGCCTCGTCGGCCTCGACGGACGTGAGCAGGTCCCGGCGGGGGTATCGGCCGAACCAGAGCCGGAAGGGGTGGGCATCAGATGAGTGACGACCACGGCCTGGCCGGCCTGCAGCACAACTTCCTGACGGGGAACCTGGAGTCGGTGGTCAAGTGGGCCCGCCGCAACAGCATGTGGCCCGCCACCTTCGGCCTGGCCTGCTGCGCCATCGAGATGATGGCCACCGGCGCCTCCCACTTCGACCTCAGCCGCTTCGGCATGGAGGTGTTCAGGGCCTCGCCCCGCCAGGCCGACCTGATGATCGTGGCCGGGAGGGTGAGCCAGAAGATGGCGCCCGTGCTGCGCCA
>JBPCJK010000205.1:0-4516 GCA_051005375.1 Acidimicrobiales bacterium
ACCACGGCGGGGGGGACGTCCACCACAAACCCCTTACGGAGCCGATTGGATGGGTTTGGCCTCCGCCCAACCCGAGCGCCGAAGGTGCCCCCCTGGGTGGCGGCCCGGCGAGCGAAGCTCGCCAAAAAGCGAATCAGGGCGGAGGCCGGGCGGCTCCGCCGCCCGCCCGGAGCACCATCCTCTCGCCGTCGAACCTCTGGTTCGGCTGCGATTCTCACGACAGTGCCCGGGTGCGCAGGGCGATGAGCCCCTGGGGTCGGAACTGGAGGAACACCACGATGGCGGCGAAGACCAGCACCTTGGCCAGGCTGGCGTTGGTGCCGTACTCGAGGAAGGAGTTGAGCAGGCCCAGGCACACCGCGGCGACGACCGCGCCGCGGAGTTGACCGAGGCCGCCGACGATGACCACCAGGAAGGCGTCGACGATGTAGAAGGTGCCGATGCTGGGGCCTATGGGCCCGAGCAGGGTCAGGGCGACCCCGGCCACACCGGCCAGACCGGAGCCAACGAAGAAGGTGAGCTGGTCGACCTTGTCGGTGTCGATCCCACTGCAGCCGGCGAGCTGGCGGTTCTGCATCACAGCCCGCATTCGCCGCCCGTGCGGGAGCCGGGCCAGGTACGTCCCCACGGCGATCACGACGATCGTCACCAGGGCGATGATGCACAACCGAGAGTAGGAGAGGCTCACCGGGCCCAGCGCCAGCGCCCCTCGGAGCCAGGTGGGGGCGACGACCTGGACGTTGGGGGCGCCGAAGATGTCACGGGCCAGTTGCTGGAGCATGAGGCTGATGCCCCAGGTGACCAACAGGGTGTCGAGCGGCCGGCCGTACATCCGCCGGATGAGGGTGCGCTCGAGCACCAGACCGGCGAGGCCGGTGACCAAGAAGGCGACGGGCAGGGCTACGCCGAAGGCCACCCCGGCCAGGCCGGCGCCAAGCACTCCCTGCAGGACGTAGGGGGCGTAGGCACCGGCCATGATGAGCTCCCCATGGGCCATGTTGATCACGTTCATCTGGCCGAAGGTGAAGGTCAGCCCGAGGGCGATGAGCAGCAGCACAGAGGCGATGCCCAAGCCGGCGAAGAGCTGGCCGAAGAAGACTCCCACCGGCCCGGCTGCCCCTACAGACCTTCGGCCCAGGGGTAGGTCTTGAGGAAGGGATCGGGCTTGATGGGCTCACCCGAGCCGGCGATCTCGGCGATCAAGCCGTCGGCCCCGATCTTGCCGATGCGTGCCGTCTTGGAGATGTGCTGGTTCTCCATGTCGACGGTGACGGTCCCCTCGGGGGCGTCGAAGGACATGCCCTTGGCCGCATCCTTGACCGCTTCCACGTCGGTCGTTCCCGCCTTCTCCACCGCCATGGCCCACAGGTAGACCTGCGTGTAGCCGGCCTCGATGGGATCGTCGGTGACCCGGTTCTCGCCGTACTTGGCCTTGTAGGCCTCCACGAAGGTCTTGTTGGCCGGGGTGTCGGTGGTCTGGTAGTAGTTCCACGCCGTCAGGGCACCATCGAGGTTCTCGGCGCCGATGCCGCGGATCTCCTCCTCGGCGATGCTGACGGAGATCGTCGGCATGGACGTGGCGTCGAGGCCGTTGCTCCTGAGCTGCTTGAAGAAGGCCACGTTGCTGTCCCCGTTGAGGGTGTTGAACACGAAGTCGGGCTTCGCCTCGTTGAGCTTGTTGACGATGGTGGCGTACTCCACGCCGCCCAGTGGCGTGTACTCCTCGCCCACGATCTCCATGCCGTTGTCTGCGGCGTAGGCCTTGATGATCTTGTTGGCGGTGCGAGGGAAGACGTAGTCGCTGCCGACCAGGAAGATGCGCTTGGCCCCCTGCTCCTTCAAGTAGTCGAGGGCGGGCACGATCTGCTGGTTGGTGGTCGCCCCCGAGTAGAAGATGTACGGCGACTGCTCGAGGCCCTCGTACTGGACCGGGTAGTACAGCAGCGCCTTGTTGCGCTCGAACACCGGGAGCATGGCCTTGCGGCTGGCGGAGGTCCAACCCCCGAAGGTGGTGGCCACCTTGTCGACGTTGATGAGCTTGTCGGCCTTCTCGGCGAAGGTGGGCCAGTCGGAGGCACCATCTTCTATGACCGGTTGGATCTGCTTGCCAAGCACACCGCCTTTGGCGTTGATCTCGTCTATGGCCAGCAGCTCGGCGTCTCGCACCGAGACCTCGCTGATGGCCATGGTGCCGCTGAGGGAGTGCAGGACACCCACCTTGATCGTGTCTCCTCCGCCCGCCGCGGAGCCTCCGCCACCTTCGTCGGGGGAGTTGCTCACGCAGGCGGCGGCGAGCAGTGCCACCGAGACGAGGGCGGCTAAGAACGGCCGGCGATGACTTGGCAGAAGGGACATCGGGCTCCTTGGGTCGAAGGCGCCGCCCCAACTGACGGCCCGCGGCGGAAGCTAGGTGAACGTCGTGTCGCCTCTGCGGCCGCCTGATGAACGCCAGGTTCTCAGGACCTGTCACAAGGCTGACGGTCCGGCCACCCCTGGATTCCCGGCTGATCCCTTCTCCGGGCAACCAGCGTCGCCCAGCGGCGCATCCTGGCCTACGGTTCTGGGGTCAGAAGCGGTCGGTGAACCAGTCCCAGGCCTTCTGTAGGGGGTTGCGCTGGTCGGGTTGCCCGGGCGGGGTGCCGACCAGTGGGGGTGGCGCCGGTGGCGCCGGTGCCGGGAGCAGGGCGTAGGCCTTCTCCCCGGGCTTGACCAGGTGGTACTGCTCCCGGGCCAGGCGCTCGATCTCGGCGTCGTCGTTCAGCAGACGGGCACGGTCCTCCAGCAACCGGTTCTGCTCGCCCAGCACCTCCAACTGGGCCTGGGCGGCGCTGACTGATGCCCGCTGCGCCAGGAACGTCCGGGTGGGGAACACGGCGACGAACAGCACGCCCACGAAGACGACGGTCACGGCCACCACCCACACCCTGCGGCGCATCGCCTTCACCTCGCCGTCGGCCGCCGGGGGTTGAGAGCGGCGCCACCCTGGAAGGCAGCGCTTTCCCCCAGGTGGTCCTCGATGCGCAGCAGCCGGTTGTACTTGGCCACCCGGTCGCTGCGGGCAGGGGCGCCGGTCTTGATCTGGCCGCAGCCCGTGGCCACCGCCAGGTCGGCGATTGTGGTGTCCTCGGTCTCGCCCGAACGATGTGACACCACCGCGGTGTAGCCCGACCCGATGGCCAGGGCCACCGTGTCCAGCGTCTCGCTCAGGGTGCCGATCTGGTTGGGCTTGACCAGCACGGAGTTGGCCACCCCCGCCTCCAGCCCCCGCTCCAGGCGCTCGACGTTGGTGACGAACAGGTCGTCTCCCACCAGTTGCACCCGCTCCCCCAGGGCCGAGGTGAGCGACGCCCAACCGTCCCAGTCCTCCTCGGCCATGCCATCCTCGATGGACACGATGGGGTAGCGGTCGCACAGATCCACCCACAGGGCGACCAGCTCATCGCTCGACAGCGACCGTCCCTCGCCCGCCAGACGGTAGGCTCCGTCGCCCCACAGCTCAGTCGTGGCGGGATCCACGGCCAGCGCCAGGTCGACTCCGGGGACGAAGCCGGCGGCATTGATGGCGTCCATCAGGAGCTCGAGGGCGGCCTCGTTGCTGGACAGGTCGGGGGCGAACCCCCCCTCATCGCCGACGGCGGTGGCCAGACCCCGCTCGTGGAGCAGGCGGCGCAGGGCGTGGTAGGTCTCCGAGCCCCAGCGCAGCGCCTCGGAGAACGAGGCGGCGCCGACGGGCATCACCATGAACTCCTGGAAGTCGACGTTGTTGTCGGCGTGCACCCCGCCGTTGAGCACGTTCATCATGGGTAGCGGCAGGAGGTGGGCGTTGGCGCCCCCGACGTAGCGGTACAGCGGCAGCCCGACTTCGGCGGCGGCCGCCCAGGCCACCGCCAGGGACACTCCGAGCAGGGCGTTGGCCCCGAGGCGGGACTTGTCGTCGCTGCCGTCGAGGGTGAGCAGGGCTGCGTCGAGGCCTCGCTGGTCGAGGGCGTCGAGGCCCACCACCTCCTCGGCGATCTCGCCGCTGACGTTGGCCACCGCCCGGGTCACGCCCCGCCCGCCGAAGCGCTCGCCACCGTCACGCAGCTCGGTGGCCTCGAAGCGCCCGGTCGACGCCCCCGAGGGGACGATGGCTCGGCCCCGGGCCCCGGAGTCGAGCTCCACCTCCACCTCGACGGTGGGATGGCCCCGCGAGTCGAGGACCTGGCGGCCTACGACGTGCTCGATGCTGCTCACGGTGTGTTGCTCATGTGGTTGATGAGCAAGAAGTTACCTCAGTGCAGCCCCCACTTCTGTTCTGGCACCTGCAGCGTCCGGTTACCAGCGCGTTCCGGGTGCCAGAAGCGGGGTTCGCTGGGGGTGCATGGGTTCGCTGGGTTCCGGGAGGCTGATGGCGGGTAGCTCAGCACCCATGACCGTCCACGATCCCCTTGGACCCCAGCCCGACAACCCCGAGCAGCCCCTGCCCGGTCCCGGTGGCCCTCCTGAGCCGCCCACTCCGCTGGTCCCCGACCCGGCC
>JBPCJK010000206.1:0-12047 GCA_051005375.1 Acidimicrobiales bacterium
ATCCCGGGTGCTGGCCGCTTCCACGGTGGAGAACCGGGGCCACACCGTGCGCCGGTTCGTGAGGTTCACGAACGAGTACCCGTGGTCGTGGACGGCGGCCGACGCAGAGGCGTGGACGTCGTCGCTGTGTCGGAGGGGCTCGCCCACTCGACGATCAGCGGCTACCAGGAGTCGGTGGCATGAGTCCCTCTACAGGAGCCGCACCCATATAATAATGCAAACTGCGCGGAATCTTGACGGGCACGCCGGTGGTCGATTGTCATCGATCTATTGGAGGGTTGTTCGGAAGAGTTGCTCGATGCGGTCCCATGCGTTGGCGGCCGCTTGGGGGTCGAAGGTGTCGCGTCGGTCGCAGAGGAAGCCGTGCGGTGCGCCGAGGTACTCGACGATCTGGTGATCGATCGCAGCGTCGCGTAGGGCGACGGAGATGGCTTGGCGGTGTTCGGCGGGGACGACGTGGTCGAGTTCACCGACCAGCATCAGCATGCGAGCGGTGATGCCCGCGGTTCCGTCGATGGTGGGGTCCGGCTGGCTGATGGGGATGTCGGTGGTGGGGATCCATCCTCCGTAGGCGACGATGACGGCGGCGAGGTCGAACGTGGTGGCTGCGAGATAGGCGATGTGGCCGCCGACGCTCAGCCCGATCATGGCGACGTTGCGGGCGTGCCCGGCGCGTAGGTGGCTATGGCGGCGTGCACGTCGGCGAGCACGTGTGGCCTGGTCATCTGTTGCAGGAGCTCGAAGCCGCGTGCGCGGCCGTCCTGGTCCTCGGCCAGTTCGACTCCGGGAGCGATCCGGTGGTGGAAGTCTGGTGCCACCGCGAGGTAGCCGAGCGACGCAAGACGCTCACACACATCACGGACGTGAGCGCTCACGCCGAACAGTTCCATCGCCACGATCACACCGGGATGGGGACCGTCCGAGGTCGGACGCGCCACATAGGCGCCCATGGAGTCACCGTCGACGAGGGTGATGTCGACGCGTTCGGTGTAGATGTCTGCTGGTGCTTTCATGTCGTCTCCCGGGCGGTGTGGTGGGCAGCGAATGACCGTCGATCACCCGACCAGGCTGCTCTTGGTGCCACCGCGTCGATCTCGGCGACGTCTGCTGGTGTGAGTTCGATGTCGGTCGCCGCGGCGTTCTCCTCGACTCGCTTCGCATGTCTCGTCCCAGGATCGGAACGACATCGTGGCCGTGTGCGAGGAGCCAGGCGAGCGCGAGCTGGGCCGGTGTGACGTCACGCTGGAACGCCAGTTCTCGTAGCTTGCCGACCAAAGCCCGATTGGCACCGAGGTGTTCGCCCCGGAAGCGTGGGTCTTCGTGGCGAAGATCCTTGTCTGTGATCGTTTCAGCGGCGATCTCGCCGGCGAGGAATCCCCGTCCGAGCGGGCTGTAGGGGACGACACCGATGCCCAGTCGGCGTGCGGTGGGGACGATCTCATCCTCGATGTCACGCCACCACAGCGACCACTCTGACTGCAGCGCGGCGATCGGATGCACCGCCACCGCGTCGTGAAGTTGGGCCGGGCTGCACTCCGAGACACCGAGGTGGCCGACCTTGCCCTCTCGGACGAGTTGGGCCATGGCACCGATCGTTTCGCCGATCGGAATATCGTGGTCGACACGATGCAGGTAGTACAGATCGATGTGGTCGGTGCCCAGGCGAGCCAGCGATGCCTCACAGAAACCGCGGACATGATCGGGCCGCGAGTCGACCTGCACGCCGTTGTCGTCGCGGACAATGCCGACCTTGGTGGCCAGAACAACGTCGTCACGGTGGCCGATCAGCGCCCGGCCCACGAGGCCTTCGTTGTGTCCGGCGCCGTAGCTCATCGCGGTGTCCCAGAAGTTGACGCCGACTTCGAGCGCTCGATGCAGCGTGCGGATCGATTCGCCGTCGTCGGCGGGACCGTAGGCCTGTGACATGCCCATGCAGCCCAGTCCGATCGCCGAGACCGTGAGTCCTGTGGTGCCAAGCGTCCGTTGCTTCATGGCGTCGACGGTACGGAACTCTCACACTGGTAACCACCGTCTGTTCATACTAGTATCAGAAGTGGGAGGCTGTCATGGTGGATGCCAAGGCAACGTTGCGAGCAGGCGAACTGGCCGACCTGCTGCGGGCCCGGCGCGCCCGGCTGCAGCCGGAGGACGTCGGCCTTCCCGCCGGGCGACGTCGTCGCACGCCCGGACTCCGCCGTGAGGAGGTCGCATCGCTCGCCGCGATCTCGACCACCTACTACACGTTCCTCGAACAGGGCCGTGACATCCGGCCCTCCCGACAGGTCCTCGACTCCCTCGCCTCGGCGCTGCGACTCGTCACCGCTGAACGCGTCCACCTCCATCACCTCGTCTACGACGACGATGAACCTGCGGCGCTCCCCGAAGAGTCGGTCAGTCCCGCCGTCGTCGAGTTGATCGACCGCCTCGACCCGGCACCTGCGTACCTCACCGGCAGACGTTACGACGTGCTCTTGTCGAACCGGACGGCTCGCGCCTTGTGGACCGACTGGACCGCCTGCGACGCCGATCAACGCAACATCGTGTGGTGGACCCTCACTGACCCCGAGGCCCGAACCATCCTCATCGACTGGGAGGACGAAGCCGCCAGCGCCCTTGCCCGGTACCGAGCCGCCGCCGACCGCCATCCCAACGATCCCGCGTTCACCGACCTCACCGAACGGCTGCACGAAGCGGTCCCGGAGGTACGCAAATGGTGGGCCGACCACACCATCGCACCCTTGAGCTCCGGCACCAAACGGCTCCATCACCCCCGCATCGGCGACCTCGAACTCACCTTCGTCGTCCTCCAGGTCGCCGAACACCCCAGCCAAACGCTCGTCGCCTTCACGCCGACCGCCCAGGACGAGACTCGTATCGCCCGCCTCATCGAGCCCGGATCGTCGCGTTCGTCTTGAGCGTTTCGCTGATTCACTGCACTGCTGGCAGCCTCGTCCGAGTTGCTCGGGTGGGGTATGGTTGGCTGCGGTCGCCGCGGTGGATCGGGCCTGACTCATACATTTCGCAGACACCTCGTGATGACGACCGGTCAGATTGTCCGGTCAGATCGCTCGAGCGGACACGATCAGGCCGTAGCCGAACCCAGACAGTGCCGCTCTTCGGGTCGCAGTGCAGGTAGTCGCGAAAGCGGGGGTCCCAGATCGACTCGTCGTTGCCGAGGGAGCGGGACAGCTTGCCACGGTCACGCTCGGCGTCGTAGGGACGATCTCTCCCGCGCCGGTGGCGACGACGGGCCGGACGAGACCAGCGGCCACCTCGCAGACGTCGACGCTTAGGGCGAGCCGGGGATCCTCGCCGACCCGGTCGACGAGCTTCCCCACCGGCCCGGACAGGATCCAGAAGGCGCCGTCCTCCCACAGGTACGAGGTCGGGCGGATGGTCGGTCCTGCGGTCGCGACTTGTGCCGTCAGCGGTTGAGCCAGGACTCCCGCCAACCCACGTGTACTTCCGACGAACTCCTCCGCGCCGGACGTCTTTCTCGGAACGGCCTCGGACCGGTGCGACTCGAGCAGCGCTTGCTTCCCACTTGTCCGCAAGACGACGAGGCACATGATCATGAGTTCTTGTCGCATCATCGCACTAGAATCAAACGTACGTTTGACGATCTGCCGTGAGCGGAGGGAGCAGGACCGTGGGAGAGCCCATTGTGAGCCCGGAGGTTGCTTCCGGGGTGATGGCGTTGGCAGCAGTGCCGACCGAGCGCCTGGAGGCCGAGATCACCGAGCTGGCGGCGCATCTCAACGCCGCCGAGTGCCGGTGGCTGTTGCTGGTGGCCGAGTTCGACCGGAGGGAGGGGTGGGGCACCTGGGAGTGCCGGTCCTGCGCCCACTGGCTCAACTGGAAGTGCGGGATCGCCCTCAGCGCTGCCCATGACAAGGTCCGGGTGGCGCACTGCCTGGGGCGACTCTCGCTCATCACCGCCGCCTTCGCCGCGGGCGAGCTCAGCTACTCCAAGGTCCGGGCCCTCACCCGGGTGGCCACGCCCGGCAACGAGGCGGCCCTGTTGGATATGGCCCGGGCCGGCACCGCCGCCCACCTCGAGCGCATCGTGCGGTCGTATCGGGGTGCCCTGCGCAACGAGGAGGTTGACCAGGCCAACCGGATCCACGGCGAGCGTTTCCTGCGTTGGCACAACGACGACGACGGGAGCCTGGTGCTGCGAGCTCGGCTTTCTCCCGAGCATGGTGCCCTGGTGGTCAAGGCTCTCGAATGCGCCAAGGAGGCTGTGGATGAGTCTTCCGCGGAAGACTCATCCACAGGCAGTGACACCCGGGCCCAGCGCCTGGCCGATGCCCTGGTGGTCATGGCCGAGAGCTTCCTGGCCACCGGTCCGAAGGCCGGCACCGGTGGTGACCGCCACCTGGTGAGCGTGCACGTCGACGCCGAGGTGTTGGGCAGTGACGCCGACGGCCGTTGCCAGCTCGAGGATGGTGCTGCCCTGGCGGCGGAGACGGCCCGGCGCCTGGCCTGTGACGCCGCCGTGGTGGGCATCGTCGAGGACGGCGACGAGAACCCCCTCGACGTGGGCCGCAAGACCCGCTCCATCTCCCCGGCGCTGCGCCGGGCGCTGCGCTCCCGCGACGGGGGCTGTCGCTTCCCGGGTTGTGTGAACCGGGCCTTCGTCGACGGGCACCACGTCCGCCACTGGGCCCAGGGCGGCGAGACCAGCCTGGCCAATACCTGCCTTCTCTGCCGTGCCCACCACCGGGCGCTGCACGAGGGCGGCTACCGCATGGAGGCGGGGTTCGACGGGGCCAACCCGTGGGTGTTCTTCCGACCCGACGGCACGGTGGTGCCGGCGACACCGCCGCCGTTGCCGGCCAGCGACCCCACCGCCGTGGTGGGCCACAACGCCGAGCTCGACATCGGCCCGGCGACCGCCATCCCTGGTTGGTACGGCGAGCACCTCGACGTGGGCCTGGCCCTCGACGCCTTGTTCAGCATCGACGTTCACCGAGCACCGCCCGACTCGCCTTTTTGATCCTCGGTAGCGCTGGCGGAGCAACCAACCATGGACCGGCATCACCACCGAGGCCCACGATGAGGCGATTTGCTGGCTCGGCATCGACGATCCCACTGAGGCACACATCGCCGCCGGATGTTCCACCTCGGTGGTGGGCGGTTCACGCTGCCAGCAGGCTGTAACCATCGACAACCAGGCTGGCAACGACCGTCGGAATGCATGTCGTGCGGCGGCGGGCGGGTGTGGGCGTGCGTGCGTGCGTCGGGAAGGCGGGATTCGAACCCGCGACCTCAGCGTCCCGAACGCTGCGCGCTAACCAAGCTGCGCTACTTCCCGGCTCGTCGAGCCTACCCGAGGGGAACGAAGGCAGTGCTGGCTTCGGGAGCGTCGGTGGAGTCGAACCACGTGCCCCCGTCGAGCAAGGCCCGTACCGCCCTCCCCAGGCGGATGGGGTCGAGCGGCTTGATGACCCAGCCCTCGGCTCCTGACCGCTTGGCCAGGAACACGTCGGCGCGGCGGTCGAGCAGCATGAGGATAGGCACGTGGCCCAGCCGGCCGGCGCCCTCCTCCAGTCGGAGGTTGAGGCAGGCGGCCATGCCCCCCATGTTGCCGATCTGCAGGTCGAGCACGACAAGGTCGGGCAGCCGGTCCTCGACTGCAGGGAGCACGTCGAGGCCGGCCAGGACGCTGCGCACGGCGACATCGGCTCCACCCACTCCGGCGGTCACGTGGTCTACGACTCCGGGGGCGTCGCTGGCGACGAGGATGTCAGGCATGGCCGCGAAGCGTACCTCTGCGGTCACGTCCGGCGTCGAGGGGTAGGGTGGCGGCCTGCGGCTACCAGCCCTGCCGTCCCTGCTGCCAGCCCTGGAGGTCCTGTGCTCGAGATCAACGTCGACCAGACGGGGGAGTACAGCGTCTGTCGACCGGTGGGCGAGCTCGATGCCTTCACCGTCGGCCAGTTCCGGGAGGTGCTGACCGAGCTCGGGGGCAGTGAGCGTCTGCTCATCGACCTGTCGGGCGTACCGTTCCTGGATTCCGCCGGCCTCGGCGCCCTCATCGGGGGCGTTCGCCGGGCACGGGAGGCTGGGGGCGACGTCGCCGTCTACGGGGCCCGTCCGGCGGTCGCCCGACTGTTGCACACCACCGGCTTCGACCGGGTGGCCTCGGTCTCCGACAGCGAGGACGAGGCCGCCAAGGCCTTCTCCGACCCTACGTAGCTGGGCGCATCGTGTCGGCAGTGGCCAGGGGCCGTCGGCCATGACGACGCCCCGGTAACTTCCCTCCGGTTCCTCAGCCCAAAGGTTCTGTGCCCTCGAAAAGGTGGGCGCCGATGCCGGCCAGGGTCTCGAGGTCGTGCACGTCGTCGGCCAGGAACGGCACCCGCACCACCGGCGCTGGCGCCACCCGGGACTGCAACTCGGCCAGGTTGGCCTCCTCGCCGTCGGCCATGGTCCGCCACTCGGCCAGGTTGGCGAACAGGGCGCCGAGGTCGGTACCAGCCAGCACCCGGGCCCGCTCCCGGTCGGCCTCGGCCCGTCCTCTGCCAAAGCGGGGGTGCATGCGGTTGACGATCAGCGACGACACCGAGATCCCCGTCTCCCCCAGCTTGGCGGCGAAGAACGCTGCCTCGGCGACGGTGTCGGCCCGGGGCGACGCCACCAGGACGAAGGCCGTTGATCCTTCGGCCAACAGGGCCTGCACCCTGGCTGCCCGGTCCCGGAAGCCCTCCTCCATGCCATCGAAGGCGCTGAAGAAGGCCAGGGCATCGTCGAGCACCTCGCCGCCCACCACCTTGGCCACGGTGCGCACGAAGGCGTGGGCGGCGAGGTTGACAGCCCCTCGGAGGTAGGCCCGGCTGGGGCTCATCAGCATGCGGTACAGGCGGTGGTCGAGGAAGTTGGTGAGGCGGCGGGAGGCGTCGATGAAGTCGAGGGCGTTGCGGGTTGGAGGGGTGTCCACCACCACCAGGTCGAAGCCGTACTCCTCGTGGAGCTCGTAGACCTTCTCCCCGGCCATGTACTCCTGCGTGCCCGACAAGGCGCCGGAGATGTTGCGGTAGAAGCGGTTGGCGAGGATTCGATCGGCCTGGCCCGGATCGGTGGCGTGCCTGGAGACCAGGGCGTCGAACGTCGACTTGGTGTCGAGCATGATGGCCCACAGCTCCCCCGGCCAGCTTCCGTCTATCCGGCTCGGGGTGTTGGTCAGCGAGCCGATCCCGAGGGTGTCGGCCAGCCGCTTGGCGGGGTCGATGGTGACCACCACCACACGGCGGCCCTGATGGGCGGCGTGGAGGGCGAGGGCGGCAGCGGTCGTGGTCTTGCCCACCCCGCCTGCCCCGCAGCACACCAGGATGGCGGAGTCGCCCACGAGCTGGGAGAGGTTGCGCTCGGTCATGTGTCAGACAGCTCGCTCACCTGGTTGCGCAGGGCGCTGGCCAGGATGTCGACGTGGGAGGCCCCGAGGTCGGCGGCGAAGAGGAAGGGCAGGCGCAGCTGGGGCATGGGCAACAGCTCGGCCAGGCGCCGGAGCTGGTCACCCTGGAGCTCCTGGCGGTGGCGCCGGAACCCGGCGGCCTCGGCCAGAGCCGTGGCCTCCCCAGGGCGCAAGGTCGCTCCCGCCGCCGAGGCCGCCTGCTCCGGGGGGGTCTCGATCCCCGCAAGGGTGGCGTAGAGACCGTTGACCACGACAGGGCCCAGGCTGATCCCCACCCGGTCCTCGAGGCTGAAGGCGGTCTCCACCAGCTCGTTGACCGGGGTCTCCTCGGGGAGGGTGACCAGCACGACCGAGCACCGGTCGGGATCGGTGAGCATCTCGAGAACGTCGCTGGCCTGGGCGTTGATGGGCCCCACCCGGACGGCGTCGAGGAGGCCACGAACCGAGAGCAGGAAGGTGATGGCATGGCCGGCGGCGGGAGCGTCGAGGACGATCAGGTCGGCGGCGCTGCTGCGCTCCAGGGCCTTGACCTTGCCGAGGATGAGGATGTCCTTGATCCCCGGAGCGGCGGTGGAGACCACGTCCATGGCGCCGGTCGACACCAGCCGCCGGGAGATCCGCCGCAACCCGTGGTCCTCCAGGTACTCCAGGAGGGCGTCGTCGGGCGTGATCGTCCGGCCCCGCACCTCGGCCACCGTCCCCGCCGCCGGGGACAGCGTCGACTCCATGTAGGTGAGCGGAGGCCGTCCGAACAGTGCGGCCATGCTCGACGACCGCTCGACCTGCACCACCAGGGCGCTGAGGCCCTCCCGTGCCGCCATCCGGGCCAGGGCGGCAGCCACCGTCGTCTTGCCCACGCCGCCCTTGCCGGCAACGATGACCACTCGGGATGCACGCAGAAACTGGCCGGGATCCACAACTTCCTCTCCGGGAGGGGACCGTGACGAAGGCTAGAGGGTGCTCCCGTGCGTAGGCGCCTCGTGCGCGGGCGCCTCGTGCTGGGATGCCTGGTCCTCGTCGCCGGTCTCGGATGGGCACGACCGGCGAGCGCCCAGGGCGCCGGAGTTCCCAACCGTCGCTTCGTCAACGTGGTCCAGGTCAACGGCTACCTCGATCCGGTCATGGTGGACTTCTTGGAGGGGGCCATCGCCGAGAGCGAGCGGGGAGGCGCCGAGGTGCTGGTCGTCCAGCTCGACAGCCCCGGCTCGGTGGTCTCGACCGAGGTCCTGGATGCGCTGGTGTTTCGCATCGGCCACGCCCGGGTGCCGGTCGCCGTGTGGGTGGGCGAGAGCGGTGCCCAGGCCCAAGGAGGCGCCGCCCGTCTGGTCGTCGCCGCTCCGGTGGCCGGGATGGCGCCCCAGACCAGCTTCGGCCGGGTTCCCAAGCCGGTCTTCGGAGAGCTGCCACCGGCGGTGCGCAACGGGACCCTGGGCCCGCAACAGGCCCTGGATCTCGGACTGGTCCAGCTCAACCAGGAGGAGTCTGCCGTCCTGGGGAGCTTCATCGCTGCCCTGGACGGCAGGGAGGTCGGCGGCCGGGCCTTGGAGACCGCCAGCTTCGAGCCGGTGGAAGGTGGTCCTCCTCGAGCCAGGCTCACGGTCGACGCCCGGTTGGCCAAGCTCGACCTCGTGCCCCGGCTCATGCACACCGTGGCCAGCCCTCCGGTCGCCTACCTGTTGGTGTCGGTGGCCTTGGCCCTGTTGGTGTTCGAGTTCTTCACCGCTGGCGTGGGTGTCGCCGGGGTGGTGGGTGCGGTGTGCGGCATCCTTGCTGCCTACGGCCTGGCGGTGCTGCCCACCTCGCCGCGGGGAGTGGCGTTGATGCTGCTCGGGACCTTCGGCTTCGCCGTGGATGTGCAGACGGGCGTGCCCCGGTTCTGGACGGGGCTGGGAGTGGTGGCCTTCGCTCTTGGGTCCCTGGTGCTGTTCGACGGCGTGAGCATCGGCTGGCTTCCGCTGGTCAGTGGCGTCGTGGGGATGGTGCTGTTGATGCTGGCCGGGCTGCCGGCCACCGTCCGCAGCCGATTCTCGACGCCCACCATCGGCCGGGAGTCGATGATCGGGGAGATGGGCGAGGCCGTGGCCAGGGCCGCACCCGACGGCGTGGTGCGTATCCGCGAGGCCCTGTGGCCGGCCCGGACCAACCGGGCGACGCCCATCGCCGTCGGCGACCGGGTGCGGGTGACCGGCATCAACGGGCCCTTGCTTGAGGTCGAGCCTGAGAGCGGCGGGGCCAGGGACTACCGCGAGCACCGGCACGGCACCGAGGAGGAGGAGGGGCCCAGCACCGACAGGTGAGTCTCGGCACAGGGGGCGGGAACGCCCTTGTGACCCGGGCAGCGGCTTCGTTAGGGTCGTGACCGGCGAGAGGGGGACCTATGTCGAGCGCACTCCGAACGACTGAGCTGTGGCAGACCAGGGCGGCGTGTCGGGGCCCCCATGCAGCGTCGATCTTCTTCCCGCCGTCACATGTGGAGCGCGCCCAGGATAGGGCCGAGCGCGAAGCCCTTGCCAAGGCCATCTGCGACCGGTGCTCGGTTCGCCGGGAATGCCTCGACTACGCCCTGCGGGGCCGCGAGCCCCACGGCGTGTGGGGCGGCCTCAACGAGCTCGAGCGGGAGTCCATGGCCTCGTCGCCCTACCGGACCGTGCCCGGCTGTCGGCCCTAGCTGTCAGAGGCAAGACTACGGTCCAGCGGCGGTTCATCCGCAGCTGGGAGCCGCGGGCCTCGGATCCTCAGGTCTCCCCGTCGCCTGGTCATCCCCCGCTTGTCGAGGAGCGCCAGGAGAGGGAGCAGGAACTTGCGGCTGGTGCCCAGGGCGTCCCGTATCTGGGCCACGGTGAGGCCCTCGGGGTGGTCGGCCAGCAGGTCGGCCAGATGCTGACCGGCCTCGCTGACGGCGCTCGGTGCGAACCAGGTGCCCTCGCTCTCCAGCACCAGGTCCCGGCGCACCAGCTCCCGTAGCTCGCCTCGGTCCACACCTTCGGGCAGCGGCGGGGTGAAGGGGTCCTTCTCCAGCGCCGTCAGGTACGGATGGCCTGCCAGTGGATCGACGGCATCAGGGCGCCGGGCCCGCCCGGCTTCGACCTCCACGTCGTCGAGGGTGGCGAGCACCGCCCGTTCCCGGGGGCCGAGGGCAGCCACGTCGAGGCCGAGGGGACCGGCCCCGTCGACCGCTTCTTCGACCGCGGCCCGGGTGTTCGCCAGTGCCGCAGGGCCCGCCACCCAAGGCCCGATGGTGGCCTGCTGGGTGACCCCGGTCAGGCGCTCGAGGACCTCTGCCTCCACCCAGCCCCGCTCGGCCACCACCCTGGCCACGGACCGGTCAGGTCTGGCTCGCGAGGCGGGCACCACGGGGTCGACGTCGAGCACCTCTCCGCCTCCCACCGTCTCTGCCCGCCCGGTCTCCCGCAACACGAAGCGGTCCCCGGGCACGAGGGGCAGGGTCTGGTCGAGGTGGAGGCGCACCAACCCGGCGTCACCGGGCAGGAGGGCAGACCCTCCGAGCACCCGCAGGCGTACCGGCCACTCACCTGAGCCGAGGTAGGCGACGTAGGCCCCCCGCCGTGACACCTCGTGGTCGAGGGAGGCGAGCACGGCCAGGCTGGCGTCGAGGCGACGGGTGAGGTGCCACTGCCCGAGGCGGACCAGGGCGTCGCCGCGCTCGACATCGTCGTGGCCGGCCCCCACCAGGTTGACGGCCGTCCTTCGGCCCGGACCGAGCTCGGCGAGCGACTCCTGGTGGCTCTGGAGGGCCCGCACCCGAACCGTCCGGGCGCTGGGCAGGAGGGATAGCTCGTCGTCGACGGCGAGGCGGCCCCCGGTCAGGGTCCCGGTGACCACCGTGCCTGATCCCTTGGCGGCGAAGCTCCGGTCGACCCAAAGCCGGGGACGGCCCCGGTCGACGGCGGTGGGCGTGGTCGCCAGGAGCCGGTCGAGGCCGGCTCGCAGCTCGTCGAGACCCCGCCCCGTGGGGGCGTCGACGTCGATGACCTCGGCTTCCTCGAGGAACGTGCCGGCCAGGTGGTCGGCCACATCCATGTGGGCCAGCTCCCGGTGGTCGTCATCGACCACCGAGACCTTGGTCAGCGCCACCAGGCCGTGGGTGATGCCGAGGAGCTCGAGGATGCGCAGGTGCTCCTCGGACTGCGGCTTCCAGCCCTCGGTGGCGGCTACCACGAACAGGCAGGCGTCCACCGCCCCCACCCCCGCCAGCATGTTCTTGATGAACCGGACATGGCCGGGGACGTCGATGAAGGCCAGGCCCCGGCCCGAGGGAAGCGTGGCCCAGGCGAAGCCGAGGTCGATGGTGAGCCCTCGGGCCTTCTCCTCGCCGAAGCGGTCGGGGTCGATGCCGGTGAGGGCGTGGACCAGGGTCGACTTACCGTGGTCGACGTGTCCGGCGGTGGCGACGACGTGCACCGAGCTCACCCAGGCTCCTGCCCGGTCAGAGCGTCGACGAGCACGGCGTCGTCGGCCGGGTCGACGGTGCGCAGGTCGCACACCGTCTGGCCGTCGACCACCCGGGCCAGGAACGGCAGGTGCGGGTGGCGCAAGGCAGCGGCGTGGTCGGCGGCGACGACGACACCGACGAAGAAGAGCTCCACGCCGGGCAGAGTCCCCCCACAAA
>JBPCJK010000207.1:0-13507 GCA_051005375.1 Acidimicrobiales bacterium
GGCGAACGAGATGGTGGTCAGGGGTGGGGGAGGTGCTTCTCCCCCCCCTCTCGGGAACAAAACAACCTCGTCGCCGACCCCCCGTTTCGCCGACAACCCATTCAGAACGCCGCTTCCACCACCTCGACCACGCCACTGAGGACCCCAGCCACATCGAAGCGGATCTGGGCCGCCCCCACCTCTGATGCGTCGAGCCAGGCTGCCGCCAGACGGCGGAGACGTCGGCGCTTGTCGGCGGTGACCGCTTCGAAGGGCGACCCGAAGGCCAGCGACGACCGCGACTTCACCTCGCAGAACACCACGGTGGGGCCCTTGCGCAGGACCAGGTCGAGCTCTCCCTGCCGGCACCGCCAGTTGCGGGCCACCACCTGGTAGCCCCGCTGCTCGTACCAGGCTGCAGCCAGGTCCTCCCCGGCGGCGCCTAGGGCCAACCGCTTGCGGGTCACCTCCGCCAGCCCCTGGTTCCCGGCGCCTTCCCCCGCTCCCCGCCCAGGCTCATCAGGGACCGGTCACAAAAAGGCGGTGCGAGCGGGCGGCCAGACCCGCAGCGTCGCCCTTCCCACCACGGTGCCCGCCTGGATGGGGCCGAACACCCGGCTGTCGGAGGAGTTGGTGCGGTTGTCGCCCATCACCCACAGCTGCCCCTTGGCGATGGTCACCGGAGCGAAGTCCGACGTTGGCACCGACGCCGAGAGGTAGGGCTCGACCAGCCGCCGACCGTCGATGATGACGTGGCCGGCCCGACCCTCGACGGTCTCGCCGGGCAAGGCCACCACCCGCTTGATGTACTCCTCGGTCGAGGGTTGGCGCAGGCCCACGGCCTCGAGCAACCCGTGGAGGCCTCGCACGACCAGGGAGTCCTGGCCATCGTCATCCGAGCATCCCGCCCTGGGCGGGCAGTCGAAGACGGCCACGTCACCCCGGCGGGGATCGTGCAGGCGGTAGGCGAGCCTGGAGACCACCACCCGGTCGCCGACCTCCAGCTGAGGGACCATCGAGGCCGATGGGATGGAGAACGCCTGGGCTACGAACGACCGCAGCCCCAGGGCGATGACGACGGCGACGGCCACGAGCAGGAGCAGCTCGACGGCGAGCGAGGGGCGACGTCGGGGGACACGGCCTCGAGAGTCGGGGCCTGCAGGGGCCGGTGCTGCAGGCTGATCGCTCACCTCCGACGACCGCGACACCGTTCTGGCCCCGGAGACGCTTGGAAGTTGACGGGTTCCTGGTGCCAGAACAGCCCCGGGCGCGTGGCCTCCGGCGACCGGGGATCCGTCAACGAGGGGTCCGCTTCTCCTTGATCTTGGCGGCTTTGCCCCGCAGATCCCGCAGGTAGTAGAGCTTGGCTCGCCGGACGTCGCCGAGAGAGACCACCTCGATCGAGGCCAGGATGGGAGAGTGCACCGGAAAGGTCCGCTCCACCCCCACGCCGAAGCTGACCTTGCGGACCGTGAACGTCTCCCGGACGCCCGATCCCTGCCGGCGCACCACCGCTCCCTGGAAGGCCTGCACCCGCTCCCGGGTGCCCTCGACCACACGGACGTTCACCTTCACGGTGTCGCCCGGCGAAAAGTCGGGAACGTCGCCGCGCAGACTTGCACGATCGATCAGGTCGGTGGGGTTCATGGCGCGCTCAACTCCTGTGGATGCCGCCGGGAAGCCGCGATCCTAGGCCAGGAGGTCGAAGGACTCCAACAGCGCCCGCTCGCCGGCACTGAGCCCGCCCCGGTCCTCGATGAGATCGGGCCGTTGGCGCACGGTGCGGCCCAGCGCCGCCGCTTGGCGCCAGCGGGCGATGCGGCCGTGGTCGCCCGAACGGAGCACTTCGGGGACCTCCCAGCCCCGAAAGCAGGCCGGGCGGGTGTACTGGGGGTACTCCAGCAGCCCGTCACTGAAGCTCTCCTCCCCCGCCGACGACTGGTTTCCCATCACGCCGGGAACCAGGCGGGCGACCACGTCGAGCACGACCATGGCCGCCACCTCCCCCCCGGCCACGACGTAGTCGCCCACCGACAGCTCGTCGTCGACCAGGTGGGTCCGCACCCGCTCGTCGACCCCCTCGTAACGCCCGCACAGCAACGAGAAGCCGCCCAGCCCGGCCAGCTCCCGGGCAAGGGCCTGGTCGAGGCGGCGGCCTCCCGGCCCCAGCAGGTACAACGGCCGGGGAGGAGCGACGGCCTCGACGGCGCCGAACACGGGCTCGGGCATGAGCACCATCCCCGCCCCACCGCCGAAGGGGGCGTCGTCAACCGAGCGGTGCACATCGTTGGCGGCCATGCGCAGGTCGTGGGTGCGGACCTCGAGCAGGCCCCGCTGCCGGGCCTTTCCCAGCAGGCTGGACCCGGCGAAGGCCTCCACCACCTCGGGAAAGATGCTGAACACGTCGATCCGCATGGTCGCTCACGGTCCCTGATCGAACAGCCCCGGCGGTGGGTCGATGACCACCCGGCCCGGGTCGGTGCCGACCAGGAAGGACAAGGGGACGAGGGCACCGTCGTCGAGCACGAGCAGGTCGCTGGCGGGGTTGGCCTCCACACTCACCACGAGGCCGTGGCCCTTTCCGTCCACGTCGACAACCTCGGCCCCGATCAGCTCGTGCACCCAGAGAGCATCGGGGTCCTCGACGGCGGCGGCGGACAGGACGGCCCCCCGGAGCTGGTCGGCGTCCTCCCGGTCGACCACGCCGGCGAACACGACGAGGAAGCCGTCCTGATGGGGGCGGGAGGCGAGCACCTCGAGCGGCCCGTGGGGACCGTGCAGGACAGCTCCGGGATCAAGACGGTCGAAGCGGTCGGTGACCAGCTTGACCGCCACCTCTCCCCGCAGGCCATGGGACTTCACCACTCGCCCGACCTCGAGGAGGGGCGGTTGAGCGCTCATGGGACCCGACGCGACGTTCAGTCGACGAAGTCGACATCGACGGCGATCCCGTCGTCGACCGCTGCAGCCCTAACCACGGTCCGGATGGCGTTGGCGATCCGGCCCCGCCTGCCGATCACCCGTCCCATGTCGCCGGGGGCCACGCTGACCCGCATGCGCAAGCCTCTCCGACCGTCGTCGACGTCGATCTCGACGGCGTCAGGCTCGTCGACCAGCTCCTTGACCAGGTACTCGAGCACGTCCGTGGCCCTGGCCCCAGGTATTTCGTTGACATCCACGATGTCGTCGTTGCCATCGTTGCCATCGTTGGCAACGCCGTCATCGTCGTTGGCGAGGTTGGGATCGGCGAGGTTGGGATCGGCGAGGTCGTCGTCGTCCTCGGTCTCATCGGCGAACCCTGCGTCGTCCTGAGACCGATCGGCATCGCCGACATCGGCATCGACGTCGCCGTCGACGGCCTCGCCGGGGGCGTCGGTCATGGAGCCGCCTTGGCCTTGAACTCGTCCCACGTCCCCGTTTCGGCCAGCAGGCGCTGCACCCGGTCGGTGGGCTGGGCCCCCTTGCGCAACCAGTCCAGGGCGCGGTCGTTGTCGATGCGCACGAGGGACGGCTCCTGGCGTGGCTCGTAGGTGCCCAGTACCTCGATGAACCGTCCGTTGCGAGGGGAGCGGCTGTCGGCCGCCACCACCCGATAGGTCGGCTGCTTCTTCTTACCCATCCGCATTAGGCGGAGCTTCACGGCCACGTTCTCTCCATTTCCCGTCGCCGCCCCACGGCGGCCGATGTTCTCGTGATCCGAACGGCGATGCCGCCGGACATCTACTTGGCGTTGAGCTCCTGGAGGTTGGCCAAGGTGGGCATCTTCTGGCGCTTGGCCTTGCCTCCCTTGGCTGCTCCCCCAAAGCGCTTCATCATCTTGGCAACGTCCTTGAACTGCTTGAGCAGGAGGTTGACCTCGCTGATCGAGGTCCCGCTGCCGCGGGCGATCCGAGCCCGGCGGGAACCGTTGACCAGATCGGGCTTGGCCCGCTCCTCGGTGGTCATGGAACGGATGATGGCCTCGATCCGGCCTATGTCCTTCTCGCCGATGTCGGCGTTCTTCAACTCCTTTGGAATCCCCGGCATCATACCGATGATGCTCTGCAGGGGCCCCATCTTGCGGACCTGCTGCATCTGCTCGAGGAAGTCGTCAAGGGTGAACTGGCCCTCGAGCAGGGCGGTCTCGGCCTTGGCCGCCACATCACGGTCGTACTCCTGCTCGACCTTCTCGATGAGGGTCAGCACGTCGCCCATGCCGAGGATGCGGTCGGCCATCCGGTCGGGGTGGAACTGCTCGAAGTCGGCCACCCGCTCGCCCACCGAGGCGAAGGCGATGGGTCGACCGATCACCTCCTTGACCGACAGGGCGGCGCCGCCCCGGGCGTCGCCGTCGAGCTTGGACAGGATGACGCCGTCGATCTCCAGGGTGGCGTGGAAGGCCTCGGCCACGCTGACCGCGTCCTGGCCGGTCATGGCGTCGATGACCAGGAGGGTGTAGTGGGGCTCCACCGCCTCGGAGATGTGGCGGACCTGCTCCATCATGTCGGTGTCGATGGCCAGACGCCCGGCGGTGTCGACGATGCACACGTCGCGGCCCTTGTCGCGGGCCTCGGCCACCCCGGCCCGGGCCACGGCCACCGGGTCGCTGGCCTCGCTGAACACCGGAACCCCGACTTGGCCACCGAGCACGCGCAGCTGCTCGACGGCCGCCGGGCGCTGGAGGTCGGCGCCGACCAGGATCGGGTTGCGCCCCTGCTGCTTGAACCAGCGCGCCAACTTGGCGCAGGCCGTGGTCTTGCCCGAGCCCTGGAGCCCGGCCAGCAGGACCACCGTGGGAGGCTTGGGAGCGAAGGTGATCTTGAGGGTCTGTCCCCCGAGGGTGCCGATGAGCTCGGCGTGGACGATCTTGATGACCTGCTGGGCAGGGCTGAGGCTCTTGTGGAGCTCGGCCTCGAGGCAGCGCGCCTTGATGCGGGCCAGCAGGTCCTTGACCACCTTGAAGTTGACGTCGGCCTCGAGCAGGGCCAGACGGATCTCGCGGAGGACCTCGTCGATCTCCGGCTCGCCCAGCCGACCCCGCCCTCGCAGGCGGGTGAAGATCCCTTCGAAACGGTCGGTCAGCGAATCGAACATGCGAGAAGCCAGGCTACCGGCCGAGCCCTACCGCCGGAGCAGGGCTCGGTGCAGAATGCTTCTGGCGTCAGTGACTATCGCTTTCCGACACTGGTTGACGCCAGAAGCGTCATGGACCGCTCCAGTGCCCACCACTCGACGGGTCGCCCGGCCTGGGCCGTCGGACCTCGGTAGCCTGGACGGGCGATGGCGCGCCGCCCGATCCGACCAGCGTCCCTCTTGGTGGTGGTCTTGCTGGCGTCTGCCTGCGGATCGGCGCCCGGCGACGCGGTGTTGAGCCGGTCCGCCATCAACCAGTCCAGAACAGCGAGCGGGCCGCCAGAGACGATCGGTCCCGACCCCCAGACCGCACCCGAAGCCGCGACGTCGACCACGGTGACGACGGCCACACCGACCACCATCGCCCCGCCGGCGCCCGCCACCACCACCGCCACCGTCCCCGTCACCGCTGCGCCCGAGGTCCCGGCCACGCCGCCGGCGCCCGCCCTTCCCCGAGCCGTGAGCGACCAGCCCTGGACGCCTTTCGCCACCGCCGGCGATGTCACCCTCGTGCACCCCTCGTCCCGGGTGGAACGGGTGGGGTTCCACCAGTCCAACAACGAGGGCGCCCGCCCACTCGATGCCCTTTCCACCGCAGTGGCACCCGCCACCATGGAGGGTCGCGGGCGCCTGAGCGACGCTCGCACCGCCGCCGACGTCGTGATCGATCCCGACATCGAGGTGCGCTCCCCTGTCACCGGCACCGTGAAGCGAGCCGGCACCTACGTGCTGTACTGCAAGTACTCCGACGACTACGCCGTCATCGAACCGGACGTACACCCCGGCTGGGAGGTCAAGGTCCTGCACATCAACGGTGTGCAGGTAGGCGTGGGCGACCGGGTGGTCGCCGGTGAGACGGTGATCGCAGGCGGGCCCACCCATCTCCCCTTCGAGTCGCAGGTCGACGAGCTGACAACGGCCTCCACCCCGTGGCCCCACGTCCACATCGAGGTCATCGACCCTGCCATCCCCGACATCCCCAATCCCGGAGGCGGCTGCGACTGAGCCCCGTCGAACCTCCGGTTCGACGGCGACTATGAGAACAAGGCGTCGACGAACTCCTCGGCATCGAAGGGAACCAGGTCGTCCACCGTCTCCCCCAGGCCCACCAGCTTGACGGGGATGCCGAGCTCGGTCTGGATGGCGAGCACGATCCCACCTCGGGCGGAACCGTCGAGCTTGGTCAGCACCACGCCGGTGACGTCGACTGCGTCGGTGAACACCTGGGCCTGGGTAAGGCCATTCTGACCGGTGGTGGCATCGAGCACCAGCAGCACCTCGGTCACCCGCCCTGGAGGCTTCTCCGCCACCCGGCGCACCTTGCGGAGCTGTTCCATGAGGTTGACCTTGGTGTGCAGGCGGCCGGCGGTGTCGGCCAGCACCAGATCGGCGTGGCTGGCGGCCGCCCGTTGCACGGCGTCGAAGATGACCGAGCTGGGGTCACCCCCTTCCACTCCCTGCACCATGTCGGCGCCCACCCGCTCCGCCCACACACCGAGCTGTTCGGCCGCCGCCGCCCGGAAGGTGTCGCCGGCGGCCATGACCACGGTGCGGCCCTCGGCTTGAGCCAGCTTTCCCAACTTTCCGATGGTGGTGGTCTTGCCCACCCCGTTGACGCCCACGAACAACCAGACGTTGGGGGCGCCGGGCTCATAGCGCAGGCTGCGGTCGCCCACGGCCAGGCGGGTCTTGAGGTCGCCCTTGAGCTGGGCCAGGAGGGCCTCGGGCTCGGTGATGGCCTTGTCGGCCACCTCGGCCCGTAGGGCATCGAGCACCGCGGTGGTCGTCTTGACCCCCACGTCGGCCCGTATGAGCGCCTCCTCGAGCTCGTCCCAGGTCTCCTGATCGATGGTGGGGCGGGACAGGACCGACGTGACGTAGCCGGCCAGGAGGCTGCGGGCCTTGGCCAGGCGGTCACGGAACCGGGGCTTGACCGCCTCGGCCTGCTCCTCCTGCACGGCACGGGCCAGGGCCTCTTCGATCTCGGCCACGGTGGCGTCGTCGGGCTCAGGGACAGCGACGTCGCCGCCCTCCTCCAGGGAGGACGGCTCGCCCGGTCGTGGCGCCAGGCCCACCCCCGATGAAGGTTGGTTCAACTCGGCGTCGTCAAGGTCAAGGCCACCACCAGCCGGTGGAGGCGGTTGAGCCTGGTCGTTCTGGCCTTCAGAGGGTGACGGCGGCTCCAACAGGTCGTCTCGATGGGGACGGAGACGGGAGGCCACCACGCCCAGCACCGACCCCAACAGCACCAACAGGGCGACGAGCAGGATCACTACCTCCATGGGCGAGGGAGCCTACCCACGACCACCGCTCCGGCCCTCAGCGTCAGACAGAGGCTGGCGTGATCCGTTCGCTGACCACTCCCGAAGCGCCCCCGGGAGCCATGGTCACCCCGTAGAGGACGTCGGCGATCTCCATGGTGCGCTGCTGGTGACTGACGATGAGGAGCTGAGCCTCCCGCCGGAACTCGCCCACCAGGTCGAGGAACCGGTGGAGGTTGACGTCGTCGAGGGCGGCCTCCACCTCGTCGAGGACGTAGAACGGGGACGGCCGGCTCCGGAACACAGCGAAGAGGTAAGCCAGCGCCGTGAGCGAGCGCTCTCCCCCCGAGAGCAGGGCGATGGACCGGACGTTCTTGCCCGAGGGCCGAGCTCGCACCCGGATACCCGTCTCCAGGGGGTTGTCAGGGTCGGTGAGCTCGAGGCGGCCCTCGCCGCCGGGGAACAGCAAGCTGAACAGCCCGTTGAAGTTCTCGGCCACGTCGGCGAAGGCGGACACGAAGACGTTGACGATCTCGTCGTCGACGGCTCGAATGACCTTGGCCAGCTCCCGGCGGGACGACCTCACGTCGTCGAGCTGGCCCTCGAGGAACACCTGGCGCTCGCGCAGGGTGACCGCCTCCTCCAGGGCCAACGGGTTGATCGGGCCCATCAGGCGCAGCTCCCGCTCCAGCTCCCGAGCCCGACCGACCGCGGTGGACCCGGCGGGAAGGGGTGGACAGGGGCTCTTCATGGCCACGTCGGGTTCGGTGTCGAGGTCCCGCCGGAGCGCCTCCACGGCAGCCTCAGCTCGCAGCGCCAGCTCCTGGGCCTCCATCTCGGCGCCGACCATCCGCTCCTGAAGCTGCGCGAGGTGGCGCTCATCGACGCCTCGTCGCCGCCGCAGCCCGTCGAGGTGCTCCGCCCCCGCCCTGACGCGCTCGGCCTGGCGGCGACGGCGCTGGCGGAGGTCGGCCAGGGCGGTGTCGAGCCAGGCCAGGTGTCCGGCGACCAGGGCGGCCAGGCGGTTGGTCGCCGTCAACCGGGCATCGAGCTGCTGACGCCGGGTGCGGGCCTGGACCTGGCGGGCCCGGTCGCCCGACAGGCGGGCGTCGACCTCGGCCAGGCGCCGCTGCAACCACGACCGGCGTTCGGCCAGGGCGGTGGTGCGCACCTCGACGGCGTTGCGCAACGCAGTCGTGGCCTGGGCCCGCTCCTCCAGGCGGCTGCGCTCGGCTTGACGCTCCCGCTCGCACTCGGCCGACCGGGCCTCCTCGGCCTCGAGGGCAGGGAGCGCCGCCTCGAGCTCGACAAGGCGACCCCGCTCCTGCTCGACGCCCGACTGCAACGCGGCTTGATGGCCCCGCACCTCCTCGGCCTCCACCGATGCGTCACCCGACTCCCGCTCCACCCGGGCCAGGGCGTCGATGGTCGCCCCCACCACGCCGTCCAGGGCCTGGAGGCGTCGCCCCAGTTCGGACTCGGCTTGGCGGGCCTGGTCAAGGCCGGTCCCGGCCCGTCGGCGGTGGGCCTCGGCCGACGCCCCAGCGGCGGCGGCCTCCTGGGCTCGGCGCTCGGCCTCGGCCAGCGCCACTCTGGTCGCTCCCGCCTCCTGGCCGCCCACTCGCCAGCCGTCGGGAGCGAACCGGTCGCCGGCGAGGGTGACCACCACGGCGTCCGGATGGGCCACCGCCGCGGCCAGGGCCTCGCGCCAGGCGCCGGCATCGGAGCCACCCACGCACACCGATCCGCCGACCAGGGCATCGAGCAGGGGGGCGACCTGGGCGGCGACCTCGGCCTGGCGGGGCCGGACGTGCGACCGGACCGGCTCTCCCAGGGGCGGGGGAGGCGACGGTGCCCGTTGGATGTCGAGGCCGAGCACGGTCGCCTGCCCGTCACCATCGCCGCTGAGCAGCTCGAGGCAGCGGTGGACGGCCTCGCCTCCGCCGGCCACCACCACCGCCGCCAGGGCCGGGCCGGCGGCGGCTTCGAAGGCCGCCTCCCAGCCGGAGTCGACCTCCACCAGCTCCAGCAGGATGCCGGCCACGTCATCGACGCCGGCCAGGCGCTCGACACCGGCCCGGGCCCGGGCTTCGTCCAAGGCGACGGCGAGCGCCGCGGCGTGTGCCGCCCAGGTGTGGCGGTCGGCGTCGGCCTGGCGCAGGGCGGCCTCGGCGTCAGCCAGGACGGCCTCGGCATCGGACCGGCGCCGGCGGGCGAGGTCGAGCTCGGGGCCCAGGCGGTCGTGGTCGCCACGGGCGTGGGCCAACCGGTCGGCCAACGCCTCCCGCTCGTCGGCCAGGCGCGCTGACCGCTCCTCCAGGGACGCCAACCGCAGTCGGGCTCGGGACAGCTCGGCGTCGTCGCGAGCCACCGCCGTGGCCAGGGCACCCGCCTCGGCCCGGACCACACTGACCCGGTCGGCCTCGCTGGCCGGCGTGGCGTCGCAGGCCCGGACCTCGCCGGCCTGGCTGGCCGGGCCGACCAGATCGTCGGCCGTGCGCCCTCCCGCCGGGCGGTTGTCAAGTCTGGCCTGCTCGGCCGCCAGCGCCGATTCCGCCTCGGCCAGGCGGGCAGCGCCGGGGATCAGGGGCTGGGCCTCCTCGTCCACGGCGCAAAGCTCAGACTGGAGACGGCTGGCCTCGGCCTCCAGGGTGGCAACCACGGTCTGGTCGAGAGCTGCCTCCCGGTCGCGCTCCACCACCCGGCGGCGCTCGGCCAGCACCGCCGCCAGCCCCCGGGCCTGCTCCCGCAGCCGCTCCACCCGGACCAGGGCATCAGCCAGATCACCGGCCCGGGTGGTGGCCAGCTCGGCCTCGGCGGCATCGATGGCGGCATCGAGGTGGGCCAACTCGGCTCGTGCTCGTCGCTCCTCGGCCTCCAAGCTGACCCGGGCCTGTTCGCCTGCCGCCCGTCGAGCCGAGATCCCGGCCAGTTCGAGGCCGGCGAGGTGGATCTGGATGGCCCGCAGATCCTCCACCAGGGCGCCGTGACGCTGGGCGGCGTCGGCCTGGCGCTCCAGGGGCCGGAGCTGGCGCCGCACTTCCCGGGCCAGGTCCGAGACCCGCACCAGGTTGCCCTCGGTGGCCGCCAGCCGGCGTTCGGCCTTCTCCTTGCGACGGCGGAACTTGAGCACCCCGGCGGCCTCTTCGATGACCGCCCGTCGCTCCTCGGGCCGGGCCTCGAGGACGGCGTCGAGCTGGCCCTGACCCACGATCACGTGCTGGGTGCGGCCGACCCCTGAATCGCTCAGCAGCTCCTGGATGTCGAGCAGCCGGCACGGCACCTGGTTGATGGCGTACTCGCTGGCCCCGGTGCGGAACAGGGTCCGGCTGATGGTCACCTCGGTGAAGTCGATGGGGAGCATGCCCGAGGAGTTGTCGACGGTGAGGTGGACCTCGGCCCGACCGAGCGCGGCCCGGTTGGCGGCGCCGGCGAAGATGACATCGTCCATCTTGGTCGACCGCAGGGTTCGGGGGCCCTGGGCGCCGAGCACCCAGGCCACGGCGTCGACCACGTTGGACTTGCCGCTGCCGTTGGGCCCAACCACCACGGTGATGCCCGGCTCGAAGTGCAGGCTGGTGGTGTCGGCGAAGGACTTGAAGCCCTTGAGGGTGAGGCTCTTGAGGTACACGCCACCGGCAACGCTAGGCGACCAGCCCCCCGTGGTCAGGGACCCGTCGACGCAAGGACGGTTGGGTAGCGTCGCCACCATGGTCTCCGCCTTCGTCCTCATCCAGGCCCAGCCGCAGCGCATCGCCGACCTGGCCGTGGCCCTGGCCGACGTCGACGGGGTGGCCGAGGTCTACTCCACCGCCGGAGAGGCCGACATCGTGGCCGTGGTACGGGTCCGACGCCACGAGGAGCTGGCCGAGGTGGTGACCCGGAGGATCAACGGGCTGGACGGGGTTCGCGACACCCGCACCCTCATCGCCTTCCGGGCCCACAGCCGCCACGACCTCGAGGCCATGTGGAGCCTGGGCGGCGAATGACATGACCCGGGGCTGACGAGCCGGGAGGGTCAGCGCCCGACGCCGGCTCCTCAGGATCGATCTCGACCGGCCGCCGCTCGCGAGACCGCCACCACCCGCTCGAGCACCTGGGCGGCGGCGCCCTCGTCGAGGGCGGCCACCGCTGCCTCGTAGCCCCGGTCCAGGTCATCGACCACCCCGGACGCCACCAGGCCAGCGGCGGCGTTCAACAGCACCAGATCGCGGTGCGGCCCCCGCTCCCCCCCGAGCACCCGGTCCGCCAGGACCCGGTTGGCGTCGACGTCGCCCCCGTGGATGGACGCCGGTTCGGCGTAGGCGATGCCGAGGTCGGCGGGGTCGACCACCGACGCTCGCACCCCCCCGTCCCGCAGTTCGAGGACGGCGGAGGTCGTGGTCGTCGTCAGCTCGTCGAGGCCGTCGTGGCCGTAGACCACCAGCGCCCGCTCGGCGCCCTGGGCCTCGAGCACCCCGATCATCTTCTCGGCCATGCCCGGGTCGCTCACCCCCACCACCTGGTGGCGTACGCCGGCAGGGTTGGCCAGAGGTCCGAGGAAGTTGAACACCGTGGGGACACCGATCTCCCGCCGGGTCGGGCCGGCGTGGCGCATGGCCGGGTGAAACCGGGGAGCGAAGCAGAAGCCCATGCCCGCCTCGGTCACGCACCTGGCCACCCCGGCCCCGTCGAGGTCGATCACCATTCCCAACGCCTCCAGCAGATCCGCCGAGCCGCTGGTCGACGTCGCCGCCCGGTTGCCGTGCTTGCACACCGGAGCCCCGGCCCCGGCGATGACGAAGCTGGCGATGGTGGAGACGTTGAAGGCAGCCAGTCGGCGGGCGGTGCCGCCCCCGGTGCCACAGGTGTCGACGGGCGTGATCCCGGGGGGCAGGGGCACGACGTCGGCGGCGGCGAGCATGGCCGCCACCAGCCCACTCATCTCCTCGACCGTCTCCCCCTTCATGCGCAGGGCCACGACGAAGGCCGCCACCTGGGCAGAGGTAGCGGAGCCATCGAGCACGTCGGCCAGGGCAGCCCCGGCCTGGAGCGACGAGAGGTCCTCACCGGCGAGCAGGAGGCGGAGGATGGCCGGCCACCCCCCCAACTCTCCGAGGGCGGGCGTCAACCGGGCGACGCCGCCAGCGACGACGACGACTGTGTCACGCCGACGACGCCGCCGCCGCCGCCAAAGGCGTCACGCCGAGCGACGTCGTTGGCGGATCATGCGGCGACGCTCTCGCTCGGTGGCCCCGCCCCACACCCCATCGGCCTCCCGGGTGGCCAAGGCGTGCTCGAGGCACGTCTCCCGCACCTGGCACTCGGCGCAGATCTCCTTGGCCGACTCGGCCCCGTCGTCATCGACCGGGTAGAAGACATCGGGGTCGATGCCCCTGCACGCCCCGTGCTGACGCCAGGTCTGCTTCATGTTCGACTCCCATACCTACGGTGACGGTCAATGCAGCGGCCAGGCGTGCAGTATGGTGCAGCTGGCCAGGGTGCGTCCAGGCACAGGCGCGTCCAGGGCCCCCCTCCGAGTGGTAGACGGCGGCGGTGGCGCGGTCGTGCCCGTACTCTGGAGGCCGTGATCGACCGTCGAGCGGTGGCTGCCGGCGGGCTGCAGGCGATCGCCATCGCCCTACCGGTGGCCCTGGTCGGCCAGTGGGTGGTCGACGACGGCGACAACCCCGGCCTGGTGCTCGTCTTCCTCCTCCCGGTGCTGGCCGGCTTCGCCGTCGGTGGCTATACCGCCGCCCGGCGCGCCCCCGAGGGCCCCCTGGCCAACGGGGCGGTGGCGGCGCTCGTCGCCTTTGCCGTCATCCAGGGGTTCGGCATCGCCCGGCGACTGGCGGCAGGCGCCCCCCTGTCGGTACCGAGCCTTGCCTTCGCCGCCTTCTTGGCCTATTCCTGCGGGCTGTTGGGCGGTGCGGTGGCTCAGCACCGCCGGCGCTCACCCGAGGCCGGCGAGGTCCGATAAGTGTCGGTCGCACTTATTGACGACCGACCCGGCGGCGTCCACCATGGAGGCACGTTCGAAGCCGACACCTACCTCCACCACACATCCTCGCTGGAAAGCCTGGAAGAGACGCTCGCCGCCCTGCACCGCGACGCGGCATCGGCCAAGCGAGTCCTGCAACGACCCCGGCGCTTCCCCTCACCGAGGGGCACGCCCC
>JBPCJK010000208.1:0-3341 GCA_051005375.1 Acidimicrobiales bacterium
GGTAGGTGGTGAGAAATGTCTGGACAAAGGACACCGGGGCGTCGGCAAAACACGGGACCCGGTTCGCTGCTTGGGGGTTGCGGTTCCGCGAAACCGCAATCCACAGCATCGGCGGCCAGGACAGAGCGTAGAGCTCGACGACCTGCATTCTGGGTAGTCTCGACCGGTGATCAAAGGTGCGCACGTCATCATCTACAGCTCTGACGCCGACGCCGATCGAGCATTCTTCCTAGACGTGTTGGAATACCCGCACGTCGATGCCGGCAATGGACGGCTGTTCTTCAAGCTCCCACCGGCTGAGATCGCCGTGCACGCCACCGAGGGCGAGCCGTCGCACGAGATGTTCCTCGTCTGCGACGACCTCAAGGCCACCATCGACGACCTCGAGTCCAAGGGGGTCGAGGTCGTCAAGCCACCAAGCGACCAAGGTTGGGGCATCATGTCGGTGATCCGCCTTCCAGGCGGGAGCGAGCTCGGCCTCTACCAGCCCCGCCATCCTCTCGCCTTCGACCTCTGATCCTCAGTCGTCAGCTCGCGTTCATCCCCGCGCTCATGGGTAGAAAGTTGCAGACGTCGAGGTAGAACCCCCACGACGTCGACTCTCGCCGGGCACCGGAGCGATCGGCATCCCTGCCCCCGTGCCCGGAGCCCATGGAGTCCTAGGACCCGAGGCGGAGGCGCAACCGTTCCTGGGGCGGACCTGACGGGCCCTCCGGGTTCGTAGCCTGCAGGGCATGCCCTCGTCCGCCGCCGCGCCACCGATCACCCGCAGCACCGTGGGTAGGGTCGCCGGGTGCTTCGCGCCCTACCGGCGCCGGGTGGCGGTGGTGGTGGCGCTCATCCTCGTGGGGGCCGGGGTCGGGGTGGTCAACCCGCTGCTGATCAAGGTGGTCTTCGACACCGCACTGTTCCCGGCCGGCGGGGGCGGCCCCAACCTCGGTCGGCTGGGAGTCCTCGTCGCCGTCATGGTGGTCCTGCCCTTCGTCGGCGGCGGGATCGGGCTGGCGCAGACCTGGCAGGCCAATGTGGTCGGCCAGCGGGTGATGCGCGACCTGCGGGCCCGCCTCTTCGACCACCTCCAGCACCTCTCGCTGCGCTTCTTCACCGACACCCGCACCGGCGAGATCCAGTCACGGCTGACCAACGACGTCGGCGGGGTGCAGACGGTGGTGACCTCCACCCTGTCGAGCATCCTGTCCAACGTCGTGGTCATGCTCAGCGCTTTGGTGGCCATGGCCGTGCTGTCGTGGCCGCTCACCATCCTGACGCTGGTCACCGTGCCGGTGTTCGCCTGGGCCTCCAAGTCGGTGGGAGAGCGACGCCGCCAGGTGACCACCAAGGCCCAGGAGACCATGGCCGACGTCAGCGCCATCACCCAGGAGACCCTGTCGGTGTCGGGCATTCTGCTGTCCAAGCTCTTCGGCCGGAGCCGTGAGGAGGCGGCTCGGTTCCAGGCCCACAACCAGCGCTTGGCCGACCTTTCGGTGCGCCAGCAGATGATCGGCCAGTCGTTCTACACGGTGATGGGGACCTTCTTGTCCGCCACCCCCGCCCTGGTCTACCTGGTCGCCGGCCTGGTGCTGGCCCGCGGGGGAGGTGGCAACATCTCGGCCGGCACCATCGTGGCCTTCACCACCCTTCAGACCCGGCTCTACTTCCCCTTCAGCTCGCTGCTCCAGGTGTCGGTGGAGCTGCGCTCGTCACTGGCCCTGTTCGACCGCATCTTCGGCTACCTCGACCTGGAGCAGGACATCGTGGAGGCGCCCGACGCCATCACCCTCCCCCCGGAACAGGTTCGTGGCCACGTCGCCCTCCGCCATGTCCGCTTCGACTACGGGCGAGCACCCTCGGCCGTTGCCGACGGAGACGTCCCCGACGTCGACCTGGGTCGGCGCTGGGCCCTCGACGACGTCGACCTGGAGGTCCAGCCCGGTCAGCTGGCCGCCCTAGTGGGGCCGAGCGGGGCGGGCAAGAGCACCATCGCCTCGCTCATCCCCCGGCTCTACGACGTGCAGGAAGGGTCGGTGGACATCGACGGCATCGACGTCCGCCGCCTGCAGATCGACTCGTTGGCCGCCCTGGTGGGCGTGGTGACCCAGGAGAGCTACCTCTTCCACGCCAGCGTGAGGGACAACCTGCGCTACGGCAAGCCCGACGCCACCGACGAGGAGCTGGAGGCTGCTGCCGAGGCGGCCTACATCCTCGAGCGCATCCGAGCGTTCCCCGACGGGCTCGACACCCGGGTGGGCGAGCGGGGCTACCGGCTCTCGGGCGGGGAGAAGCAGCGCATCGCCATCGCCCGGGTCATCCTCCACGATCCCCGCATCCTCATCCTCGACGAGGCCACGTCGGCCCTCGACACGACCAGTGAGCGGGTCGTGCAGGCGGCGCTGGAGCCGCTCATGAAGGGCCGCACCACCATCGCCGTGGCCCACCGCCTGTCGACCATCAAGGCGGCCGACGTCATCTTCGCCGTGGACCGGGGGCGCATCGTCGAGCGGGGCTCGCACCACGAGCTGCTCCGCCACGACGAGCTCTACGCCAGCCTCTACCACCAGCAGTACGAGGACGGTCGGGTGGAGGCCCGCTGTCACGACGGCCTGGTCCTGTCATCAGGCGAGATCGTCGACGAGGAGCCTGCGCTCGAGCGCACGGCGTAGGCCGGCGTGCCGTCATCAGCTGTCCCAGCCCCTGTTCGATGTTCGATTTGCCTGCAAGACAGCGCGCTTCCACCACCTTCTGCAGACCAGATCGTGGTGGAGCCTTCGAACGGAAGCGGCCCTCGCTGGCCCTTTAGGCCAAGTCGTGGGCCTCGAGCTCGACGACGCCCTCGGCCTCGGCGGTGGTCGGGGGCGTCGACGGTCGGGCGGGGGCGCTGGCGAGGTCGTTGAGGGCGTTGATGAGCGAGCGCAGGCGCCCGAACCCGTGACGGTCGAAACGCATGGCGACGCGGGACAGGTCGAGGTGGTCGTTGCCGGAGACCTCGGGTGGGAACGGGCCGCTGCGCTCGATGGGCCCCTCCACGATGTCGGCGAAGTCCCGGCTGAGCCGTTCGAGCTCCCGGCGGGTCGGCGCCGACCGCAGGCGCAGGACCAAACGGTCGCCCACATAGCGCAGCGAGTGAAAGTTGCGGTAGAAGCGCTCGATCTCACCCACCGCGTCGGCCACGCTGTCGGTGATGCGGTAGAGCGAGAAGTCGTGGGTCGAGACCATGCCGTTGCCGGCCACCTCGTGCTCCACGAAGCGCTGCCACGCCTGCCAGTAGCTGCCGCCGGGGGTGTCGAGGAGGACGATGGGGACGGGCTCGGCCTTGCCCGTCTGCACCAGGGTGAGCAGCTCGA
>JBPCJK010000209.1:0-7330 GCA_051005375.1 Acidimicrobiales bacterium
CCACACACCTCTTGTTTCGCCGCCGAGGCGCGAAGCTCGGCCTCGCGCCGGCGCATGGCCGATCGACCTTCGTGTCCCGCAGCCCGCAGGTCGTCGCCGAAGCGGCGCAGCCTCTTGGTCCACGTCGCCGTCACCGCCGAGGGGCGATAGCGCTCGACGGTGGCTTGGACCTTGCGCCGTCCCCACACAGCCAGGCCGAAGCCCAGGCCGGTGCCGATGGTCAACCACGACAGCCGCTTGAACATCAGCGCTGGCGCAGGGAGCGGGCGGCCTTGGCCGTGCCCGCCCCCAGGGCCATGGCCTTGATGACCGGGCTGGAGAAGGCCTGGTAGGCCAGCCGGGAGGCTGCATCGACGGTTCCGGACACGGAGCGAACCGATTCGACGACGCCGTCGAGGCGCTCCAGGTCCCGGTCGACCTGCTCGACGCTGTGGCGCAGCTCGGCCACCACGGGAAGCGTCTCGGACCGCAGCTCGTCGATGCCTTCGCGCAGGGCGGCCAGGGTGTGCCTGAGCGCCACCAGGCCGAGGCCCAGGATCACCACGGCGCTGACGCTGGCGATGGTGACGACGATCGCCGCCGAGTCGATTGCGCTCACCGCTCCTCTCGCCTCGTTCCCATGCGCCTGGCCACCTCCCTCTCGTTGCCGTGGTCCGAGGGCTCGTAGTAGACCCGCCCGGCCACCTCGGGGGGCCGGTGCTCCTGGTCCACCCAGGCCTCGGCCCTGTCGTGAGGGTACTCGTAGCCCTGGCCATGGCCGAGCGCGATGGCTCCCTGGTAGTGGCCGTCCCGAAGGTGGAGGGGGACGTCGCCAGCCGGGCGATCAGCGACGTCGGCCTCGGCCCGGCTCAGGGCCAGGGTCACCCGGTTGGACTTGGGAGCGGTGGACAGATGGACCACGGCCTGGGCCAGGTTGAGCCGGGCCTCGGGCAGGCCCACCAGCTCCAGAGCGGCGGCGGCGGCCTGGGACGCCAGCAGGGCGGCGGGATCGGCCATGCCGATGTCTTCCGATGCCAGGATCACCAGGCGACGGGCGATGAAGCGGGCGTCCTCCCCCGCCGCCAGCATCCGCGCCAACCAGTACAGCCCGGCGTCGGCGTCGCTGCCCCGGATCGACTTGATGAAGGCAGAGGTCACGTCGAAGTGCTCGTCGCGCCCGTAGCGCAGGGCTCGCTGGTCGAGGGCGGCTTCAGCGGCGGCGAGGGTGATGTGGGCGCCGCCATCCCCGCCCCTGCTCGGACCGCCCGACGACAGGGCCAGCGCCACCTCGAGGGCGCCGAGGCCCGCTCGCCCGTCGCCGTCGGCCCGATCGGCCAGGTGGGCCAAGGCGTCGTCGTCGGCGGTGGCCCCCTCGGCCTCCAGCGCCCGCCCCAGCAGGGCGGTGACGGCCTCGATCGAGAGCCGGTGGAGTCGAAACAACGTCGAGCGGCTCAGCAGCGGGGGGTTGACCTCGAAGTAGGGGTTCTCGGTGGTGGCCCCCACCAGGGTGAGCAGGCCCTCCTCCACCGAGGGCAGCAGGGCGTCCTGTTGGGCCCGGTTGAAGCGGTGGACCTCGTCGAGGAACAGGATCGTCCCCTGGCCCTGCTCGCCCAGGCGGGCCCGGGCCCGGGCCACCACCTCTCGGACGTCCTTCACCCCGGCCGTCACCGCTGACAGCGGCTCGAAGGCCCGCCTGGTGGCGCCGGCGATGAGCCGGGCCAGGGTGGTCTTGCCCGTCCCTGGCGGCCCCCAGAGGATGACCGACGACAGCCGGTCGGATTCGATGAGCCGGCGCAACGGACGGTTAGGACCGAGCAGGTGCTCCTGGCCGACGACCTCGTCGAGTGTCCGGGGACGGAGCCGAGCGGCCAGAGGCGCCGAGCGGGCCAGTGTCTCCTCGGCCCCGGCGGCGAAGAGGTCCTCGGCCGGCAAGCAAGTTATCCTAGCGAGCGACCTTGTTCTTCTCGGGGGCAGAGCCGGTTCGCTCCTGGGTAACTGCAGCCTGCACCTATTGCTCTCCACGGCCGTTGATGCCAGAGTTGGCCGGCCACGAGACGACCCACGAGTGACGGGAGCGCCGGTGCGCCCCGGGCGAGGCGACCATCTCCATGCACACGTTTCCCAACCAGTCCGGTACCCCATCCTGGGTTCAGGTCCGGAGAGGCGCGCGGTGACGCCGCTGCTGGAGGTCACCGACCTGTCGGTGTGCTTCGACGGCGGGGTTCACGCCTTGCGGGGGGTCAGCGTGACTCTGGAACGAGGCGAGTCCCTTGCCGTCGTGGGCGAGAGTGGCTCGGGCAAGTCCACCTTGGCCCTGTGCCTGGCCGGGCTCATCCAGCCCCCCGAGGTCACCGGCAGCGTGCGCATCCACGGCCAGGAGCTCATGGGCGCACCTGCCGAGGAGCTGCGCCTGTTGCGGTGGTCGAAGGTGGCGCTCGCCCTCCAGGGGGCGCCGTTCAACCCCGTCACCACCATCGGCACCCAGGTGGCCGAGCCGCTTCGGGACCGCCTGGGCATGTCCGGGGCCCAGGCACGCCAGCGGGCCGCCGAGCTGGCCGGCGAGGTCGCCCTTGACCCGGTCCTGCTCGACCGCCACCCCCACCAGCTCTCGGGAGGCGAGCGGCGCCGGGCCATGCTGGCCATGGTCCTGGCCCTCGACCCCGATCTGATCGTCCTCGACGAGCCCACCGCCGGGCTGGACCCCGCCACCAGGGACGAGGTGGTGGGCCGCATCTCCGCGCTCTCCGCCTCACGGGGCTTCGCCATGCTGGTGATCTCCCATGACCTGCCCGACGCGGCGCGCATGGCGACGCGCACCATGGTGCTCTACGCCGGAGAGGCCATGGAGGTGGGCGCCACCGACCGGGTCATCGCCGAACCCGCCCATCCCTACAGCTGGGCGCTGATCAACGCCTTCCCGGTGATGACCACCACCAAGGACCTCCGGCCCATCCGGGGAAGGCCTCCCGACCCTCGGGCGGTGCCCTCAGGGTGCCCCTTCCATCCCCGATGCACCCAGGCCGAGGACGTCTGCGTCGATGCCCACCCCGACCTGGTCGAGTCCCGGGAGCGCCGGGTGGCCTGCCACTTCGGCGGGCTCAAGACCCTGCTGGAAGCGCAGGGTGTGGGCAAGACCTTCGGAAGCGGTCGGGGTCAGGTCACGGCCCTCCAAGGGGTCTCGTTCTCGCTGTCCGAGGGCGAGGCGGTGGGCCTCATCGGTCCGTCCGGAAGCGGCAAGTCGACCCTGGCCCGCATCCTCACCGGCCACCTGGCCACCGACACCGGCCAGGTGCTCCTGGAGGGAGCTCCCCTGGCCACCTCGTGGCGAGGGGACGCCCGGGTCCGGCGACGGCGGGTCCAGTTGGTGATGCAGGACCCCTGGGATGCCCTGTCCCCCCGCTTGACCGTGGCTGAGCTGGTGCGAGAGCCCCTCGACCTCGGCTCCGATGAGGATCGGGCCCATCGGGAGTCTGCGGTGGGCGAGGCCCTCGAGAGCGTGGGCCTGCCCTCGGCCGGGGCGTTCCTCCAGACCCGGACGCATGAGCTGTCGGGTGGCCAGCTCCAGCGGGTGGCCCTGGCCCGGGCCCTGGTGCTGCGGCCCAAGCTCCTGGTGGCCGACGAGCCCACCAGCATGCTCGACGCCTCCGAGCAGGCCCGCCTCCTGGTGGTCCTGCGGGAGCGCCAGGCCGAGATGGGGCTGGGCCTGATCTTCGTATCCCACGACATGGCGGTGGTGCGCAAGGTGACCGACCGCATCGTGATCCTCGAAGCTGGTCGGGTGGTCGAAGAGGGCGCCTCTCACCTGGTGTCCACCTCACCGTTGAGCGTGACCGGCCGGCGCTTGATCGAAGCCGCCCCCGCTCTGCCGGTGCCCGACCGGCGAACGCAGCACCCCTCGGTTCCAGTGGAAGCCGACCGGTGACCCTCGTCAGCGATGTGCTGGTCCGGCCGAACGTCGTGGATTCGCGTCGCGCCCGTCTAGCCAGACTGGCGATCTATGAGAGGGCGCCCTGGACGGGAAATTTCTCGATGATGAGGACGATGGGCCGACCGCCGGCAACTATGCGGTAGGTGCGGGACATCATGACGGCCTCAGGTTCGACCCCGAAGTGCTCGCCGATGGAGCCAGCCGGCTCCTGGCCCCAGGTGAGCAGCTCCCGGAAGGTCTCCAGGCGGTGATCGCAGAACAACCGCCCCAAGGGGACGTCGCTGGAGATGAGCCGGTCAAGCAGATCGGGGTCCAGGGCATCGGCCAGCACCGCGGATTCAGCGAAGAGGAACCTGGTCCCGCTGGTCATGCCCTCCAGGAGGACGGTCCGGGCCAGGACCGTCGACGACGCAGGAGCGTCGAGCAGTCGGTCGTCCACGCTGAGCGGTCCCAAGGACTGGGCGAGCTTGACCACCTGGGTTCGCTCTCCGGCATGCTCCTCGAGGATGCGGCCCACGGTGCCATCGGTGGCGAGGACCACCCGTTGCAAAAAGCTGAGGGAAGACCACGCCTGGGGAACCATCAGAGGCATTGTCTCCACGGCGTGTCCTTCGGTCGCAGCACCACCTCACGGTGGCTACGGTTTCGAGGTTACTTGCCCGTGCAACTATACCTGCATAGCTGACCCGCACACCTACGGCCGCGGTACGACGGGAGGCGATCGTGACCGCTGACGAACTGTCACCATCGCTCGAGGCGGCCTGCTCGCGCTGGCCCGATCGGGTGGCTCTGGTACACCGTGGTCGGGCACTGACCTACGGACAGCTGTGGGCCGAGGTGCAGGCGCTGGCCCGGGGCTACCGCAGGCTCGGGATCGCTCCAGGGGACCGCATCATGTGCGCCCTGGCGACCACGCCAATGCACATCGTCGCCGCCCACGCCGCATGGGCCTGCGGGGCCGTGCACGTCGGCGCCCACCCCGACCTGACCGGCCCCGAGCTGGCCACACTGGTCGAACGGCTGGACGCCCGCGGTCTGCTGCTGGAGCCTATGGACCGACACGGCGATACGAGCACCCGCCGGCGCACGGTGGCCCTCTCCTGCCCGGGCCTGATGCGCATCGTCTCTGAAGGTACGCCGGAGAGCGGAGAGCTGCTCCTGGCCGACCTGCTGGCCGAGGCCGGTTCAGCTGAGCCTGGCTCATCCGAGCCTCGCCTGGATGATGGTGGCCCCACCGACCCTCCCGCCACCTCCGAGTCCGGCCCCGCCGATCTGGTGTTCTTCACCTCGGGCACCACCGGGGTGCCCAAAGCGGTGTGTGAGACGCTCGCCGCCCTGCAGGCCAAGGTCGACTTCTTCGCCGGCTTCGTCCGCCCCGGCCCCGACGACGTGCACCTCCTCTACCTACCCCTGTGTCACGCCTTCGGGTTAAAGCTGAGCCTCTTGGCCCTCCGCAGCGGCGGCCGCTTGGTGCTGGTCGACCGCTTCTATCCGAGGGCTGTCCTCGACGTGATGGCCAGCGAGCAGGTCACCGTGCTCGCCGGCACTCCCACCCACCTGACCTTGCTCCTCGACGCCGTGGATCGAGGTCGCCATGGGGACAACCACCTACGCTGGGTCGTCACCGCCGCAGCCCCGTTGTCCCCGGCGCTGGCCGAGCAGGTCTACACCCACCTCGGCGCCGGCCTGTTCGTGGTCTACGGATGCAGCGAGGGCTTCCTCACCGTCACTGCCGACCGTGACGAGATCCTGCGGGGTTCGGTGGGCAAGGAAGTCTTCGCCAGCCCCGCCAACAGCCCGGCAGGAGGCCTGGTCTCCATCGCCGGTCCCAACGAGTCGATGCGGTCGCCTCCCGGGGAGGTGGGCGAGATCGTCTACTCGACGGCCGGTCCTGTCCGCTACTGGGACGCTCCAGCGACCGGGGCTGACGGTTGGTACCGCAGCGGCGACATGGGGCGAATCGACGCCCACGGCGGCCTCGTCGTGCTCGGACGTCTCAAGGAGCTGGTCAACCGAGGCGGCCTGAAGGTCTCTCCCGTCGAGGTTGAGGCCGCCCTCAGCCGCCACCCCGACATTGCCGACGTGGCCGTGATAGGGACTCCCGATCCAGTGCTGGGCGAGGCCGTCTGCGCCTGTGTCGTGTCCTCGTGCGGGGTCACTCCCACTGTCGCCGAACTGCGGGCTTTCTTGTGTCCCACCCTCGCCCACCACAAGCTTCCCGACGAGGTCTGCTACCTCGCGGGCATTCCCCGCTCCTCGCTGGGGAAGGTCGAGCGGGCCAGGCTGCGCTCGATGGTCGTCGACGAGGGCGCTCCTCGGGAACGGCTGCGCTCCCGTCCGCACTGAGAGATCTAAAACGACACCACCCCCGCACCGGATGGTGTGGGGGTGGTGTCGTCATCGAAGTGCCGGCTTGTGCTCCGGCTGCGCCGAAGGCCTCTCTCTAGAGCCCGATCCGGCAGAGCTGGCGGGCTATGTCCACCAGGCTTATCGCAAAGGAGCGAGGGAGGGAGCGAGGGAGCGAGGCGGCGATCCGGAAGAGCGAGCCACTGATGGGCCCATTCGGGGTGCGGCATCGGCCGTCAGGCGGCGGGACCACGGTGGTGCTGCTCGTGGGCGGGACCACGGTGGTGCTGCTCGTGGGCGGGACCACGGTGGTGCTACTGGTGGGCGGGACCACGGTGGTGCTACTGGTGGGCGGGACCACGGTGGTGCTACTGGTGGGCGGGACCACGGTGGTGCTACTGGTGGGCGGGACCACGGTGGTGCTGGTGGTGGTGGCGCCCGGAGCGGCGGTCACGCCGCAGACGACCTGGCCGAGGAAGAGGTCACCGGTGAGGGTGGGACCGAGGAGGAACTCGTGGACGGCGTTGACGGTGATCGAACCGTCGGGGTTGATGATCTGCTCGTTGAACACCACGGTGAAGTGGTCGCCCACGCTCTCGAGGTTGCCGTCGATGGAGGTGTTGGGAGCAGGGTTGAGGGGGAGGTCGACGTAGGTCTCGTCACCGTCGATGTCAGGGTTCCCATCGGAGATCCGCAGCGTCGGCGCGGTGTGCCCGGCGTCACCGGGCCCGGTGAGCGTCGTAGAGCCGCTCACCGTGGTTGCACCGGTGGTGGGGTCGGTCTCAGTCGCCGTGCAGCTGCTGGCGATGCTGCCGGCGTAGAGGATCTCCCCCACGGTCGAAGTCGGGACGGTCGTGATGTCGGCCGTGCTGGTCACCGATCCGCCCGGCCCGGTCGTTCCCTGGGTGCTGACCGTGATCGGCCCTGAGGTGAACAGGACGCCGGGGCCAAAGGCCACCCGCCCTGTGGGGACGGTGGCGGTGATCGGGGTGGCGGAGCCATCCGGGGGCAACGTGACCGTGGGGAGCGGTCCAACCGGCTGTTGCACACCCCCGAAGAGGACGATGTTGGGGGCGG
>JBPCJK010000210.1:0-10660 GCA_051005375.1 Acidimicrobiales bacterium
CTCCCCCCTCCGCCGCCACCACCAGTAGCAGCACCGACCACGCCGCCCACCGCACCTCACCCGAGGCGACCAGCCCCCACCCCCTTCTGGCGGCTGACGGCCGCCCACCCGGCCGGCCGCCACCCGCACCGAGGCTCCACCGTCCGGCACCGGCCGGCGGACGGCTGACGGTGACCGGCCCGGTGTGCTCATGTTCAGGGGCTTCGGCCTCGCACGTACCCGTGTGACTCACAACCTGGGATGATACGCACATATGCGTGCTCGACAGAACGTCGCTGCTGCTGGTGTTGCCGTTCCGGACACAGCCCCCGGTCCAGCCACAGACGTCGAGGACCAGCCCACAACCGAGCAGGTCGACACCGCCGTCGCCACCCTGGCCATGCTCGCCGACCGGACCCGGCTGCAGCTCCTCTGGCTCCTCAGCCGAGGAGAACACGACGTCGGCAGTCTCGTCGCCCTCATCGACACCACCCCCAGCGCCACGAGCCAGCACCTGGCCAAGCTCCGCCTCGCCGGCCTCGTCTCAGCCCGCCAACACGGACGCAAGCACATCTACACCGCCCGCGGCTCCCACCTGCGACAGCTCATCTCCGAAGCCCTCTTCCACGCCGACCACCGCGTTGCCGGCACCCCCGACCACGACTGACGACCTATGAAACAGCACTCCGCCCAGGGGGCACTCCGCGTCACCGGCCGGGCACCGGCGATCCGGTCCCGTCAGCTCCCCAGGGTGTCGTCCAGGTCGGCGAGGACTGCTCTTGCTCCGCTCGCTGAGTGCCTCGCCTCCGAAGACGTCCTCGGTGAGACGGGCGACCTGGTCGGCGGTGTCGGTTCCGATCAGGCGGGCCAGGGGTGATGATGTCGGCGATGTCGCGTTGGCGAGCGGCTCGGGTTTTCATGGCCAGGAGGTGGCGGGGACCATGGCGCCGCCCCCGAACACATACAGCTCGGCGTGAACGTCCCGGCGCTGCAGTCGGCGGGCCAGGAGTTCGAGCGCCTGGTACAACTGCTCCCGGCTGAGGAGCGGACCGCTCACCCTCGGGACAGGTCATAGGGGTCGATCAGCACCCCGTGGCGTCGCAGCTCCGCCGGGGCGTTGCGGCCGGCCAGGCGCTGCAGCGACGCCAGCTCGTAAGGGCACCACGGCGCGGCGAGGGTCCGTCGCGGGGTGCGGTCCCAGTCGGGGCCAGCACGGCCTTCGCTGGTGGAGAGCCACTCGGCCACGCCGGCCAAGAGGGCGTCCCACCGGTCATCACCGGTCCCGGGCGGCTCGGGCTGCAACAGCGCCGCCCGGGTCGGTGCCGGTTCATGCTCGTACTCCTCGAGGAACTCCAGGAGCAGCAGCCAGCGACGATCGCCGTCGCCGGCCTCGGCCAAGTGAACGCCCAAGCGGTCGATGCTCATGGGGGCGAAGCGCTGCATCTGGACCCTCAGGCCGCCTGGTCGACGGTGGCCGCGTCGGGCAGGTCGAGGTGCGGGTCGAAGGCTTCAGGCGGGGTGGAGAGGCCGTCGTGGCGTACTCACCGAACCGTTTGATCCGCTCGGTGATGTAGGGCGACATGGCGGCGACGCCGCCGGGGTCGACGGCCCAGCCCTCGGCCAGCAGCTGGCGGAGGACGACCATCATGTCGAGGGTGGTGTGGAAGATGACGCAGTTGGCGACCAGGGAGTTGAACTTGAGGATCTTCTCCTGTTCGGCCGGGTCGTTGCGGGTGATGACCTCGTTTCCGAACATCAGCCACGCCGAGAACCCGTTGTAGGCCTCGGCCTTGTTCGTCGACGCAGTGATCTCCTCCCGCAGCTTCGGTTCGGAGATGAACCGCAACAGCGTGATCGTGCGGATGACCCGGCCGACCTCGCGGAACGCCCTGTAGATGTTGTTGCGGTGCGACTCGGTCCCTAGCCGGCGGAGCAGCAGGGTGGAGGACAGCTTGCCCTCACGGATCGACACCGCAACCTGCATCAGGTCCTGCCAGTGCGTCTCGATGAGCCGCCAGTTGATGGTGTTCTGGCCCGGCTCGCCGAACAGGGCGTCGACGTGCACGTAGCGGGTGTCGGCGGCCGCCCGGTAGAAGATCAGGTCCTTCCAGTTACGGATCCGGGGCAGCAGGTCGAACCCGAACAGGTGCGCGAGGGCATGCACCGGGTAGCTCTGGCCTTGGGTGTCGGCGTGGATGGTGTCGGGCTGGGTGTCGGAGCGGTTCTGGAGGAGCCCCTCGACGATGTAGACGGCCTCCCACACCCCGCAGGGGATGAAATGGCTGAACAGGGCGATGTAGTTGTCGGCCACATGGTGGTAGGCGATGCCGCCGTAGCGGATGTGGGACTCGGCCAGCAGGTTGTCGATCAGGGTGTCGAGCTGGGTGCCGTCAGCAGCGACCGAGGACCCGTCACCCCACATCTTGACCAGCCCGAGGCCGACGTAGGCGTTGACCACGTCGACGATGGCTGCGTTGAGCTTGTCGATGCTGAAGTGGCGGTTGGCGGTGGCGCCCAGCTCGTGGGCTGAGATGCCCCGGATGTGACGGGCGGCCTGGGCCGGCCCGAGGAGGCAGCCGTAGGTGAAGACGGTCAGCACGTAGCGGCTCAACGGGTCGGCCAGCTTGGGGTCCGATCCTGAGGCCGGCCCGAACCGGCGCCACCAGTCGAGCCAGTAGGCGGTGCGGCCCAGGATGTCGAGCAGGGACCGCTCCGGCAGCCGCTCCTTGACCACCTCCTCCAACGCCAGGGCACTTGCCGTGCGGTCCTTGCCCCGCCGGCGGCGCAGCGAGGGCACCCCAGTCACCTCGTCGATGACCAGATCCGCGTTGCTCGGGTAGCCGGCATCGACCTCGGCGGCCCTGGCCACCAGCGCCGCCCGCGGGCCGTGGGTGAACTGGGCGGCGGTGGCGGGCAGGCCCGCCTCGGCACAGAACTCGCCGAGGAGGACCTCGCAGTCCTCCCACGGCAAAAGTTGCGCCGCCCAGTTGGCGTAGGCCTGGGAGCCCCGCACCGCCACGTCGCCGGTGCGGAGCGCCTCGGCCAGGTAGGTGAACACGCACCCCTCGAAATGGCGGCGGCTGAGGCGGCCCTGGTCGTCGCGGCCCCGGACCAGGCGCTGCCACTGCTCAGACGCGAAGCCCAGGTCGACCGGGACGCCGTTGACGTGGCCGGGTATGACATCGCGGGTCAGATGGGCGACGGCGTGGTCGACGGCGTCCAGCACTGACCGGTCTGCGCTGGTGGCCTCCAGCTCGAGTGTGCGCACGAAGGCGAACATGGTGGAGCGGTCCCGGCGGAAGTGGCGGTCGACTAGCGGCATGTAGTGGTTGGCTTGATGGGCGGCCACCGCGTCGATGTCGGCCAGCTCGGCCTCAAAGCCACCGGCCCGCTCCACCGCCCTGGCCAACGCCACCGCCGCCTGGGTGTCGGCTGCGTTTCGGGGGTCGAGGTGGACCAGGACGTCCCGGTAGTGGCCGATGAGCCGTTCGGACAGCTCCAGCTGGCGGGCCCGTATCTCCTCCAGCTCCGTTCGGGCCCGCTTGGTGATCGAGGCGATCCGCTTGGAGAACATCTCGGCCAGGTCGTCACGCGCCCGGGCCCGGGCCACATGCACCAGGCAGGCCAGCAGCGTGGTCCGCTTCAGCGGAGCGACATCGCCCATGACCGCGGCGTCGGCTGCGCCGCCTCGCCGGCGAAGTCGGCGATCTTGGTCTCCGCCATCCCGGCCAGCCACACCCCGGTGTCGCCCAGCGAGTCGACCCAGGCCAAGTGGGCCACCTGGTCCCGGAACGCCGACCACGACGCCCGGCCGGCCGCCCGCTTCAGGTCGTTGAACGGCGTCGTCCGTGACGGCCCGACGACCTCCAGCAGACCGTCAAGGCCCGCCGGCACCCCCAGGAGCCATGCGAGCGACGGTTCCCTTGAACAGGTCGTTGTTGACCTCGGCCCGGATCTGCGACGCCATCGTGTTCAACGTCGAGAACCCCGGCAGCTCCAAAGACGCCTTCGCCTGCATCTCCAACGCCACGTTGATCAGGTCAGGCGGGTTGTTCTTCACCTCGACCGCCGCCCGGATTGCCTCGCCGGCCACCACCCGGGCGCGCTCGGGGTCGAACGTCACCCCGACTCGCTCCCGCACGAGCTGATGCTGCGATGTGCCGGTGCGCTCCGACCCCACCTCCGGCTGAACACCGTCAGCCAACCCGAGACAATGCCGGAGGTGATCGGTCACCGCGGCGGGAACGTCCCGGCGTCGGGGGAAGTAGCCCAACCGCTGGAAGCACTTCAGTGACAACACCAAGGCCAACAGGTGCGCGTCGGAACGGGCCAGGTCCCCGGCCCAAGCGACCTCGTCGGCCGACGGGCTCATCCCAGTCAGCTCCCTGGCCGTCACCATGCGCCCGAAGCGCGGGTAGGCCGTCCGCTCGATCGACGTCACCGGCTCAGGGCACAGCCGCCTCCTCACCCTCGAACGCTACCAACACGACCCGGGCGGCCCTCCCGGGTAGCCCGGCGAGCCCGCGCCACAGGCAAGCGGACGCTTACGGCCCCTGAGAGACTCTGGATCACTTAGGGCAGGGGTCGGGGTGCGGGCGATCAGCTACTCGGCCAGCAGGCACCCGCCAAGGACCTGCTGCGGGTTTCGGGCCTATATTGGCCGTACCCTCATAGGAGCCCTCCGAGCACAGCGCCATGCCGATGGAGAAGTACGCCATCACCCTCGCCGGCAGCGCCCGCCAACGCTGGGGCGGGAGCTCTCTCAGCGGCGCGAGACGAGCCGCCCGAGCACGGTGAAGACGAAGACGATGACCACGAGCGTCAAGGCCGCACCCCACGCACGGTCCTGCGCCCCGGCGAACGGCTGGCTGGCGTTGCGGAAGATCTGCGCCGACAGGGCGGTGTTCTGGCCCCGGAGGCTGGCACGAGGCTCGTAGGCGACCCCGATGGTGAAGATCAGGGGGGCCGTCTCGCCGGCTGCCCGAGCAATGGCGAGCATGGCGCCGCTGGTGATCCCCGACGCAGCGGCGGGTAGGACCACCTGGAGGGTCGTCCGCCAGCGGGGCGCCCCCAGGGCCTCGCTGGCCTCCCGCAAGTCGTCGGGGACGAGTCGTAGTATCTCCTCGCTGCTGCGGATGACGATGGGCAGCATGAGTGCCGCCAGCGCAAGCGCACCGGCGAAACCGGACTGGGACTCGAAGCGGACGACCCAGGCGGTGTAGATGAACAGGCCCATGACGATCGAGGGGACGCCGGTCATCACGTCGGCCATGAACCGGATGAAGCTCGCCAGGCGGGCCTGGCCGCCGTACTCGTTCAGGTAGATCGCCCCGAGAAGCCCGAGCGGTACGGCGATGGCAGCGGCTCCCCCGGTGATGACGACGGTGCCAAGGATGGCAGGCCCGATGCCACCTCCGGGTGCTCGGAAGTTGCGAGGGATGTCTCCGGTCAGGAACTCCCAGTTGATGGCCCGCGCTCCCCTGGCCAGCAGGAAGTAGATGATGAAGCCCAGCACGAGACCGGCGAGAGCGAGCGAGGCCCACATCGCCCCAGTGGCCAAGCCTTCCCGCAGGCGGCGCGAGCGTGACAGGCTGGCGGTTCGGATGTCGCCGTTGGCGAAGGTAGTGGCCATCAGACCGCTCCTCGAAGGTGGACCTCGGCCCGGCGGACGATCCAGCGAGCAGCGACGTTGATGACGATGGTCATGGCGAACAGGACCACGCCGAGGGCGATGAGGGCCGATCGGAAGGTGCCCGACGCCTCCCCGAACTGGTTGACGATGACCGCTGGCATGGCGTCGCCCGGCTTGAACAGGTTCGAGGTTATCTGGGCTGAGGCGCCGATGGTCAGCGCCACCGCGATGGTCTCCCCCATCGCCCGACCCAGACCCAGCATCACCGCGCCGACCATCCCGCCGAAACTGTGGGGGAACACCACGCCCCGAACCATCTCCCATCGGGTGGCGCCGAGGGCCAGCGCCCCGTGGCGCTCCGCCTGGGGCACTGTGGCGAACACCTCGCGCGTGATCGAGGTGACTATCGGGATGATCATCACGGCGAGGATGATGCCCGCCGTCATGAGGCTCCGGCCGTTGGCGCCGGGCCCGAAGATGTTTTCGAGCACGGGAACGGGAGCCACGATGCGGTGGACCCTGTCGTAGAGCCCGACGATGTTGGGAGCGAGGACGGCGATGCCCCAGAGGCCGAAGACGACCGAGGGGATGGCAGCGAGGAGGTCGATGAAGGTGACCACGAGGCCTCGCACCCGGGGGGTGGCGACATCGCTCACGAAGGCGGCGATCCCGACGCTCACCGGAACGGAGAGGAGCACGGCGATCGTAGAGACCACGGCGGTTCCGTAGACGAAGGCCAGCGCACCGAACTGCGGGGCGAGGGGGCCGTCCCCATCGGGGTCGTTCGGGATCCACTGGTCGGAGGTGATGAACTTTCCTCCTGCCTGCCTGATCGCCGGCCAGGCATCGCTGGTCGTGCTGACCACGATGAGCCCGAGGACCACCAGGACGGTCACGCCCGCCGCCAGCGCCAGCACGCGAAGGGCCGCGTCCCGGGCCGCGTCGCGGTCCCGGCAGGTCAAGGAGGCGAGGAGCCGCTCCTCCTCCTCCCCAGTGCGGTGCTCCTCGGTGAGCATGGTCACGACCCTCGAACCGTCGCTCAGGCGCCCTGCACCTTGTCGAGCTGTGCCAGCGCACGGGTGCGGAGCTCGTCGGGCAGCTTGGCGAAGTCGACGCTCTCAGCCAGGTCCTGGGCGTCGCTGAGCAGGTAGGTCACGAAGGCCTTCACGTTGGCCGCCACTGTGGGGTCGTCATAGGAGGTGTGCACCAGGATGTATGTAGGGGCGGTGATGGGGTACGCGTCCGTGCCGTCGGCGTTCAGCGGGTTGTAGCTGAGGTCCTCAGAGATCTCCGCCCCGGCGAGGGCACTCGAGGTGGCATCCAGGGTGGGTTCCACGTAGTTGCCCGACTTGTTCTTGATGCTGGCGAAGGTGAGCTTCGTCGCCTTGGCATCGGCGAGGTCGACATAGCCGATGGCACCCTCGCTGCTCGAGATGATCTGGGCCACACCGGTGTTCTTCTGAGCGGCCTGGGTGTCGGCGGGCCAGGCGACGGTGTCACCGGAACCGAGAGTCCAGGCCTCGGAGGCCTTGTCGAGGTACTTGGTGAAGTTGTTGGTGGTGCCCGAGCCGTCCGCCCGGTGGGCGACGACGATGTCGGTCCCCGGCAGGTCGGCGCCAGGGTTGTCGGCAGCGATGGCGGGGTCGTTCCAGGTCTTGATCTGGCGCTGGAAGATCTTCGCCAGCGTGTCCCCGCTGAGCTGCAGCTTGTCGACCTTCGGGAGGTTGTAGGAGACCGTGATCGGCGCCGCCACCGTTGGGATGTAGAGGAAGCTGCTGGGGTCGAGGCCTTCGTCGGGCTTCACCAAGCTGTCGCTGCCGGCGAAGTCGTTCAAGTTGGCTGCGAAGTCCTTCTTGCCTTGACCTGAGCCGACGGCGTTGTAGTTCACGGTCAGGTCCGGGGCAACGGAAGCGAACTCCTCAATGGCGGTCTGGTAGAAGGCATCCGGGAAGCTGGCGCCCGTCCCGTTGATCTTCCCCGAGAGAGCGTCGAAGGAGGACCCTCCGTCCACCGAGGTGGGGTCGGCCGAGGTGGGCCCGCCCGCCTGATCGTCACCGCTGCCGCAGGCGGCACCGACGAGGGTGAAGGCGAGCAACAAGGCGGGCAGACGGCTGAAGCGGCGCGCGGTGAATCGCATGATGGGTTCCTCCTAAGAGGTGAGTAGGTGGCGAGCCGCACGCTGGCAGCGTCAGGTGGACGCCGAGGGGCAACTGGGTAAACAGCAGGCAAAGTACGCTCGAACACTCTGGACCGGGCTCGCCAGGGCGGGGCCTGCTCACCTGAAGTGCACCTGCCGGCGAACCATCGTCGGCTTGGTGGTCCAAGTCACGACACCTCTCCTTCCTACGCTGCGAACCGACCGACGACACGAAGGAGAACGACATGACCGCCATGACGTAAGTTCCTCAAGGCTGGCACCGCCGCAACCATGGGCCTGGCCGGCGCCGGGCCGCTCAGCGCCCTGCTGGCCAACGCCGCCGGGGCCGAGGTCCGACCCGTACGAGGCCGCGGGAGCGTCATCGCCGAGAACAACGGAGGCTACGGGCCTCTCTCCCCTACACGTGACCGAGTCACCGGCCAGACCCTGCTGGCCCTGCCTGCCGGATTCAGCTACACCGCCTTCGGGCGGACGGGGAGATGGGGAGCGACGGGTTCCCCACCCCCGACCGCCACGACGGCATGGCCACCTTCCCTGGTCCCAGGCACAACCAGGTACGCCTGGTGCGCAACCACGAGCGGGGCTACAGCCCGGTGCCATTCGAAGGCGACGGTGAGCAGCCCCTGGTCGGCAACCCCGACTTCGCCTACGACCGCAACTCTGGGGGCGCATGCACCACCCTGTTGTTCGACACGGCCGCCATGCGCCTGGTCGACAGCTTCATCTCCATCAACGGGACCAGCGTTAACTGCGCCGGCGGCCCGACGCCCCAGGGCTCGTGGCTCACCTGCGAGGAGACCAACAACGGCCCCTCCACCAATTTGCCCCGGGCCCAGGGCTTCCAGGAGAAGCACGGCTACATCTTCGAGGTGCCCGCCGAAGGGGGCGTGGTCAAAGACCCCCAGCCCCACGGCCGATGGGACGCTTTGCCCACGAGGCCGTCGCCGTCGACCCGGCCAGCGGAATCGTGTACGAGACCGAGGACAACGGCTCCTCCTCAGGCTTCTACCCCTTCCTTCCCGCCCGGCCCGGGAAGTTGAGGGCCGGCGGAAAGCTGCAGATGCTGGCGGTGCGGGGCAGGCCGAACTACGACACGCAGACCGGCCAGCGAGTGGGGCTCCCCCTCCCCGCCGAGTGGGTCGACATCGACGATCCGGACCCTGCGACGGCCACGGAGAACCGGTCAGCGGTCTTCGAGGAGGGAGCGGCGGCCGGCGGCGCCACCTTCCTGCGCCTGGAGGGAGCGTGGTTCGGCGACGGGCGGATCTACTTCAACTCCACCAGTGGCGGCGACGCCGGCTTGGGCCAGGTCTGGGAGTACCGGCCCCTTGGCGGGTCCTCTCCCTTCGCCTCCCGGTTTGGCGGCCTCCTCACCCTCATCTTCGAGTCACCGAGCGCCGACCTGCTCGACATGCCCGACAACATCACCGTCTCGCCCCGGGGCGGGCTCGCGCTGTGCGAGGACGGTGACGACGAGCAGTTCGTCCGGGGCGTCAGCGTCGATGGACGGATCTTCGACTTCGCCCTCAACCTGGTGTCGGAGAACGAGGACAAGGAGTTCGCCGGGGCCTGCTACAGCCCCGACGGCACGGTGCTGTTCGTGAACATCCAGACCCCGGGCATCAGCTTCGCCATCACCGGCCCCTTCGAACGGGGCAGCCTGTAGGCACTCCTGCGCCTCTACGACCGTGAGCTCACCTCAGCGAGGTCGCCGATCATGGAGCTCGTCGAGCTCGCCCCTTTGACCCGTGAGGCCTGGTGGTCATGTACTGGGTGCATGCACTGGCTGGTCATCGTCGTCATCGGGGCGGGTGTCGGCTTCCTCGGTGGGCTGTTCGGCAAGGGTGGGTCGGCCATCGCCACGCCCCTCCTCCACGCTGTCGGCGTGCCCGCCATCGTCGCCGTGGCGGCCCCCCTGCCGGCGACCATCCCGTCGACCATCGTCGCCGGGGTCGCCTACGCCCGAGAGAGGCTCGTCGACCGTTCGGCGTTGACGTGGGGCATCGGTGTGGGCGTTCCCGCCACCATCGTGGGGGCGCTCGCCACCCGGTGGATCTCGGGAGGTGCGCTCGTCGTAGCGACCGACGTCGTGGTGATCCTCCTCGGCGCTCGCTTCCTCATCGCCCCCGGCGGCAGCTCAGCCGAGCGATCTGAAGGCCCGGCGCGGACCGTCTCGTTGGCGGGAGTCAGCGCTGTGGTGGGGGTGAGCGCCGGGCTCCTGGCCAATAGCGGCGGCTTCCTCCTCGCACCGCTGTACCTGGTGATCCTGCGCATGTCGGTCAAGCGTTCCTTCGCCACCTCGCTGGCGGTGGCGTCGGTGCTCGCCGTGCCCGGGACCCTGGTGCACTGGGCGCTCGGCCACATCGACTGGTCGATCGTCTTCGTCTTTGGGGCTGCCTCTGTTCCCTTGTCGTTCCTCGGGGCGCGGGTTGCCATCAGGACCGCACCCGAGCGCCTCGAGCGCACCTATGGGGCGGTGCTGTTGCTGCTCGGGTCGCTCCTATTGCTCCGTGGGGGCTGACCTCTACCGGTCCGCCGGCGACCCTTCTACCAACGTTCGCACCCACGCCACGCCACCGACACATCCGAGGCGGAGACTGAAGAGGTGCCGACCCCGAGCATCACCATCCCAGGCCCGGATCTTCCCGATGGAGCCATGGACGAGCGACGCTCGGCCATCTTCGACCTCGATCGCACCCTTCTGCCCGGCTCGAGCCTGGTCCACCTCGGTCGGGCTCTGGCCCGAGACGGCGTGCTCCGACCCGCCGATCTCCTGGGCTTCCTCGCCCGGGAGGTGGTCTTCCGGAGGAAGGGCCTGAGCGAACCCGGAGCCGAGCGTCTGCGGGAGCGGCTGCTGGCCATGGCTGCCGGTTTCGAGCAGGCGCCGCTCG
>JBPCJK010000211.1:0-28182 GCA_051005375.1 Acidimicrobiales bacterium
TGGTGCGGATCCTCGACGGCTGGCCCAGCGAGTCGGAGATCCTCGCCGCCTACCGGCGGGTCGCCCTCATCATCTGAGCGGCGTAGTCATGCCGAGAAGCAGCCAACGTCCTTGTCGCGACGCGTCCCGATACGCACCTCGCGGCAACCAAAGACGCCTGCCATCGTCATCATGGCCTCGGAATCGCCTCGGTCAATGCGAAATGGATCCCTGGGGGAAGGTCAGGCGGTCCAGAAGCCCAGGACCGGTGCCCCCGATCATCTGGTGAATGATCGGGGCTAGTGGCCCGAAGCAGGTCCGAATGGGGCACCAGGTCGGCCGGCGTGGGGCGTCGAACACGACGACCCGGGACAACGGTCTGCCTTCGACCAGGCAGGCGGGCAACCTGTCGTACAATTCCCTGATGTCGAAAGGTGGCGGAGCTGGGCTCCGTTGGGTTCGGGCCGAAGGGGTGCTGTGGCGGCGGACGCAAGCCGCGATCGTCATGCTGACGGCCGAGGCACGGGAGCCCTTCTCGCTCACGGGCTCAGGCCGGTCGTTGTGGGACGTGCTGGGCGACCCCATCGACGAGCACGCCCTGTGCCTGCGGCTGGCCCGGCTCCACGGTGCCGATGTGGCCCTGGTGGCGCCCGCCGTCCGCCAAGTTCTGGGCGACCTGGCTCGACGGGGCGCGGTGGTTCAACAGCCGTGACGCCCCCCCTAGCCGCGGCCGTCGCCGCCCATGGGTTGCCCAGCGGGGTAAGGTCCCTGCCGGACAGGCCGCTGCCTGCTCACCAGTGGCGGGACGTCCTCGGCGACGCCAAGGACGCCCGCACCATCGGGTGGCTGGCCCAAGCGGTGGACGACGGGTCCTTCGCCACCACCGAGGCTCAGGCCGAGGAGGCCTACGAGCTCCACGCTGAGGCCATGGGGCTGGCCCTGGTGCTGGAACGGCTCCTCCTCGACGTCGTGGCCCTCCTGAGCGACGCCGGCGTCGACCACCGCGTGCTCAAAGGCTCGGCCGTCGCCCACCTGGATTACCCCGACCCGGCCCTCCGGCCCTTCGGCGACGTCGACGTCCTGGTGCCGGCCGAGCGCTTCGACATGGCAGTAGCCACCCTCCTCGCCGCCGGGTTCGTGCGGGAGCGTCCCCAGCTCCGGCCCGGCTTCGACCGCCGGTTCGCCAAGAGCACCACCTTGACCAGCACGGAGCAGCTGCCGCTGGACCTGCATCGGACACTGGCGGCAGGGCGCTTTGGCTTTGCCCTCGACGCCGGAGACCTGTTCGCCTCCTCGTCGCCGTTTCGGCTGGGCGGTCGTCGGCTGTTGGCTCTGGCCCCCGAGGAGCGGTTTCTCCACGCCTGCTACCACGCGGTCCTGGGGAGCCCGAAGCCCCCGCTGCTGGCTCTGCGCGACATCGCCCAGATGTTGCTCACTAAAGAGCTCGACTTGGTTGGCGTGCAACGGCGATGCACCGCCTGGCAGGGTCAGGCGGTGCTGGCTCGGGCGGTGGTGCTCACATGGGACACCTTCGGCATGGTCGAGCCTTCGCCCCTGCTGGACTGGTCCCGCCAGTACCGGCCCGACGCCGCCGACCGGTGGGTGCTGCGGGCCCACACCGTTGGTCGCAGCGGCGGGACCCAAGCCATCACCGCCGTCGCAGCCATAACCGGGGTGCGCCAGAAGTTGGCCTTTCTCTGGGCCTTGATCGTTCCCCAGCGGGCGTTCCTGGGCGACGGCAAGGCCCGCTATTGGCGCTGGTGGGCCCGGGGGGCGGCGGCGCTGGTCCATGCCGTCGGACGTGGGTGAGCGGGCCTTGGCCGTCCCGTCCGTGAGGTCGCCGGGGGCGACGCGGTTGGGGACCGTTCTCGATGCCCTGCCGTGGGCTGGCGAGGCGGGTCCCTTCCGGGGTTTGGGCTTCAAGTTCAAGGTGAGGGCCACCGATCCCGTCCTGAGTGCCCACGTGCAGCGCATCCTCGGCTCCCTGGCCACCGAAGAGGCGCCACAGCACTCCTACAGCGTGGTCGACCGGGGGGCGGGGACGGGAGCGCGACGGGTACGGACCTATCTCGACCATCAGCGGGTGGCCACCTCCTCGCCGGACGGCGCCCTCGCCTATGTGCTGTGGCACCTCAACCGGTCGGTTCTGGGCTCCGCCCCGGCGCACCTCTTGGTGCACGCCGCCGCCCTCGAGCACCACGGCGATGGTGTCCTGCTGCCTGGTCCCAGTGGATCGGGCAAGAGCACCTTGGCCGCCGCCCTGGTGATGGGGGGGATGGGGTACCTCTCCGACGAGGTGGCGGCCGTCGACCCGGCCAGGCTCGTGCTGGTGCCCTTCCCCAAGCCCCTCACCCTCAAGGAGGGCTCCTGGGACGTGCTGGCGGAGCTGGCCCCGGCGGTCGACGCAGCCCCCGCCGCCTACCGGGAGCGGCAGTGGCACGTCGATCCCCGGACCATCCGTCCCCGCTCGATCGCCGGCCCGTGCCGGCCCCGCCTGATGGTCTTCCCTTGCTACCAGCCGGGCGCCACTACGCGGTTGGCCCCCCTGGGCAAGGCCGAGGCGGTGGCGAAGTTGGCGGCGAACGCCTTCAGCCTTCCCTTCCCTGGTCAGCAGGGCCTGGGAACCATGGCCGAGCTGGTTCGGGCCTGCCTGGCCTTCACCCTCGTGGTCGGCGACCTCGACGAGGCGTGCGCCACCATCACGTCGCTGTGAGGTCGCCTTCGGAGCACCCCGAGGGCGGCGGCGTCCACGGGGGTGGGATCGACGAGACTTTCGTGCCCCGGGCCCGGGCGAGCATGGCGCTGGCCGAGCTCGACGGCGAGGCGGTGGTCCTCGACGAGGACCACGAGGTGGTGCACGTCTTGAACGCCACCGCCACCCTGGTGTGGTCCCGCTGCGACGGTTCGGCCAGCCTGGCCGACATCATCTCCAACCTCGCCACCTCCTTGGGGGTGGACCGTCAAGAGGTGCACGACGACGTGGTGGAGGTCGTCCGCCTGTTCGCCCGTCGCCGCCTCCTGCAAGCGCCGCCGCCGTGAGGTGCAGGTGGGCCAGGGTGGGGAGACCTAGCAGGCTCGCCTCGCTCGCCGACGAGAGCATTGTGGCGCCTTCGCGCCGCTGTTCGCTGGTTCCGCAAGGGCAAGCGAGCTGCGCTCGACGCCCTGTGCTAGGCCTGCGTAGTCCCGTCGTCGGGGTCGGGGGCGGCGTCCTCGCTACCCTCTTCGGCTACTCGAGCCTTGCGACGAGCCGCCGCCACAGCCGCGGCACCCGTGGCCACCGCCGCCGATCCGACGCCGGCCATGCCGAGCAACTCGGCGCCGGTGTGGGCCAGCGAGCCCGCACCACCCCCCGAGCCTTTGGCGCCGCCGGCCGGAGCGGCTCCGCCGCCGGGACCTGTCGCACCGGCTGCGGGTCCACTGCCGGAGCCGGGACTGGTACGGGACAGCGAGCCCACCTTGCCCCCGCCACCCGGACCGCCGCCACCGGGACCGCCGCCACCGGGACCGCCCCCGCCACCGGGACCGCCGCCGCCACCGCCGGGCCCGCCGGGACGGGTCGTAGTCGACCCCCCCGGCCTCGTGGTCGTAGTCGACCCCCCCGGCTGGGTGGTGGTGGTGGTCGAGCCGGGAGGAGGACTCCCGACCGCCGCTGAAGCGATGCTTCGAGTAACCACGGCCGGGGCCACCCACGTGGTACCGACTGCGGCCAGGCTTGCGGTTCCGAGCCGTCGGAGGAACTGTCGTCGGGCGTGCTCCGAAGTCTCGTCCATGTTTGTTCGCTCCCTGCGCCGACGGTTCCGCCGCTGCCGCTCAACGGATGAGGGAAAGGCTATAGGGGCTCCGCTCACCGGTCAAGCGTTCGGTCAGGCGTTGCGCGGCCGCCGGTCGCGGATGCCGGGCCTGGGCCGGTGGGTGGATCAGGGAGCAGAGATCACGCCTCGGCCACTGCCGGGTGCTCGTAGAGGACGTTCTCGACCTCGACCGAGGAGATGTTGGCCCCGCCCGAGATGATCACGTCCTTCTTGCGGTCGTCGAGGTACAGCAGTCCTTCGGTGTCCACGTGTCCCAGGTCCCACTGCGGAGCCAGTCGCCGACGAAGGCCGCCGCCGTGGCCTCGGGGTCGCGGTAGTACCCGCGCCGGGGGGCACCGGGGCGCCGTAGCCACACCTCGCCCGTCCCCCCCTCAGCCACCTCGCTGCCGTCGTCGCCCACCACCCGCACCTCGGTGGCGCCCACCGGTCGGCCCACCGAGCCCGGGTGCCCCTGGGCGCCGACCAGCAAGGTGCGGGCCGTCCCCGATTCGGTGAGGGCGTAGGCATTGCACAGGACAGCTCGGGGGAAGGCCTCGGCCAGGCGGTCGAGCAGGGCAGGCGGAACCGGCGCCGACGACAACCTGACCCGCTCGACCGACGACAGGTCGTGGCCGCGGTGGGCGCCGGCGGCCAGCAGCACCCGGGCCATGGCCGGCACCAGCTGGAGACGGGTGATCCCGCAGGATGTCGGCCAGGTCGTCGGGCCCGAGTGGGGCCTGGAAGGCGCGGTTGTCCTGGCCCTGCTCGACGTCGCTCTTCTCGGCCACCCACCACGACCCGGCGGGTACCGTCGGCACCGCCGGGGGAGGGCAGACCACGCCGGAGACGCCGAAGCGTTCGAGCACCCAGGCCAGCTCGGCGTCGGCGAAGCGGGATGACAGCGGGACCGCCACGCCGGCCGCCTTGTGCGAGGCCAGCTCCTCGTTCTCCAGGGGGGAGAAGAAGCGACGGGCGATCCTGTCGAAGTCGAGGCGGGCGGTCGACCCGCTCGACGTCGACGCCCACCTCCCGTCCTCGGCCCACGGCGTACGACGCGGTGTGGGACAGTTGAAGCGCAATCCACCGCCTCCGCTCAACAACGGCTTGCCGTGTGGGTCCCGGTGCCCAGCGCCACTGCGCCGGGCGTGGTTCCCAGGTAGCCGGCGAGGATGGCCCGCAAGGTTCCCCGGCCCACCACGAAGGCATCCCGTCGCAGTGCGGACCGCATACGGCTGGCCCGCTCTCGCTCATCGGGTGAAAGGGTCAGGGCGAGCTGACGCCGGGAGTCGTCGTCGACCAGCAGCTCCTTCCTCCACACGTGCACCTCGTCGGAGCGGATGTGGGTGGGAGCTCCTCTGTATTTGGCATGCTGGCAGCGCTGCCATTCGCCCTCGGGGGCGATGGAAATCAGAGCCGAGCGCCATGCCCAGAGGATAGGAGGACCCGTGAGGATCCTGTTCACGTGCGTACCGGGATTCGGGCACTTCCACCCGATGGTTCCGCTGGCCCAGGCCCTCGTCGGCGCCGGCCACGAGGTCGCTTTCGCCACCGCTCCCCGGTTCTGTGAGCGGGTGGTGGAGCCGGCGGGCTTCACCGCCTTCCCGGCTGGCCTCAGCCCCCTGGTGGTCCACGAGCAGACCCTCGCCATCCCCGAGCTGGCTGATGTGGGTGAGTCCGACGTCTGGCGCTTCGGCGCCCACATGTTCGCCGGGGTGGCGGCGCCGGCCAAGGTCGGCGAGCTGGTGGGGATCCTCGACCAGTGGCCAGCGCAGCTCGTGGTCCACGACATGACCGACTTCGCTGGTCCCATCGCTGCCGCCCACGCCGGCATCCCCTGGGCCGGGCACAGCTTTGGCGCAGTCCAGCCTGAGGAGTTCTGGGATGCCGCCGGGGAGATCGCTGCTCCCACCTGGGAGGATTGGGGGGTGGAGCCAGGGCCGCGCGGCGGGATGTTCCGGTCTCTCTACCTCGACATCTGCCCTCCCAGCTTCCAGGCGCCGGCCATCAGGAGCATCGCTGTCGCCCACCCGCTGCGGCCTGTCGCCTTTGACGACCCCGGGGAGGATGGCCTGCCGGCGTGGGTCGAGGAACTGGCACCGGGGGCGACGGTCTACGTGACCCTCGGCACCATCAACAACCAGGCGTCGGAGGTCTTCGAAACCGTCCTGGAGGGTCTGGCCGACGAAAACTGCAATGTCATCGTGACCATCGGGCCGGATCGTCACCCTGACGAGCTCGGCCCCCGACCGGCCAACGTCCACGTCGAGCGTTACCTGCCTCAGTCACTGCTGTTCGCCAGGTGCGACGTGGTCGTGTGCCACGGAGGGTCGGGAACCACCTTGGCCGCCCTCGCCCAGGGTCTTCCGCTGCTGGTCCTGCCCCAGGGGGCGAACCAGTTCTGGAACGCTGACCGCTGCGTCGAGCTGGGTGTGGGAACCTGCATCGGCCCTGCTGAACTGACCCCCGAGGCGGTGAGGGAGGCAGTGCGCAGGCTCCTGGCGGACCAGGCCTACCGCCACCAGGCCAGCCGCCTGGCCGAGGAGATCGCGGCCATGCCGGCGCCCGCTGACGTCGTCGGGCTCGTTGAGGGACTGGTCGCCCCCCCAGACGTTCCGGCCCCCGGATCGCGTCGATAACCGGACGTTCCAGGTGCCAGAACGTGGTTGGCCGTCACGCGGAGGGGGTTGCAGCCGTTGCTCACCGGTGGCGGAGGTGCTCCCTTGGGCGGTCCGAGTCGACGACGGTCGACTGCAGGCTGGGGCGGTCGACCTTGCCGATCTGGGTCCGGGGGATGGCCAACACCACGCACAGCTCGTCGGGCAGCTTGTGGCGGGCCAGCGTGGCGCCGAGGAACGAGCGTACCTCGGCCAGGTCCGGTGGGTGGTCGTCGGCGGGCACGATGCACACGCAGGTCGCCTCTCCGAGCACCGTATCGGGGGTCCCGATTACGGCGGCATCGGCGATGCCCGGATGACGGGTGAGCACGACTTCCACCTCGCCGGGCAACACCTTGAGCCCACCTCGGTTCACCACTTGTTTGAGGCGCCCCAGCACGTACAGGCGACCCTTCTCGTCCATGCGACCCAGATCCCCGGTGTGGTACCAACCGTCGGTTGCCACCGGCGGTCGCCGCCAGTAGCGCACCGGAGCAGCCGCCCGGAAGGCGATCTCGCCCACCACGCCACGCTCGACCTCTACCTTGTCGTCGGGGTCGAGGACGGCCACCGAGCCCTGCGCCGACGTGCCTTCCGGTCCCTTGAACACCCAGCTGCCGACCGAGCCGGCCACTATCTCGTCCCGGTCGGTCGTCTGGGTGGTGAACCCCTCGCTACACCCATAGACGTAGAGCAGGTCGACGCCGAGGCGGTCGTAGACCTGCTCCACCAGAGGGGCGGGGATGTTGGCTGCGGCAGAGATGGCCCAGCGCAGGCTGGACACGTCATGGCGGTCGTCGTCGAGCTGGTTGACGATCAAGGTGAGGTGGGTGGGCATGCCGGGCAGCACGGTCACCCGCTCCTCGCCGATGAGGCGCAGCGCCTCCTCGGGCCTGAACCGTTCCATCAGCACCACCCGCCCGCCCCGCAGCAACCCCAGCAACGCCAGTCGCATCCCGAAGACGTGGGAGACGGGCAGGTAGATGAGGTGTACGTCCTCTGGACCGGGGCGAGAGGCGTCGGTGAAGAACTGCATCTTGGCCCAGCCCACCGGGAGGGTCTCCATGACCGCCTTGGGCTGGCCGGTGGTCCCCGACGTCATGAAAAGCACGCCGGTGTCCTCAGGCCCTCGCCCCGGGTGGGGGACCGGGCTGGGGTGCCCGACGAGGAGGTCGCCAAGCTGGAGGTGTCCGAGCTCGTCGCTCTCGGGCGACCAGCGGTGGACGATGAGCCGGGCGCTGGGGCAGGCCCGGCACACGGCGCGCAGGTCGGCGACCGGGTCTTCCCGGTCGGCTCGAGGCTGGTAGAGGAGAGCAGCGGCGTCGGTGTAGTCGAGGAGCCACGACAGCTCGTCGCCGGTGAGGTCGTTGTCGGCCCCGACGTGAACAGCACCACAGGCCCAGGCGGCGTTGATGGCGACGATGTGCTCGGGGCAGTCCGGGAGCTGGCACACGATGCGGTCGCCGGGCTTGATGCCCAGCTCCACGTAGGCGGCGGCGAGGGCATCGACCTGCCGGCCCAGCTCCCGGTAGGAGGTGGTATCGCCGCAATAGGTGATGGCGGGTCGGTCGGGCCATCGTCGGCAGGCGTCGGCGAGGGTCGGGGCGAGTGGTACAGGCGTAACTGGCACCATCGGAAGACACCCTTCTAGATGTTGCCCACAGCTATTGCAGAGGCCCGGCAAGGGATCATAGGGTGCGTCGCCATTCACACCCACCAACCATTCCGAGACGTCCAGAGAGGTGGAAAGGGCAAAGACATGAGAACGAGACGCAAAATGGGAGCGCTGGCAGCGCTGGTCCTGGTGATGTCCTTGGCAGTGGAGGCTGCTCCGGCCGGGGCCGTGGTCCCCGGGCCGAACGGTCGGATCGCCTGCGGGCGACAGGGGCCTGGCGTGGGACGAGGAGGCGACCGCCAGAACATCACCGGCGGGTTCGTCTACACCATGAACCCCGACGGCAGCAACCAAGTCGTCCTCACACCCGATCCCGACCTCCTCAGCAACGACCCCTCGTGGTCGCCTGACGGCACCAAGATCGCCTACTCCCGGTTCCCCAACCGCACCGAGGCCATGAACTTCAACGCCGAGGTGTACGTCATGAACGCCGACGGTAGCAACGACACCCGCCTGACCTTCTCGCCTGGGGAGGACCGGGGCACGAGCTGGTCGCCCGACGGGAGCAAGATCGTCTTCCACAGCACCCGCACGGGGAACTTCGATATCTTCACCATGAACGCCGACGGCAGCAACCAGACCAACATCACCAACAGCCCGACCTTCGACGCCCAGCCGGCGTGGTCGCCTGACGGCGCCCGGATCGCCTTCAACAGCAGCCGTGACGGCAACTTCGAGCTCTACACCATGGATCCTGACGGCACTGACGTGTTTCGGGTCACCAACCTTCCGGGGCAGGAAAGCGGGCCCAATTGGTCACCCCGAGGAGACCAGCTTGTCTACCAGAGCCAGGGCGGTGACCCCGCGGCTGATCTCGACATCTTCCGAATCCGGGCCAACGGCACGGGGGCGGTCCAGCTCACCAACAACACCGACTTCGACGCCTTCGCCGCCTGGTCACCCGATGGCAGGAAGATAGTGTTCTCCAGCTTCCGCGACGGGGACGGTGAGGTCTACACCATGAACGCCCGCGACGGCTCCAACCAGACCCGCATCACCACAGAACCTGGTTTCGACCAGCGCTGTGACTGGGGCACCGCGCCGGTCAGCCCCTAGCGAGCCTCGAGACCGCTTTCGAGGGTCGTCCTCGATCCCTGACCCTCAGCGGCACCCGCTGAGGGTCAGGGGCGACGGGAGGTCGGCGACCCGTCAGCTACGTACGACGTCGTAGACGGCGGGATGGATGGGGTAGGCCTCGAGCCAGCCCGACGCCTCGTAGAAGGTGCTGCTCTGCGTGGCGGCCCGGAAGTCGTCGACGCTCTTCCAGCGGGCGATGTTGACGAACCGGAAGTCGGGGTTGGCGGACACAGCTTCGTGGAGGGTGTTGCCCACGTACCCGGGTTGGGTCTGGAGGTGCTCGTTCGCCCTGTCCCAGGCGTTCAGGAAACGATCCCGGTCCTCTGCCCTCACCTCGTAGGCGACGATCGCGGTGCACTCCCCGTTCGCCATCTGCCTGTCTGACATCTGCGAAACCTCCTTGTTTCCGGCGAAACTACTGCCAAGACGATGGTAGGTCGCCTTTGCTGAACGCAACAAGGGCGGCCGGCACCCGGCCCGCACTGCCGCCGTGGGTCATTCGGCGCCGGGATCCTGGCCGAGCTCCTCGGCCAGGTCCTCGATGAGCTTGTCGGCCTCGCTCTCGGTGAACGCTCGGATGGTCTGGATCTCCAGGCTCCCCGTTAAGCCCATGAGGGCGAACCTAGCCATGGTCTCGTCGTCGGGAGCATCGACAACGGTGATGATGTCGTAGGCGCTGCCCATCACCAGGTACTGCTGCTTCCAGGTGATGCCCATCGCCTTGGCGGCTCTCTTTCCCGCCAGTCTCCCGGCGTGGGCACCCTTGATCGAATCGACGCCGGGGGTGACGAACTTCATGAGCATGACGTAGGTGGCCATGGCGGCCTCCAGTCTCGAGGGAACAGTCGGCCCACCCTACGCCTGCCTCGCCGGCACTGCCGGTGATGGGTGCGGGCAGCACCTTGCACCTTTGCCGCCGGGCCGGCTCCCGTCCCTCCATGTGCGTCGGAGGAGTATGTTCACTCCGGCATGGAAACTCCAAGGAGGAGATGACGATGGCAGGTACCGGAGAGATCTACCGAGACAGCGACGGCGAGTGGGGGTTCCGCGTCAAGGCCACCGGTGGCAAGGCGGTGGCGACCGACGGCGGCTCGACCTACTCGGCCAAGGACGAGGCGAAGATGACCCTTCAGAAGCTGATGCGGGGCGACTACGACGGACCGATCTCGGAGGTCCCGACGCTCACCTGTGGTCAGGAGATCACCCAGGACACCACCCTCGAGGGTGACCTCGCCTGCGCCATCGGGCCAGCTCTCGTGGTCGTCACCGACGGCGTCACCCTCGACCTGGGTGGCTTCACCGTCTCTGGCGACGCAGACTCGAGCGGGGGTGGCCCCGGGATCCTCCTGTCGAAGGTCAGTGGTGTCACGATCAGGAAGGGCACCGTGCAGCACTTCGGCGCGGGGATCGTGATCGCCGGCGGCGGCGGCAACGTCGTACAGAACGTGACCGTCCAGGACAACATCGGCTCGGTGGGAGGGGACTTCGGCGACGGCATCGTCATCGACAGCTCCAGCGAGAACCGTATCGAGGGCAACACCGTTCGGCGCAACGGTCCCTTCAGCGGCATCTCGATGCTGGGCATGTCGCAGCACAACCAGGTGCTGAACAACGTGGTGACCGACAACAACATGAGCCACGTCGGCGATCCCAGCGCCGGGCGTCAGGTCATGGGCGTTCGCATCGAGGGGCCCGAGGCGAACGACAACGCGGTGGATGGCAACACTGTCACCGGGAGCGGCGCTGACGGCATCGTCGTCCTGCCCACCTGCGACCCTTCGTCGGTTCCCGAGTGCGCGGGCAGCCCTCCCAACGAGCGCAACGAGATCACCAACAACCTGAGCCACCGCAACGGCACGAGTGGATTTGGCAGCGGGATCAGGCTCTTCACGGTAGCCAACCCGGTCGCCCCGGCCCACACAACCATCAGGGAGAACGTCGCCGAGGAGAACACCACCCACGGCATCGCCATCGACGCTGTCGGCAACAACAACCCTGGGCCCACCGAGAACCAGATCATCGGCAATCGAGCCCAGCGCAACGGCGCCTACGACGGCTTCGACGGCAACCTCAACCCGCAGTGCGGGTCCAACCACTGGGAGGGCAACGACTTCGGCACCGTGAACCAGCCGTGCGTGTCAGGACCGGTGCCGCCGCCACCGGTGCCCCCGCCAGCCCCGTAACGTCGTCCGGGGCCGCCTCCCTCAGCGTCTCAGCGTGCACGCTTGCGCGTGTCGGGTACGGCGAAGGTCTGCTCAGGAGCGACGACCCAGTCGGTCAGCGTCTCGGCCACCTCGGTGGGCGGCCGTTCGTCGCACTCGATGAGCAGCATCCTGGCGGCCGAATCGTCGAGCACGGTGACCCCCCGTAGGCTACGCACCCGTTCGACATCGGCGGCGGGCTTGGGGCCCGACCCCCGGTACCGAAGGATGAAGCGGCGCCTGTCCACTTACCTCATGCTCTTACCGAGGCTCAGCAGGGCTGAGGGAGGCCGTGGCCCTCGAAGGGGTCGGGGAAGCCGCGATCTCGGGCCGAGGCCGTCAACAGCCCCATGATGTCTTCCGACCGGGCGGCGTCACGGGCAGCCGCCAACAGGTCGGACGACGCCAGCAGTCGCGCCGCCACCCCGGTGACGGCGGGACAGGCCATCGACGTGCCGCTGATCTCGGTGTAACTGCCGGGCACGGTCGAGATGATGGCCACGCCTGGGCCGGTGAGGTCCATCTGAGGGCCGATGTTGGAGAAGTCGCCGATGTACTCGGCCTCGTCGCTCCCGTAGGGAGGGACGATGGTGTCGACCTCAGCAGCATCGTCGGGGAAGGTCCCCTTGCGCCCCAGGGCCGAGACGGCCACGGCCATCTCGTCGGATGCCGGGAAGCTGACCGGGCCGCGGCTGTTGTTGCCGGCGGCGATGACACAGAGGCTGCCGGCGGCCCGAGCGTCTTCCACCGCAGCCGCCAGCACGGGATCTGGAGCCCCACCGCCGAGGCTCATGTTGACCAGATCGCACCCGTCGGCCACGGCCTGGTCGATGGCCTTGGCGATGGCGAAGCTCGACGCCTGGTTGCTGCCCTGCCCGAAGACCCGATAGGAGCGCAAGGCCACCCCCGGGGCGACGCCCCGCACGCCTGTCGGCGGGTGGCCCCGGGCGGCCACGATGCCGGCCACGTGGGTCCCGTGTCCTTCGCCGTTGTCGCCGTAGTCGTTCGGGTCCTCTCCGGCCACGGTGTTGGCGCCACCGCTGATGACGAGGTCGGGGTGCTCGGCCACCCCGGTGTCGACCACCGCCACCGTCACGCCCTGTCCGGCGTCATCAGCGACGTTGCGGTAGTAGTGGCGGAGGCAGTCGACGTAGCTGAGGTCGAGGGGGCGCAGGGCCACCTGCGAGCCGTCGGTGACGGTCATGGCTTCCCGGCGCAGGGTCCAGTAGGCGTTGACCGGGTACACGTAGAGGCGCTCGAGGGCCACGCTGGCGCTGCCGAGGCGGAGCTCCACGTGTCCCTCGCTGTCGGTGGTGCCCTGAGCTCCCTTCCCGGCGGCCAGGCTGGTCAGGGCCACCACGATCGCCCCGCTCACCGGGGAGCCATCGGCCTCGGAGACGACCCGCAGGGTGATCGACTGGGTGGGCAGGGCTTCGTGCCCTTCGGTGGTGAACGGCGTCCGCACATGCCTTCGAGGCGCCACCGCCGGCTGGTAGTACACGACAGGCACCACCCGTACTCCGGGCTGGAGCGACCGAAGGCTCAGCGCCTCGTGGGGCGTGGCCTCGATCAGCACGGCGCCGTCGTCGCCGATGGCGTCCAGGACCTGGAGCCGCACGGGTCGCTCGCCTGGGGTGGCAAGCTCCTGGGTGCCGGGTTCGACCGAGCGGAAGAACGTCTGGACGCTCGGTGTCGCCGTGCGACCTGTGGCCCGAAGGCCCCGGGCAGGGAGCAGGACGTACTGCTGGGTGCTCGTGGCCTGGGCCATCGGCCCTCCTTCGAGGTTGAGGGGATCAGGTGAGATGTTACTGAACGGCGAACCGGTCCGGCGACTCGCCCCCCTGCCCCACCTAGCACGTCTTCGATAACGTCGGTACCGGTGAACTACTACCGCGTCGACCCCATCCTCCTGGCCGCGCTCGACGACTACGGCGGGCGGGAGGACCGGGCCGGTCCAGCGCATCCGGCCCCCTTCCTGGGAACGGCGGCCGCCAGAGGTAGCCCTAGGCCAACACGGGCCGTCGTCTTCATCGACCTCGATGACGGTGCCACCCTTGGGCGGCTACCCACCGGTGTGGAGGTGAGCCCCGGTGGCGGGCCGATCCGGACGGGCACGGCCCTCCTGGAGAGCATCGACCCCCTCTCGGAGATGGAGGGGGTGCGACGGATCGTCGCCGCCCGATTGTTGCGACCCCACATGGACATCGCCCGAGAGCGCGTCGGCATCGCCTCCTGGCGTCGCCGCAGCGGTGCGAGTGGCCGAGGAGTGGTCATCGGCGTCATCGACACCGGGCTCGAGACCAACCACCCCGCCTTCGCCGCCGCCGGCGCCGGCGCCGACCGGCTCCTGCGGCTGTGGGACCAGACTCTCCCGGGCAGCGGCGTGGCTGAGGGTGGGTACGGGGTCGAGCTCCAAGGCGACCTGATGGGAACTTCCGTCGACAGCGTCGGCCACGGGACCCATGTGGCCGGGGTAGCCGCGGGCGACGACGCCACCTACGGCGGCGTGGCGCCGGCGGCGGCGCTGGTGATCGTCAAGAGCGATCTCCTAGACGCCCACGTTGCGGACGGCCTGCGCTACGTGTTCCGGGTCGCCACCGAGCTGGGCCGGCCCGCCGTCGCCGTCGTCGCCTCCGGGACCGCCGACGACGCTCACGACGGCACCGACCCGCTCTCCATGGTCGTCGACGCCCAGTCGGGCCCCGGTCGAATCGTCTGTTGCTCTGCCGGCAACCAAGGCGATGACGCCACCCACGCCCAACTGGAGGTGGCTCTCGGCCAGATCGTCACCGTCGCCTGCCCGGTCCGGGTCCCGTCGGCCGTCGAGGCCCAAACAACGGCTCGCATAACCGGCTGGTACGCCGGGGGAGACGAGCTGGCGGTGGCAGTGGTATCGCCCACCGGCGTCCAGAGCCCGTTCCAACCGGTGGCCACCGACGGGCCTCCGGCACACTGGTACCAGCTTCCTGACGGCGACGTCCGTGTCATCACCCCCGGTCCCGATCCGGCCAACGGTGACCACCGCTTCCTGGTGGAGGTCACGCCCTCGGTGGCGGCGGCGGCGATGCCGACCCCGGCGGCGTGGGCCCTTCGCCTCCGGGGTGACCGCATCACCAGCGGGCGCCTCGACCTCTGGTCGATCGACGCCGGCATGGCCCAACTGGCGGGCGAGCCCGTGCGGAACTCTGTCAAGGTCGACAGCCCCGGCGCCGCGTCCCGGGCCGTCACGGTGGGATCCTTCACCACCAAGGTGGAGTGGGCGAACCTGGTCGGCCACGACCACCAGGCCGGGTTCAGCCTCGACGACGTCTCGAGCTTCACCAGCCCCGGTCCCCGCCGCGACGGTGCTCCCAAGCCCGACCTGGTCGCCCCCGGTGCCATGGTGGCGGCGGCGCTGTCAGCGCGATCGCCCTTCCACGTCCAGTGCCTGGTGGACAACTTCAACGTCCTTCAGGCGGGCACCAGCGTGGCGGCAGCCTTCGTGGCCGGCCTGGTCGCGCTCCTGCTCGAGACCAGGCCGTCCCTCACCCCTGAGGAGGTCAAGGCCCTCCTCCGGGCCCGGTGCCGGGTGCCTGGCCAAGCCCCGGGATCGTTCGACCCGGTGTGGGGCTACGGCCTGATCGACGCTGGCGGCCTGGCCGACGACCTGGCGCCGGCTACAGGCTCATGACCGACCAGTCCTCCGGCCAGGGGCTTGGCCCCCGCCTCATCGCCCCCTTCGCCGAGCACGGTGGCGGCGCCCTGCGGGGGCTAGACCACGCCGGCCGGGCCAGCCCCCTCGGCGGGCGTTTCGGCCGCATGTTCCCCGACCTGGCTCCCCACACCGATGCCCCGGGCACGCTCGAGGCCCTGGCCGCCTCGATGTTCCCAGGGGCTCCGGTGGTCGCGACCGAAGCGGCCCCTATCCTGGAGCCAGGAGAGAACCCCGACCTGTCCGCCGGCTACACCTACCTGGGCCAGTTCATCGACCACGACATCACCTACGACCCGCTCTCGAGCCTGGAGCGCCAGAACGACCCTGCAGGGCTGGCCACGTACCGGACGCCTCGCTTCGACCTGGACTCCCTCTACGGCTCGGGTCCCGTCGCCACCCCGTACCTCTACGACCAGGGTGACCCGGTGAAGCTCCTGGTCGGGCACAACTCCGGCGACGACGAAGAGCCCGACGACCTGCCCCGCAACCAGCAGGGCCGGGCCATCGTGACCGATCCCCGCAACGACGTGCACGTCATCATCGCCCAGCTCCACCTGGTGTTCATCCGCTTCCACAACGCCGTGGTCGACCACCTACGAGACCGGTTCTTCCCGGCCGAGGGCCTGTTCAGCGAAGCCCAGAGGCTCACCCGCTGGCACTACCAGTGGGTGGTGGTGGAGGACTTCCTGCGCCGCCTGGTAGCCGCCGATGTCGTGGACGACATCCTCGGCCCCGACCCCGCCACCGGCGCCAGGAGGGTGACGACACGGTTCTACCGCTGGGAGGAGGAACCGTTCATACCGGTGGAGTTCTCGGTGGCCGCCTTTCGGGTCGGGCACAGCCAGGTGCGGTCCCGCTACCGGCTCTCTGCCGGCGGGGAGCTCATCCATATCCTGGTTCCCACTCTCGATCCCCACCCCCTGGAGCACCTCGGCGGCTTCCGGCCCCTTCCCCGGGGCTGGCGCATCGAGTGGGACCTGTTCTTCCCCATGGGAGAGGTCACGCCCCAGCTCAGCCGCAGGATCGACACCAAGCTGACCGGCCCCTTCGCCCGCCTACCTCTCGCCGTCGACCCGGGACGCCGATCGCTGGCCCTGCTCGACCTCCTGCGGGCCCGGGCTCTGGGACTGCCCTCGGGACAGGCCGTGGCCAGGGCCATGGGCACGGGGGTGCCCGACGGCGAGCTGGGCCTGGGAGGTGAAGTGCCCCTCTGGTACTACGTGTTGCGGGAGGCCGAGGTGTTGAACGAAGGTCGTCGCCTGGGCCCCACCGGCGGGAGGATCGTGGCCGAGGTGCTGCTCGGCATGCTGGCCGCCGACCCGGCCTCCTTCCTGCACGCCGCGCCCGCCTGGGAGCCGGAGCTCCCCGCAGAACGGCCGGGCCACTTCACCATGGTCGATCTCTTGCACATCGCCGGTGGCTCGTGATCGGTGACGTGAAGCAGTTGCGGCCAACGCGTGCCGGTCTGGCACCAGGATCGCGTGGATAACCGGACGTTCCTGGTGCCAGAACGCCGGAGGTCAGCGGGCTTCCTCCCAAGCGGCTCCCGGTACATGATCGAGGGCCCCCAGGACTGGAACGGCATCCTGTTGCTGTTCAGCCATCCGGTGCCCGTCCTTCCCGGCGAGCCTCCATGGGAGCCCGACGAGCCGCTGATTGGTCACCTGGTGAGGAGCGGCTACGCCGTGGCCGGATCAGCGAACACCATCTTCTGGCCCCTCGAGCGGGTCCTGTCCGACCATCCCGACCTCCTCGACCGCGCCGAGCGCGTCCTCGGGCCGGCCCAACACACGATCAGCGTCGGCGTCTCCATAGGCGGCATCATCTCGGCGGGCCGCGTGCAACGCTTCCCCGACCGTCTCTCTGGAGCGCTGCCGATGTGCGGCAACCTCGCCGGGGCCATTGGCGTCCACAACCGAGAGCTCGACATCGCCTTCGTGGTCAAGACCCTGCTCGCCCCGGACTCCGCGCTACAACTCGTTCACATCACCGGGGCCAGGCCGAACTTCGACCTCTCTCTTTAGGTGCTGCGCGAGGCACAGGCTACGCCGGCAGGAAGAGCGCGCCTTGCCCTCGCCGCCGCAATGGGCAACATCCCGGGTTGGCACCATGCCGCCGCCGACGAACCGGCATTGGACGATTTTGACGCTCGCCAGCGCAATCAGTTCGCCTGGTTCGAGCACATCAGGTTTCTCATATTCTTCTGGGCCCGTGAGCAGGTTGAACGCCAGGCTGGCGGTAATCCGTCCTGGAACACCGACGTCGACTACCGCCAGTTGCTATCGGCGTCGATCAATCGGGACGAAGTGGAGGCGCTGTACCAGTCCGCGCCGCTGAACCTCGACGAGGATCTTGAGTTCCTGGTCCGCGCGCCGAGGATCCCGGCGGACCCCGCCGCCGTCGCGTACCTCGAGCGACACATCACCTTCGATGGCGACCTGAGTGGCGTCCCCGTGCTGACCGTGCATACCGACGGCGACGGGCTCGTCACCCCGGACAACGAACGGGCCTACGCCGAGGTCGTCCACCACGCCGGCGACCAGGACCTTCTCCGCCAGCTCTACGTCCACCGTGGCGGGCACTGCACCTTCACTCCTGCGGAGGTCCTGACCGCCCTGGACGTTCTCATCGAGCGGATCGAGGGCGGGCTTTGGCCTGCCCTTGATCCCCAAGCCCTCAATGACGCCGCCACCCGCCTGGGAGTCGAAAACAACATCCTGGAGTCGGGCGAGACGATGGAGGGCAGGTTCTTCCACTTCGAACCGGAACCCTTCTCGCGGCCCTTCGACGTCCGCCACGTGCGCTCAGCTTAGTTTGACGGCGGTGCGACCGAAGCGCCCGTCTTCGCCGGTGTTGGCGACGCTGCGCCTCCTGCCCGAGACCAGCACCCGCCTCACCCTGTGCGTCGTGGTGCTGATCCTTCTCACCTCCCTGTTGCCGGTCGGCTTCGCCCTGGCCACCGGCGCCCTCGTCGGGTCCATCGGCGCAGCCGTTGCCGACGGGTGGGGCTCGCCTGCTGGCCGCCGGCTGGTGGTCAGCATCGTGGCCGTCGTTACCCTCTTCGCCCTCCAACAGCTGAGCGCTCCGGCTCTGCGGTCGCTGGCCGAGTCGCTCGGCCGGCGGTTAGAGGGACGCCTGCGGGCACGGGTCATGGACGCGACCCTTGCTCCCATGGGTGTTGCCCACCTCGAGGACCCAGAGGTGGTGGACCGGGTGGCCGACGCCCAGAGCATCGGTACCGGCCAGATCACGGTCAAGGACGCGATCGTTGGCATGGCCGTGGTGACTGCCAACAGCCTGGCGGGGGTGCTGGCTGCCGGATTGCTTTCCACCTACCGCTGGTGGCTGGCGGCTGGGCTGCTCGGCACCTACGCCTTGATGACCTGGGTGCGTGCCGGCCAGCTCCGTCGGACAGTCGGCGCCTTGCGAGGCCATTCCCGACGGTTCCGGCGATCGTCTTACTTCCGCGATCTGGCCCTCACGCCTGCGGCCGCCAAGGAGGTCCGGTTGTTCGGCCTCGAGCCCTGGATCACTGATCGCTTCGTCGACGAGTGGAACGTGGCCATGGCAGGGTTCTGGCGGGACCGACCCAAGGGACGTTGGGTGCCGCCTGCTTGTGGGCTGCTCCTCGGTGGCGCTCTGGGGGTCACCTACGCGCTCCTGGGCCGGTCTGCGGCACGAGGCGACATCAGCCTCGGTCAACTCACCATGTTCGCGGCGGCGGCGACAGGCGTCGGCGCCATCTACAGCGTGGGGATGGACAACCTCTACATCAGCTACGGCACCGCCCCTGTGCCCGCGGCCCTTGACCTCGAAACAGCGGTGGCCGAACCGCGCTTTCACCTCGGCGGCATTCAGCCGGCCGACGGTCTGCCGTCGTCAAGCATCCGCTTCGAGGGGGTGTCCTTCCGATATCCGGGGCGGTCAGACCACGTTTTCCACGATCTCGACCTCGACATTCCCGCCGGTCGGTCATTGGCGATCGTGGGGCCCAACGGCGCCGGTAAGACAACCTTGGTGAAGTTGCTGGCCCGGCTGTACGACCCCACCGAGGGTCGGATCATGGTGGACGGGCGTGACCTGGCCGACATAGATGCCCGAGCGTGGCAAAAGCGTGTCGCCGCCGTCTTCCAAGACTTCGTCCACTACGAGCTCTCGGCTGCTGACAACGTCGGCTTCGGGGCCGTCGATCGTGCCGACGACCGTCAAGCTTTGGCCGCTGCCGCCCTGCGGGCCGGTGCCGACGAGATCGTCGACCGTCTCCCCGAGGGGTGGAGCACGGTGCTCTCACGGCGGACCGAGAGGGGTGTCGAGCTCTCGGGTGGCCAGTGGCAGCGGGTGGCACTGGCCCGCGCCATGTTCGCCGTCGACGCCGGTGCGTCGGTGTTGATCCTCGACGAGCCGACGGCGGCGGTCGACGTCCGGGCCGAAGCCGCCTTCTACTCCCGGTTCCTGGAGCTCACCGGGGGGATCACGACGATCGTGATCTCACACCGGTTCTCCACGGTCCGTCGCGCCGATCGCATCGTGGTCATCGAGGACGGCCGGGTCAGTGAGGCGGGTGACCACGCGTCGCTCATGAGCACCGACGGTCGTTACGCCCACATGTTCCGCCTCCAGGCGGCCCATCTCGACCCCAGCGGTCAGAGCAGCAGCACGGAGCGCGGCGATGGGTAGCACCGCCCGGGCGTTGGCGGTGGCGGTGACAACCGCCTTCCGGGGCGACCGCCGCCGGTCCACCGCCGTGCTGGTGCTGTCGGTCTTAGCTTCCCTCGTCGGGGTGCTCAGCGCCTACTGGTTGAAGTGGATCGTCGACGCCGTGGTTGCCGGTGACGAGGCGGCGGCGGCGGTCGGAGCCGTGGGTATGGGGCTTTCCGCGGGGCTGGCGTTGCTGGCTCGGGCGTCAATCACCCACATGCAGTTCCCTCTGAAGGAGAACACCGGGTTGTATCTCGACCGGCGCATCGTCTCGCTGGTCGGCGGCATCACCACGGTCGAGCACCACGAACGTCCCGCCTACCTCGACCGATTGGATGTCCTGCGCCGGGAGATGCCGGTGCTCGCCTTCGCCGGCATGCACACCGCCGGCGCCCTGGCCCTCCTCGTGCAGGTCGGTGCCACCACCGCCCTGTTGGTGTCAGTGAACCCATTGCTCCTGGCCGTGCCCCTGTTCGCCGTCCCATCGCTGTGGGCCGGCGGGACCGCCGAGCGGATCCGTCAGGCTGCCCTCGATGCGACCGCCGACCAGTCTCGCCGGGCTCGCCATCTCTTCGAGCTGGCCACCTCAGCGCAGCCGGCGAAGGAGCTGCGGGTGTTCGGGGTCGGCGACGACCTGCTGCGCCGCCACGGCCGGGACTGGGAGGAGACCGACCGTGTCATCGACGCCAGCGCTCTCCGTGGGCTGGCGTGGACAGCAGCTGGCTGGCTCCTCTTCAGCGCCGGTTACGCCGCAGCCATCGTCTTGGTAGTGGCCCAGGCTGTGGCCGGCCAGGCCACCGTGGGCGATGTCGTCCTCGCCCTGGCGCTGGTGGCGTTGATCAACGCTGAAGTCAGCGCCGCGGCAGGAACCGTCAGCGCCTCCGTGCGAATGATGAAGGTCGCCGAGCGCTACCTCTGGCTGAGCGACTACGCCGGCGCCAGGGTGAAGGTGATCGACCATCCTGTCCCAGCGCCCGAGCGGTTGGACAGGGGGATCGAGCTGCGGGGAGTCGCCTTCCGCTACCTGGGCACCGAGGTCGACGTGCTGCACGGGCTGGACCTTTCGCTCCCGGCAGGGGCCACCGTCGCCGTGGTGGGGGACAACGGCGCCGGCAAGTCCACGCTGGTCAAGCTGCTGTGCAGGTTCTACGAGCCGACCGCGGGCGTGATCACCGTCGACGGGACCGACGTCCGGCGCATCGATGCGGGCGAGTGGCGAGAACGGATGAGCGCCGGCTTCCAGGACTTCACCCGCCTCGAGCTGCAGGCGCTGCAGACGGTCGGCGTCGGTGACCTCCCGTTCGTGAACGACGAGCACGCCGTGGCCACCGCTCTGGAGCGGGCGGCGTCGACCGACATCGTCTCCACACTGCCGGACGGCCTCCAGACGCAGCTCGGCGCCACCTTCGACGCCGGTGTCGAGCTCTCCGGCGGGCAGTGGCAGAAGCTTGCGCTGGCCCGGGCCATGATGCGCCCGATGCCGCTGCTGTTGGTGCTCGACGAGCCCACCGCCGCACTCGACGCCGAGACCGAGCACAAGCTCTTCGCCCGCTACGCCGCCATGGCGTCGACGTTCGCCTCCCGCAATGGCGCCATCACCCTGCTGGTCTCCCACCGGTTCTCCACCGTCCGCATGGCTGACCTGATCGTGGTGCTTGACGACGGTCGGGTCGTCGGTGCCGGGAGCCACGACGAGCTCATGGCAGCCGGAGGGCTGTACGCCGAGCTCTACGAGCTGCAGGCTCGGGCCTACCGATGACCGCCGAGGGGTCCGCCCGCATCGCCTCTGCAACTGCACCAAATCCGGTCGCTCAACCCGACGTGGTCGATCGACGGCTCCGCCGGCTTAAACCCCACGTCGCCAGGAGGCGGGAGGCGGGCCCCGGTTGCCCCACCTGCGGGCGCGGTGACGGTGTCACCCACCACCTCCAGTTGCCGAGGCGGTCGTCGAGCAGCGGGACTGGCCGACGATTGCCTCGCCCAGGGCGATTGGACCGAGGAGGTACAGGTGGCCGGCGTTGACGGTGATGGAGCCCTCATCCTCCATGATCTGCTCGTTGAACACGTACCTGAAGCTGTCGCCCACGTTCTCGATCTTGCCCTCAATGGCGGTGTTGGGCGCAGGATCTGCAGGTACGTCGACCACCGTGTCGTCGGTGGCGGTCTCGTCAAGGTCCGGACCCAAGGAGACGGTGAGCTTGCCGCCGGCTATCTTCGCCGAGCCGCTGGCCCCCGACGCATCTGCCGTGCAGGTGCTGGAGGCGGTGGCTGCGGTGAACACCTCGTTCATGGAGGCGTTTACGTTCTGGACGGTGGCCGAGCTGGTCACCGAGCCGGCCGTTCCCTGGGTACGCACGTCGAGGGTGTTCGAGCTGAAGATCGTGGCGGGACCGTACTGAGCAATGGCTTTGGGCTCCGAGGCGGCCACCGGTGTGGCCGAGCCGCCCTCTGGCATGGTCACCTCCGGACTCGGTCCCATGGGGACGGAGGGCCCGCCGAAGAGGCTGACGTTGGTGTAGAAGCCGTAGGCACCACCGCTCAAACCGACCGACGGCGCTGCGCCCGGGCTGGTTGTCACCTCCGTGCGTCCCGGATCTGTCGTCGTCGACTGGCCCCCACCCGGGGGCTGGGTGGTTTCCCCCGGAGCGGCATCATCGGTTGCGGATCCGCCACACCCGACCAACAGCAAGGCCGCGAGTAGCAGCCACGGCACCAGTCGGGCTCGGTCCATGCTTCGTTGAGATCGGTTCATGGGGAGCTCTCCTCGTCCTCTTGGTCGTCGGTGGGGCGGACACCACCGTTGAGCTGGGCCACATCCAACCCCGTGTTCGGTCAGGCCGACCTGTTCAAGCGACGGCTCCGCCGGATGGTGGCCCAGGCCGCCGATGGTCGGGAGGAGGGCGGGCTGTTTGGCGCTGGAGTGGCGGTAGCGGTCGAGCGGGCCAAGAGCTGCCGCCCGCCGGCCCAGAGCTTGCCGTTCCCCCCCATCACCAACAGGACCAGCCCCAGGGCGATGAGCGGCGCCGCCTCGCTGCCCGTACTCGCCAACCCACCGGACCTACCGGCCCCGCCTCCGCTCGTCGCCGGGGCTCCGCCCGAGCCCGCCGCCGGGGTCCCCCCTGAGCCTGCAGCCGGGGCCCCGCCGGTGTCACCACCGCCTGCGGCCGGGGTCGCGCTCAGGCTGCAGACGACCTGGCCGAGGTAGAGGTCACCGGTGAGGGTGGGACCGAGGAGCTTCTCGTGGACGGCGTTGACGGTGATGGAGCCGTCGGCGTTGACGGTCTGCTCGTTGAAGACGACGGTGAAGTGGTCGCCCACGTCCTCAAGGTTGCCGTCGATGGACAGGTTGGGTTCGGGGTTGACTGGCAGGTCGACATAAGTCTCGTCCCCTTCGACGTCGGGATCCCCGCTGGAAACTTTCAGCGTCGCAGCGGTGTGCCCTGCGTCACCGGGCCCGGACAGCGTGGTCGAGCCGCTCGCTGTCGCCCCGGCCGTGCAGGTGGAGTCGATGGTGCCGGCGTAGACGATCTCTCCTGCGGTCGAAGTCGGGTTTTGCGTGATGTGGGCCGTGCTGGTCACCGACCCGCCCGGACCAGTCGTTCCCTGGGTGCTGACGTCGATCGGACCTGAGGTGAACAGGATGCCGGGGCCGAACGCCACCCGTCCTGTGGGAGCGCTGGCGGTGATCGGGGTGGCCGAGCCGTCCGCGGGCAGCGTGACCGTGGGAGCCGGTCCAACGGGCGCTTGCGCACCCCCGAACAGGACGACGTTGGGGGTGGAGTAGCCGAAGGCGCCACTGCTCGTCCCGCCCGCCTGGGTGGCGGCCACCGTCGGCTCCTCCGCCACAGTGTCGCCATCGTTGCTTTCGGGACCAGTGCCGGCAACCGGAGTGGTGTCGGCGCCCGGCGCCATGTTCCCAGCAGCCAAACTGGCCACCGGCGAAGAGGGCCCTGCCGGTGCCATGTTGGCGACGGGCGCCAACATGTCGACTGGCGTCGTGGCCAGGCTGGGAGTTGTGCCGGCCACGGTGGTGGTCGTGGAGGGGGCGGTGGGGGCGGTGGTGGTCGTCGTGGACGTACCGTCGGCGGTACCGCAGACCGACTGGCCGAAGATCAGATCACCCACAGCGATGGGCCCGAGAAGGTACTGGTGGCCGGCGTTGACGGTGATGGAGCCGTCCGGGTTGACGATCTGCTCGTTGAAGACGTACTTGAAGCTGTCACCCACGTTCTCGATCTTGCCCTCGTAGGTGGTGTTCGGCGCAGGACTCGTGGGGACCGTCACGACCGTGTCATCCGAGGGATCGTCCAGGTTGGCGCCTTGGGAGATGACGAGCCGGCCGTCCACGATCATCGTCGAGCCGGTGGCACCCGATTCGTTGGCCATGCACGTGCTGGAGGCACCTTCAGCGGTGAGGTTCTCCTGCCCGGAGGTGTTCACGTTCTCGATGGTGGCCGAGCTGGTCACGGAGCCGGACGTTCCCTGAGTATTGACCTCGAGTGGGCCAGAGCTGAAGAGGGTGGCGGGGCCGTACACCGCGCTGGCCGACGCCTCGGTGGCCGTCACCGGCGTGGAGGAGCCCTCCGGCGGCAGGGTCACGGTGGGAGCCGGTCCTCGAGTGGAAGAGGGTCCCCCGAAGAGGCTCACGTTGGAGAAGTAGCCGTTGGCGCTTCCTCCCAACCCCCCGGCGGCAGCCTCCGCCGGCCTAGGCCCGACTCCCATCAGCGTTCCGGAGATCAACGCCAGTACGATCAAACCTCGGCGAACACCGACCATTGGCTGCGACACATCCATCCTCCGTGTTCGATGTCCGGCTGGCCCCAACCTGGGTCCGAACGAGCAAGCCTAGGTGGTCGCGCCCGACTTGTCACTAGCCCCCTGCAGCACTTAGCAGGTCGCCAGGCATCTGCTATTGACACTTGCATCTAGTGTCGGGATTGCTGGCGGAGTGTAGGGTCACACCCGCCATGTTTCCCGGCACGACGCCGCTACCCGTATCGACCTGCGGCGGTTGCGTGGACGAGCCGCTCGTCGCCCTGGCTGACGGAGTTAGGACAGCAACAGCATGAGCCAGACCTCCGAGCCGTCGACCAGGACCATCGACCTTCAGGAGAGCGCAGCCCAACAGGTCCCGGGGAGCGACATGCTCCTGGCCCCGGGAGCCGAGTCCAACCCCATCGAGGCGGAGGTCCCAGCCGATCAGGCGCAGCGGCGCCCGCTCCGGGTCGCCGTCGTGTCCTACCTGGTCACGGTGTTCGTGCTCATCACCTTCAACTTCGCCCTACCGAGGATGATGCCCGGCGACCCCATCGACGCCCTGATGGCTTTCGGTTCGCCCAACTACGTGAGCAACGAGCAGACCAGGGCGAACCTGGCCGAGTACTACGACCTCGACAAGTCCGTTCCCGAGCAGTACGCCTCCTACCTGGGGGGCCTGGTCAGGGGCGACCTCGGCGTCTCCATCGTCTCCAACGTGCCCGTAAGCAAGGAGCTATCCGAACGAGTGGGATGGTCCTTCCTGCTGATTGTGAGCGCGCTGGCCATCTCGGTGGTGATCGGGCTCCCTACAGGGGTGCACTCCGGCTGGAAGCGGGGCCGAGGGGTCGACCGCGGTCTGCTCGGCTTCTTCCTGTCCATACAGAACATACCCATATTCGTGGTGGGCTCGGTGGTGCTGGTCGTCTTCTCCGCCCAACTCGGGATCTTTCCCCTGGGTGGGGCCACCACGCCGTTCAACGAGCTCGGTGGGTTCAGCCAGGTGCTCGACGTCGTCCACCACCTGGCTCTCCCGGCGTTGCTCCTGGGCTTCGACTTCGCCACTTTGCAGTACCTGGTGATGCGCTCGTCGATGGTCAGCGAGCTCGGCTCGGACTACCTCCTGGGTGGTCGGGCCAAGGGCCTGAGCCCCCGCCGGCTCAAGTATGGTTACGCCGGGCGAAACGCCCTCCTGCCGGTGGTCACCGTGATCGGGCTGCAGTTCAGCATCGCCGTCACCGGCATCATCTTCGTGGAGCGGATATTCTCCTACCCGGGCGTGGGCGGTTACATGTTCGAAGCCGTGGGCACCCGTGACTACCCGGCCATGCAGGGAGCCTTCCTGCTGCTGACCATGACGGTGGTGACCGCCAACCTCCTCACCGACCTGCTCTACCGCCGCCTCGACCCCCGCATGACCCGATGAGCGCCTGGCTGCGGTCCCTGCCCCGATCCCCCATGCTCCTGATGGGGACGATCGCCGTGGCCGCCTTGGTGGTGGTGGGCGTGTTGGCGCCGTTGATCGCCCCCTACGACCCGCGGGCAATCACCGGGAACGCCTTTGACAAGCCCTCGTCAGCCCACCTGCTGGGCACCAACGACGCCGGCGCCGACATCTTCTCCCGGGTGGTGATCGGGACTCGCACCACCCTCATCGTGGCCGTGGTCTCCACTGCCCTGATCCTGATCGTCGGGGTGGCGGTGGGGCTGGCGGCCGGGCTGCGAGGCGGTTTCGTCGACACTGCGGTGATGCGGGTGGTCGACGTGTTCCTGGCCCTGCCCGTCCTGCCCCTGCTCATCTTCATCGCCGCCCTCGCCGGCCCCAGCCTCACCCTGTCCATCCTCATGATCTCGGCGTTCACCTGGCCCCAGACGGCAAGGATCGTCCGCAGCCAGACCCTCAGCCTGCGCAGCCGGGGCTTCATCGACAGCGCCCGAGGTTTCGGCGGCAGACCTCTCTACGTCATGCGCCGCCACCTGGTGCCCGCTCTCGGGCCCGTCATCGTCGCCAACCTGGTGTTCGTGGCCGGTCTGGCGGTGGCCATCGAGGCCGGCCTGGCCTTTCTCGGGCTCGGCGACCCGGCGGCGGTGAGCTGGGGGACCGAGCTCAACCGGGCGCTGGCGAACCCCCAGATCTTCATCGACTCGCTGTGGGTGCGGTGGCTGCTGCCCCCCGGCCTGGCCCTCACCTTCGCCGTGCTCGGCTTCACCTTCATCGGCGTGGGCCTCGAGCCCGAGTTCAACCCACGGTGGGGCCGGGTGGTGTGAGCGTCAACCAAAGTTCGATTCCAAGTGTGAACCCTCCGTCGAAGACGAAAGGACGAACGGGATGACGAGCGTGATGAGACGAAGGACCTTTCTCCAGGGTCTGGCCGGCGCAACCGGCGCCGTGCTGCTGGGCGGCTGCTCCGGCAACGGTGGCGAGGGCGCCGGTGGGAAACGGCCGACGGTCCGGGTGGTCTCTTGGACCACGCTCGGCTTCCCCTCGCCTTTCACCTACACGGCCGGGCCTGGCTACTGGCGCATGAGCCTGTTGTTCGACACCCTGACCTGGCCCGACTCCACCGGCCAGCAGCTGCCGTGGCTGGCTTCGTCGTACAACCGGTCGGACGACGGGATGAGCTACACCATCGACCTCCGCGACGTCAAGTGGGACGACGGCACCCCGCTCACCGCCCGCGACGTGGCCTTCACCTACGAGTACTACACCTCACAGACGTTCACACCCCTGTTGATCGGCGTCCCCGGCAACATCGCCGAGATCGTCCCCAAGGGAGACCGGTCGCTGGAGCTCCGCCTGGAGCGACCCGACGCCACCTTCCTGCAAAAAGTGCTCGGCACCATGCCGATCGTGCCCGAGCACATCTGGTCGAAGATCAAAGACCCCATGGGCAGCTTCGGGCCCGAGGCGCTCATCGGCACCGGGGCCTACTCCCTCGACGCCCGGGACGAGGCCCAGGACCGAGAGGCGTACGTGGCCAAGGACGGCTACTTCCTCGGCCCTCCCTTCGTGCGCCGCATCGAGATGCTACCCGCCGAGGATCCCCTGACCGCCCTGCGGGTGGGCGAGCTCGACGGCGCCGCCAGCGCCGCCGAGGGCGTCAGGAACGAGGTGATGGCGCCGTTCCAGGATGACCCCCAGTACGGCATCGTCAGCCGCGACGCCGGGTTCGGCTTCCCCCTGTTCTTCAACCTGTCCAGGGGCGGCGCCCTGGCCGACCTGCGCTTCCGCAGGGCCTGCCTGCACGCCATCGACCGCGAGGACATCGTGAACCGCCTTCTCACCGGCAACGGCCAGGTGGGCAGCCAGGGTTGGCTCCCGCCCTCCAACCCCTACTTCAACCCCGGGGTGCGGAACTATCCCTTCGACCCGGTGGAGTCCGAGCGGCTGCTGGACGAGGCTGGGTACCGCCGATCGGGGCCGGGCGGCCCCCGGACCAACCCCAACGGCAGCCCCTTGCGCTACGTGCTTTACATCCCCGATGTCGTCCCCATCGCCCTGGCCGAGCTCACCGCCGCCAGCCTGAAGACCGTGGGAGTCGACATCGAGCTGCAGCGCATCGACCTGGTCCGGCTGTTCGGCGTCAAGCTGCAGGGAAGCTACGACCTGTTGGTGACGTCCTACCCCGGGCCCTCCGGCATCGGGCCGAGCGGCGAC
>JBPCJK010000212.1:0-33833 GCA_051005375.1 Acidimicrobiales bacterium
CCGACCGGGGCACGCTCTGTCAAGAGAACTGAACCGTTCAGGTTCCGAAAGTGCTCACCGGCCAACGGCCCGAGGCAACAGCTTGCTCCCCGCGGAAGCGACCTGCTGCACCCCCATTAGGTTCCGGATCTGGACCCTTGAGAAGCCCAGAAAGGTAGGCGGGAACGGGGTGCGTTCATCGATGGCTCTACTCAGGCACCCACGGAAACGTCAGGAGAGCCGAAATTGTGGAGACTCTTTCGCTTGGAGAGGAGAGAGTCATGGCAGAGAAGAGGGGAACCCACCCCGCCCAGCGGAGGTACCCGCCAGAACTCAAGGATCGAGCCGTGCGGATGTCGTCGAGGTGCGACGCCAGGATGGTGCTGACCACGGGGTGATCGGCCGGGTCGCTCGCCAGCTCGGCGTGGGAACCGAGTCGCTGCGCAGCTGGGTCAAAGCGGGCCGACATCGACGCTGGCACCCGGCGGGAGCTCGGCCCGCGACCGCCGCGGTAGGTCAGCTTCATCGACGCTCACCGGGCCCGGTTCGGGGTCGAGCCGATCTGCACGACGCTGCAGTTCGCCCCTTGCACCTACTACGCCGCCAAGAGCCGCCACCGTCGGGCTCGGGTCTCAGAAGTCCAAGTCGAGCACGAACAGCCCTGGGCTTAACATCCCAGTCCGGGGCCGAGCTTGGTCATGACGCCGCACAGCTTCACCCTCACCATCCAGGGTGCCGACATCTTGAGCGACAAGCCGCAGAACGACTTGTTCGAAGCCGTAGCGGGCCGGGACTGACCTGGCTGGGCGTGGCGCTCGCTATGAGTGGAGCCGCAGCGGAATGACCTCGGCCAGGCGCGTCAGGTCGACGTCACGGGCGAGCACGGCGATCTCGTGGCGCAGTGCCACACTGGCGATCATGCAGTCGAGCAACCGCGTGGGGTGACTCCGACCTTGCGGCACGATCGATAGACGGCGACGGCACCGTCGAAGTCGGTCGCTGGGTCGAAGGGCAGTGACGTGCAGCGGTCGGGCAACCCCCGCAGGTCGAGCTCGCCCTGATCGGTCCGGGCTCCGGCGCATACCTCGGCCACGATCGGGTCGGTCACCGCAAGGTCGTTGCCCTCGAGCAGCTCCCGAAGTCGGGTGCGCTTCCGACCCCGTCGCCCGATCGTATTCGACCCAGCCGAGGTATCGGCGAGGATTATCCCTCGGCTAGGGGCTGGTCGGCCGGGACGTCACCGATGGCGTTGGCGCCCTCCATGGCCCGGGCTTCCTCGATGGTCATCGGCAGCCATGCCGCCTTGCGCAGGGCGTAGTCGACCGCATCGGTCTTGGTCCGCAGGCCGTACCGCTCCATCACCCGTGCCACCGAGGCGTCGTCGATCTCGATGTTGGTTCTGGTCCGACTCATACACCCACCGTACGCCTTGCCGGCAGCAAGACATGCCCGGCTGGCCGACCCCGAGGCGGTCGAGCGGGCCTGGCCGAGCCGGTCGTGACCTGGACGGGCTGAACCGACGGCACCGCTCAGCCAGGCATCTGACGCCGGAGGAAGTCGTCGAACAGGGGGACGGTGAATGCCAGGTCGATAGGCCCCGCCGACGCAGCGTTCCACACGTGGTAGCCCCACTCCTGCAAGAAGTACGGGTAGCCCTGCGCCGCCTCGACTTAGGGCGTAACCTCCGTTGGAATCATTCTGGCGCCGGGGCCCTCGTCGTCGAAGGTCTGGTCTCCTCACCTTGTGGCTGCCACCTGGGCAGGGGCAGGATCGGATTCGTGGCGAACGGGGCGAGGCGTCTACGAGCGAGGAGTTGGAGGAGTCTGGGCCTCATCACATTTGCCCTTGCCGCCCTCCTGCTTCTGTCGATGGGAGGGGCGATCGTCGCCGCCCCTGTCACCCTGCCTCTCATGTTCCTCGCATCACGGCGTCATGCGACGCGGGTCTTCCGTCTCGCAGCTGTTGTCCTCGGTGGCCTCACCGCCGCAGAGGTGCTGTGGGCTCTCACCTACCTTTGGGTGGGTGAGGCCAAGCCCTGGATCTGGCTCCTTCCGCTCGGCGGAGGAATCGCAGCTGCGGTTGTCTTTCTGGGCGGCGTACGCCATCGACGCGCCAGCGGCGCAACCGCCTAGCCCAGTGCGCACGGTGCTCGGAACGCTTTCCTCCCCTCCACCGAGGGAGAGTTCCCGACCTACAGCGCCATCCTGCTTGCCGCTGCGTCGCCTGAGCCCGAGGAGGTCGGCGCCGTCGTTCACCCCGTCATCCCCGGGGCCGAGGACGTCATGCGACTGATGGCGGATGGCCGGCAGGCTTTCCTCCTGCGCCACCGTGGACGAACCGCGCTCATGGTGCTCCCAACCCCCACGACCGGGAGGGCGAGCTCGTGCGGCTCCGCCAACAGTTCGGACCGGGGCTCTTCTCGGCGGTGCACCGGGCTCCGGCCGGGGTCGTGCGTCTCTTCGGGCGATCGGCACTGGTGGTCTGGGACGGGGCCCACTGGTGGGACAAGCCCTATGCCGGCGCCTACGCCCGAGCGGTGCTACGGCGGTGCCCGACGCCTCCCCGGCGGCAGCCGAGGCCATCCTCGAGCTCTGCGTCCACAGCATGAGTCCCTCGCCGGCCGGCGCCATCCTCGTCTGGGCGTTGGAGGACTCTGTCATCGAGGGACTCTCGAGCACGCGCGCCGGGTGCGTACCGACCCTGTCGCTGGAGGACCGCACCAACCACGGCCCCTCCGCCAGCTCCTGTCCCAGACCGACGGGGCGGCCGTCCTCTCGCCGAGTGCCGAGGTCGTCGATGTGGGCATCATCTTGGGGCCAGCGGCGAGGCGCCGTAGCAGCCCTCAGGAGGCGAGGCGGGTGGTGAGCTCATCGAGGTAGTCGGGGAAGAAGCGGGAGACATCGTCGAGAGTGAGCTCGGCCAGGATGCTCGTGGCCGGCTCCCTGTCGAGCAGGAACCCGATCGTCTCTCGCACGACCAATGGGGCGTCACCTTCGGACAGGCCGAGATCGTCGAGCAACGAAGGCGGGACCCGGACGAGGTGGCTCGTGGTCAACGTGCCCTCGGTGACCTGTACGGCGAAGCGGAGTGGCTCCATGGCGGTGACGTCGATCTCGCTCATGCCTCCGCCCCTGCCCTGATCGGGGCATCGGGCAAACCGGCGCACGAAGTAGCCGGGGGCGCCTCAAGCAAGGCGTCGGAGCCCGGCGCCCGTCCATGGCCCCCGGATTCGCGTAGGCGTCGCCGTAGCTGGCGGGGGGAGTTGGCAGACGTCTTTAGCACGGTCCCGGCGTAGGCCACGCCCCCCCGAGTCACCCGCAGCCACAGCGCCACCCAGATGCAGACTGCTCGCTCGCTGACACACAGGGGGGCGAACAGACCGGGCGGAACACCGCTGTCCCGCCGTCCCGCCGACGCCCGACTTCGGCCGCTGCGATGACCGCGAGGGCGCCCAGGGTGAGGGCTCGCCCCCGTCGCCGGAACAACGACGTGATGGCTAAGGAAGCAGGGCCAGCTCGGCGGCCAGCCGGGGCGGGAGAGCGAGGTCGTCGTAGGCCTGGCGCACCCGCTGGGACCAGAAGTGCTCAGCAGTTGGTGGCAGGCGGCGGACGAAAAGGTCAGGAGCGCTCACCGCCGGGCCACCGACGGCCTGCATTGTGCGGATGAGCTCGAGGTTCTCGAAGAGCGAATCTCCGTCGTAGACGCCGGCACGGAGCACCACCGAGCGGCGGACGCCGAGCGTGCCCGGCATGTCGATGCCCGCGGCTCGGTTGAGCAGGGTGCGGGCGCTGTCCCAACGAGCGTGCCATGGGAGCGGGTCGAAGTGGTTCTGGGGGCAGACGAGGTCGGCGTGGACGAGCAGCGCCACCATGCGGACCAGGCCGAGGCCGTCCCAGCGGACGTCGCGGCGACGACCCGGTCGTGGCCGGCCGCCCTCAAGCGGGTGACCACGCCGTTGACCTTGCCATAGCGTCCGTCGAGTCGGCGTCGACGGGGACCTGGCGCACCGCCGCCGCCCAGGACCGGCGGTGGGCAGCGAACAGCTCGGGCACCGAGCCGTCGACGACGATGACCTCCACACCGGCTCGTTCGCCAGCCAGTGCAAGTAGGTGCCCAGCTCGCCATCGGCCGGGGTGCGCCAGCGCCTGAGCGGTACGACGTAGGTCAGGGCCGGCATCCCCACCACTTCTCGCTCGACCGTCAGCCGCCAGGGTAGGCGGTGGCGGTGGGAGGGACCTCGAGCAGCGAGCTGCGGCCGGCTCCCCACCGGCCGAGGACGTGGCGGGCGAAGCGGTCCTCCACCAGGATGATTGCTTGGGCCCCGAAGATGATGTCGCAGGCCAGCTCAGGTTCAGCGGCGGCGAGCCCACCGGCCAGGCGGTGAGAGGCGACCACCTCGTGTACGGCGTCGGCCTCCACGTGAACGTCGTAGAAGGCCCTGCCCTCGGCGCTGATACCCAATCGATCGAGGGCGGCGCCGTAACGGGTCATGGGCACCACCGACGTCATCTCGAAGACGGCCAGATGGCCGACGAGGGCACCCCGAAGCCGGCGGTGAAGCCCGAACAGGGAGATGAGGTTGGTGGTGGCGAGGGTCCCGCCCGGCTCCTTCTCCGGACGGCACCGGCGCCTAGGCCTGCAGGCCTAGGCGCTGCCGGGCCAGCTCAACGTAGTGGAGATCGAGGTCGAACCCCACGTAGTGACGACCCGTGTCCACCGCTGCCAGGGCGACCTGGCCGCTGCCCATGAACGGGTCGAGCACCGTGTCGCCCTGGTAGGTCAGCAGCTCGATGGCCCGACGGGGCAACTCGAGGGGGAACGGGGCGGGGTGGCCGATGCGACGGGCGGAGGCGGTGGGGAAGCGCCAGACGTCGAGGGTCAGGGCCATGAACTCCTCGGCGGTGATGGTGCTCTGGTGGGGGAGGCCCCGGGCCGCCCGCTGGGCTCGGGTCAAGGCCCGGTCGAAGCGTCCCTTGCTGGCCAGGACGATGCGCTCGGACACGTCGCGGATGGCTGGGGCAGCCGACGACGCGTAGGAGCCCCAGGCACACGATCCGGTGGCGCCCTCGGCCTTGACCCACACCACCTCGCCTCGCAGCAGCAGCCCCAACTCGTCGCCCAGGATGCGGGTTACGTCGGCCGACAGAGACCGGTAGGGCTTGCGCCCGAGGTTGGCCACGTTGACGGCCATCCGTCCTCCCGGTTCGAGGACCCGGACGCACTCGGCGAAGATGTCTCGGAGCATGGCCAGGTACTCGACGAAGGTCCCGGCGACGTTGCCGGATCCCGCTGCCTGCTCGTACTCCTTGGCCGCGAAGTAGGGCGGGGAGGTGACCACCAGTGCGACTGAGGCGTCGTCGACGACGGCCATGTCCCGGGAGTCACCGCAGAAGAGCCGGTCTCGCACCGTGCAGGGGTTGACCCGATCATCGGTGGAGACCACGGGTGGGGCGAACTGGTCGTAGAAGGCCGAGGCGTCGTGGCTCTCCCGGCGCCCGACGCCGAAGGCTGAGGTGGCGGTGGCCCTCCGCCGGCGAGGAGCGCTTCCCGCCTCGAAGGTCCGGTCGGTCATCTCCACCTGCTGGCCCAGCACCGACGCCACCTCGGTGGGGAAGCGGAGCGGCTCATCGGCCAGATGGTACCGCCCGCCCCTCGCCGGAGGCGCTACCCGGGGACCGGTCTGGCCTGGGCGGGGATCCGGCCCGCTCGACCAGCACGGTGTGGGTCATCCGGCCGTGGCTCAACCACACCCGGTGACGGCCAGTGCGACCCCGCCCGGGGGACCTGGCGGAGCGGCGTGGCGGCCTTGCCTGGTGGTACACCTCGGGCATGGACCAGACGACCCGTCGAGCTGTGGCCCTACCCGTCGACGGCTGCGCGCCAGGTACGCCACGGTGACGCGGCCGTGGGTCAAGGTCCTGGTGGCCGCGTCTGTAGTCGCATCGTGGGCCGGTGGCTGCCAGGGCGATCCCGGCCAGGCCGTGTGCGGACCGGTGGAGCGGGCGGCCGAGGCGTCCGGCTTTCACACCATCGGCACCGCCACCTTCGAATACCGGTTCTCGCCGCCGGCGTCCGGACCTCATCCCGCTGGGAACGCCCTCGATGACGGTGTCTACGACGACCCCATCCCCGAACCCCGTCAGGTGGCCGCCGCCGAAGTGGGTCTGGTGCTGTTGCAGTACGACTCGACACTGCCCGAGGAGCAGCAGCGCCAGTTGGCAGAGATCGGCCGTGGCTTCGAGAAGGTCATCGTGGCTCCCGTCGCCGTCCCCATCGACGGCGGCAAGGAGGTGGCGCTGACGGCCTGGGAGCAGCGCCAGCTTTGTGACGGGGTGGACGAAGGCGCGGTCCGGTCCTTCGTCCGTCAGTTCGCCGGCCGGGGGCCGGGGGATAGCCGCCAAACAGGCGCCGGCGGGTGAGGGCTGCGATGAGCTAACTGGCCGCCGGCCGCTTGCAGGGCCCTATGGTGGCGAGGTGAGCGACCGCCCCTCCTCCCACCAGGTCCCACCGGGCACTGGTGAACAGGCGCCCCAGCCACCACCGCCCGAGGTGGCTCCCGCCCCTGAGCCCACCCATGCCGAGCGGGCCCGCACCATCGTGGCCAACGCCAGCCGGGGCGCTCTGTCCACCTTGTCCGCCGACCCTGCCGGCTACCCCTTCGGCTCGGTGGCCACCTACGCCCTTGACGCCGGCGGCTCGCCCCTGTTCTTCGTGAGCCTCATGGCCGAGCACACCCAGAACGCCCAGCGCGATCCCCGGGCCAGCCTCCTGGTGGCTGAGCCCGTGCCCGATGGCGCCGATCCGCTGGCCGGCGGCCGGGTCACCTTGATGGGCGACCTCGCGGTGGTGGCCGGCGACGACCGGGACGCGGTTCGGGCCCGCTACCTGGAGGCCAACCCCACCTCGGCCTACTACATCGACTTCGGTGACTTCGCCTTCTACCGGCTCACGGTGGGCGCTGTGCGCTATGTAGGTGGCTACGGGCGGATGAGCTGGGTCGACGCCGATGCTTTCGCCGAGGCGGCGCCCGACCCGCTGGTGGGGTCGGCGCCAGGCATCGTCGGTCACATGAACGCCGACCACGGCGAAGCGCTGGTCCTGCTGTGCCGTCAGCTCGGTGGCCGTCCCGACATCACCGAAGCCACCATGTCGGCAGTCGACCGCTACGGCTTCGAGGTGGTGGCCGTGGCTCCGACCGGACGAGCCGCGGTCCGCTTGGGCTTTGCGAGGCCGGTGGCCACGGCCGACGAGGTGCGTCGAGAACTGGTGGGTATGGTGCGGGATGCACGGGCAGGTGCGGGTGCGCCACCCGGCGGCTGAGGTCATGGCCCTGGCCAACCTGTTGACCGAGGCCGGGCACCAGCCTGAGCGGGTGCGCACCACCGCCGAGGTCCACCTCGACGAGGTCGGCGGAGCGCAGGCTCCACCGGCCCGTTAGCGGGGCTCTTTCGGGTGGAGGGGTCGTCGGCCGTTCGTCCGCTCCCGTAGGGTTCTGCGGCGATGCCCGAGACACTTCTGAATCTGCTGCGCGCCCGGGTGGCAGAGGCCGTCGTCGCTGCCTTCGGGGCTGACGTTCGCCTGCCGGAAACCCTCGTAACGCCTACCAGCGACCCTCGTCACGGTGACTACACCTGCCCGGTGGCCATGGCGCTGGCTCGCACCCTGGGTCGGCCCCCGCACGAATTGGCCACGCAGTTGGCCGAAAGAATCGAGGTCGACCCCGTCTGCGAGCCACCCGAAGTGGTACGGCCGGGCTTCGTGAACCTGCGCCTGCACAAGGACTGGCTCGGGCTTCGGGTGGCCGAGATGGTCGGCGACGAACGCCTGGGACTGGCGCCGGTGGCCATGCCGGCTCACGTGGTGGTCGACTACTCCGGACCAAATCTGGCCAAAGAGATGCACGTCGGCCACCTGCGCTCGACCATCATCGGCGACTGCCTGGCCAACACCTTGGTGTTCCTCGGCCACCACGTCGATCGCATCAACCACGTCGGCGACTGGGGCACCCAGTTCGGGATGCTCATCGCCCACCTCGACGACACCCGTCCCCGAGCTCTGCACGACGGCGATGCCGACCTGGGTCACATCGAGGACCTCTACCGTCAGGCCAACGCCCGCTTCACCGACGACGAGGCGTTCCGGCAGCGAGCTCGCCGCCGGGTGGTCGACCTCCAGGCCGGGGAGGCGACGGCCACGGCGGCGTGGCGATCGTTGGTGGAGCTGTCCATGGGTGCCAACCAGGCCGTCTACCGCCTGCTCGGGGTCCATCCGCTGCAGCAGCGGGGCGAGTCGTCCTACCAGCCCATGCTGGCCCAGGTGGTTGCCGACCTGGAGGCAGCCGGGCTGGTGGTGGTCGACGGCGGGGCCAAGTGCGTCTTCGTCGACGGCTTCACCAACGCCGAGGGCGAGCCCCTCCCCCTGATCGTGCAGAAGGCCGACGGCGGCTTCAACTACGACACCACCGACCTGGCCGCGCTGCGGGTGCGGGTGGAGGGCGGGGCCGACCGCCTCGCCTACGTCGTGGACGCCGGACAGTCCCAGCACCTGCAGATGGTCTTCGCCGTGGCAGCCAAGGCGGGCTGGCTACCCGCTGGCGTCGAGGCCAGCCACGTGTCGTTCGGCCTGGTCCTGGGAGAGGGAGGCCGACGGCTTCGGACCCGTTCAGGGGAGTCGGCTCGGTTACGCGACCTGCTCGAGGAAGCGGTGGTGCGGGCACGGAAATTTGTGGTGGAACGGGCGGCAGAACGGGGAAAGGCCGTCCCTGGCGACGTCGACGAGGTCGCCCGGGTGGTCGGAATCGGGGCGGTCAAGTACGCCGACCTCAGCCAGAACCGCCAGAGCAACTACGTCTTCTCCTACGACCGCATGCTCAGCCTCAAGGGCAACACCGCTCCCTACCTGCAGTACGCCTATGCCCGCATCCGGTCCATCCTCCGGGAAGCAGGCTGGGGAGACGGTCCACCAGCGGCCGTCTTCGACGTCGACCTGGCCCACTCCCAGGAGCTCGACGTGGCCAAGCGCCTGGTGGTGACGGGCGACGTGTTGGAGCGAGTGGCCGAGGAGTACCTCCCCAACCACCTGTGCGCCCACCTCTACGAGCTCTCCCAGGCCTACAACCAGTTCTACGAGCACTGCCCCGTGCTACGGGCCGACGAGCCCGTCCGCAGCGCCCGCCTGGCCCTGAGCGAGGTCACCGCCACCACATTGCGGCGGGGACTGGCCCTGCTCGGCATCGAGGTCCTCGAGCGCATCTGAGCCGCCCGCAATGGTTGGCGGAGCGAACACCGGGTAAGGGGCGCGGGACGGGGTCCAACGGTGATCCCCGGCCTCCGGAGGTAACAATGGGAAAGACCAAGAACAACGAGAATAGCAATAGCGTGGTGCGGGCCCTCAACGACCTGGGTCTGGCGGCGTGGTTCGGGGGTTCGCTGATGGGGGCCATTGGGCTCAACGGCGCAGCTGCCCAGGCCGACTCCCCCCGGGAGCGGGCCAAGGTGGCCAATGCCGGTTGGGCGCGCTGGACCCCGGCCAACCTGGCTGCCATCGGTGCCTACAGCGTGGGATCCCTCGCCCTCCTCGGCGCCAACAAGGGTCGGCTCGGTGGGCAGCAGGGAGTGGCCAAGGTGGCGCTGATGAAGACGGCGCTGACGGCGGCGGCCATGGGCGCCACCGCCTACAGCCGGGTGCTCGGCCAGAAGATGATGGACGCCGGCGACCCCATTGTGGAGGGAGCGACGGAGCCGACGAGCGTGACGCCTCCGGAGGTGGCCGATGCCCAGCGTAAGCTCAAGGTTCTGCAGTGGGTGGTGCCTGCCCTCACCGGTGTGACGATGGTGCTCGACTCCAAGATGGGAGAGCAGCAGCGGCCCGCTGACGTGGCCAAGGGTGTGGTCCGCCGGCTCAACCCCGCCGCCTGACGAGCGCTTAGTCGCCATGATGGCGGCCCATCTGGAGCCCACTCGGTTACCGGACCGACCGGGTGGCCCCATCTGTTCCGCCTGGCTCGTTGAACCCGGCGTCGGCGGTCGGTCCGGAGGGGGGCTCGTCGAGGTGGAACGGCACCGAGGTCACCACCGTGTTGCGCCGGAAGAGAAGCCGGCCCTTGAGCAACAGGGCGCTCTGGTTGTGCAGGAACTGCTGCCACCAGTGGCTCAAGACGAACTCGGGGACCACCACGGTGATGATGTCGTTGTCGTAGGCGGCGTCGAGCTCGTCGAGGTACTTGAGGACCGGCTGGGTCAGCTCCCTGTATGGGGAGTAGCGGCGCTCCAGCTCTATGTCGAGGTGGTAGTGCTCCCATTGTTCGCCGATGCCGTCGGATTCCTCGGGGCTGGACACCACCGAGAAAGCGATGAGCCGGTCAGGGGCCAGCGACTTGGCGTAGGTGAGGGCAGCCAGCACCCCCTGGTGGACGTTGCCCACCAGCACCACCACCGTGTGGGTGCGGGGAAGGGGCCGGTAGCCCTCGGGTACGTGCAGCAACTTCGCCACCCGGTCGTAGTGGCGGTGGACCGACCGGAGCAACAACACGATGACAGGGATGACCACGGCGGGGATCCAAGCGCCGATGGTGAACTTGGACACGACGACCACGGTGAGGACGAGGAACGTGGCCACCGCTCCGAGAGCGTTGACCACGCTGTTGCGCCGCCATCCCGGTTCCTTGAGGCGGAGGTGGTGGCGCACCATCCCCGACTGCGAGAGGGTGAAGCCGGTGAACACCCCGACGGCGTAGAGGGGGATGAGGGCGTTGGTGATCCCTCCGAAGACGATGACCAGCAGGGCAGCCCCGGCCGCCAGCAGGAGGATGCCGTTGGAGTACACCAGGCGGTCGCCCCGGTTGTAGAGCTGGCGGGGCAGGAAACGATCTCGGGCCAGGATGGAGGACAGGCTGGGAAAGGCGTTGTAGGCGGTGTTGGCGGCGAGGATGAGGATGGCGGCGGTGGCCACCTGCAGGGCGAAGTACAGCAGCGAGCTCCCGCCGAACACGGTGCTGCCCATGATCGACAGCAGGGTCTCGCCCCCCTCCTGGGGAGTGGGCTGGAGGCGATGGGCCAGCACCGAGATGCCGAAGAAGAACGAGGCCAGGATGACGCCCATCCACACCAGGGTGGCAGCGGCGTTCTTGGACTCGTTCTTGCGGAAGGCGGGCACGCCGTTGGAGATGGCCTCGATGCCCGACAACGCCACCGCCCCCGAGGAGAAGGCGCGCATGAGAGCCAGGGCAGTGACGCCGCCGAGAAGGGCACCGCCCTCGGTGAGCTGGGCCAGGGCCTCCTCGTTGGGAGGGAGAGCTTCGAGAGCGCCAGTGAACGAGCGGACCAGGCCCACCACCAACAGCGTGCCCAGGGTGACGACGTAGACGTAGGTGGGGACGGCGAAGAGGCGTCCTGACTCCTTGACACCTCGGAGGTTGATGGCGGTGAGCATGAGGATGCACACCAGGCACAGCGCCACCCGGTGCTCACGCAGGCCGGGGAAGGCCGAGGTGATGGCGGCAACCCCGGCGGAGACGGATACGGCCACGGTCAGCACGTAGTCCACCATGAGCGAGGCGCCGGCGACCAGTGATGGGGTGACCCCGAGGTTGTCCCGCGACACCACGTAGGACCCCCCGCCACTCGGGTAGGCGAAGATGGTCTGGCGGTAGCTGGTGATGACGATGGCCAGCAGCACCACCACCACCACGGCGATGGGTATCAGGTACTCGAGGGCGGTGAGGGCGGTCAGGGGCACCAGCACGAGGAGGATCTCCTCGGTGGCGTAGGCCGTCGAGGAGATGGCATCGGAGGCGAAGACGGCCAGCGCCACCAGCTTGCCCAGCCGCTGGTGGCTCTCCTCGCTGGTGGCCAGCGGGGGCCCGACGAGGAGACGCTTGAAGGTGGAGCGCATGGTGGTGGCTCAGTCTGGCCCGAGGGACACGGTCAGTGCGTGGGCATGGTCATGTCAAGGGAGCGGTCTCGTCGGTGATGGCCTGCTCGGCTGCGGCCTCGTCGACGGCAGAGACGGCCAGTGCCTCGTCCTCGCCCGTCCCTCCATCCTCAAGCTTGTCGAGGTGGAAGGGCACGGAGATCACCACGGTGTTCCGGCGGAACAGCAGGCGGCTCTTGAGCAGCAGGGCGCTCTGGTTGTGGAGGAGCTGCTCCCACCAGTGGCCGAGCACGAACTCGGGCAGCACCACGGTGATGATGTCGTTGTCGTGCTCGGCGGTGAGCTCGTTGAGGTGCTTGAGCACAGGCTGGGTGAGCTCCCGGTAGGGGGAGTGCAAGATGCGCAGCGGTACGTCGAGGCGGTAGTCCTCCCATTGCTCCCGGATGCGATCGACATCCTCGTCGTTCTCCGCCACCGACAGCGCCTCCAGGCGATCGGGCGAGAGCGACTGGGCGTAGGACAGCGCGGCGAGCACCCCTTGGTGGACGTTGCCGACCAGCACAACCACGGTGTTGGTGTAGCGGACGGGCCGGTAGCCAGAGGGAACCTGCAGGAGTGCAGACACCCGTTGGTAGTGGCGGTGGATGGCCCGCAGCAGCAGCACGATGAGGGGGATGAGCACGGCGGGTACCCAGGCGCCGATGGTGAACTTGGACACCACCACGACAGCCAGCACGATACCGGTGGCGACGGAGCCCACCAGGTTGACCACGGCGTGTCCCCTCCAGCCGGGCTCCTTGTGCCGGCGGTGGTGCCTGACCATGCCGAACTGGGAGAGGGTGAAGCCGGTGAACACGCCCACGGCGTAGAGGGGGATGAGGGCGGTGGTCTCGCCTTTGAAGACCACGATGAGCAGGGAGGCCACCGCCGCCAGGGCCAGCACCCCGTTGGAGAACACCAGACGGTCACCCCGGTTGTAGAGCTGACGGGGGAGGTAGCCGTCGCGGGCGAGTATGGAGGAGATGCGGGGGAAGTCGGCGTAGGCGGTGTTGGCGGCCAGCAGGAGGATGGCGGCGGTGGCGGCCTGGAGCAGGAAGTACAGGGGAGAGGAGTCCCCGTAGACGGCGCCCCCGATGATCGACAGCAGGGTCTCGTTCTCCGAGACGGTGGGCCGGATACGGTGCGCCAGCAACGAGATGCCGAAGAAGAAGGTGCCGAGGATCACCCCCATCCACACCAGGGTGGCGGCGGCGTTTCGGGGCTCGTCCTTGCGGAAGGCGGGCACCCCGTTGGAGATGGCTTCGATCCCGGTGAGGGCCACTGCTCCCGAGGAGAAGGCCCGCATCACTGCCAGAACGGTGATGCCGGTTAGCAGGGCGCCTCCCTTGGTCAGCTCGTCGACCGAGGCCGCGTCGGGCGGGAGCGGGCTGAGGTCGCCGAGGAAGGAGCGGTACAGCCCGTAGAGGATGAGCAGGGCCAGCGACCCGACGTAGAGGTAGGTGGGCACGGCGAAGACCCGGCCCGACTCCTTGACCCCCCGGAGGTTGGCCACGGTGAGCAGGGCGATGGCCAACAGGCACAGCTCCACCCGCAGGGGGCGAAGGGGCGCCACCGCGGAGGTGATGGCGGCCACCCCGGCGGAGATTGACACGGCGACGGTCAGCACGTAGTCGACCAGCAGGGAGGCGCCGGCCACCAGGGAAGGGGTCTCCCCCAGGTTCTCTCTGGACACCACGTAGGAGCCGCCGCCGCTGGGGTAGGCGAAGATGGTCTGGCGATAGCTGGAGACCACGATGAACAGCAGGACGACGACGACCAACGACAGCGGCAGGAGGTACTCGAGGGACGCCGACAGCCCGCCCAGGGGCACCAGCACGAGAAGGATCTCCTCGGTGGCGTAGGCCGTGGAGGAGATGGCGTCGGAGGCGAACACCGCCAGCGCCACCAGCTTTCCCAGCCGTTGGTGGCTCTCCTCGCTGGTGGCCAGGGGCTTGCCCACCAGCACTCGCTTCAACGTGGACATGGTCCCCTCTCTGACTGAACCGTGCTGGCCTGGCGCCGGTGCACCCACGGCGGATTATCGCCGTAAGCGGTGCAGAGCGTAGATGCGGGGACAGGCACCGCAACTCAACCCTTGCGGCCGGTGCTCTGTAGAGTGACCGGCTTCGGCTCGCAGCACCAGGAGGCCAGCCAGCGTGCATGTCGTAATCGTCGGGTGCGGTCGGGTCGGGTCGGCCCTGGCCACCCTGGCCGTCGACGCCGGTCACTCCGTCGGGATGATCGACAAGCGGGCCTCGGCCTTCGTGACCCTTCCCTCGAACTTCGGGGGGCGGACGGTCACCGGCTTCGGGTTCGACCGCGACCGCCTGCTCGAAGCAGGCATCGAGGAGGCCGACGCCGTTGCCGCAGTGACCAGCGGTGACAACTCCAACATCGTGGTGGCCCGCATCGCCCGGGAGAACTTTGACGTCGAGCACGTCGTGGCCCGGATCTACGATCCGGGGCGGGCGGCGGTCTACGAACGCCTGGGCATCCCCACCGTCGCCACCGTCGCCTGGACGACCGACCAGGCTCTGCGCAAGCTGCTTCCCGACCAGATCCGCACCGAATGGACCGATCCCACGGGCAAGCTGTGCATGGTCGAACGGGCACTGCCGACGGCGTGGGCGGGGCGGCCGTTGTCGGAGATCGAGGAGCCGGGCCGCTGGCGGGTCAGTGCGCTCACCCGGGCCAGCCAGGCCCTGGTGCCGAGCGCCGATCTGGTGGGCCAGGAGGGCGACGTGCTGTTGTTGAGCCTGGCCACCGGGCATCTGCCGTCGCTCGAGGAGCGGCTGGCGGCGGGCGGCGGCAGCGCCCGGAGGCGGCACTGATGCGTGTCGTCATCGCCGGTGGGGGCAAAGTGGGCAAGTACATCGCCTCGGACCTGCAGGCATCGAACCACGACGTGTTGGTGCTCGAACAGTCGCTCGCGGCTGTAGAACGGGCCCAGAGGTCTGGCGAGCACCAAGGGGTGGAATTCAGGGCGGCCGATGCCTGTGAGCTTCGGGCCCTGACCGAGGCCGAGCTGGAGACGGCCGACGTGGTGGCGGCGGTCACCGGAGACGACGAGGACAACCTGGTCATCTCCCTGCTGGCCAAGCAGGAGTTCGGGGTACCCCGGGTGATCGCCCGGGTCAACCACCCCAAGAACGAATGGCTGTTCAACCAGACCTGGGGCGTCGATGTGGCGGTGTCGACCCCGCACCTGCTCACCGCCCTGGTGGAGGAGGCGGTGACAGTGGGGACGCTGGTCCGGCTCCTGCAGTTCGAGGGAGGCAAGGCCCGCTTGGTGGAGGTGACCCTGGCCGATTCCTCGCCGGCAGCCGGGACGACGGTGGTCGACCTGGGCCTGCCCCGCGACTCCACGGTGGTGGCCGTCGTGCGCCAGGACCACATCGTGGTGCCGCGCGGTGACACCCTGCTGCTCGCCGGCGATGAGGTGCTGGTGCTGGTGACCCCCGATGCGGAGGCTGCGGTGCGTGGCGCCTTTGTGGGCCAGTAGCAGGGCCGCCCCTACCCCCGGTTCACGTAGGCCTGGCCGATGGCGTAGGCCATTGCTGCCGCCACCAGCCCGATGTCCACGAGCACGGCCAGCACGCGGGCCCGGCGCACCGGGTCGCGGAAAGGTATCCAGCCCACTACGAAGTATTGTCGATCTTGCCGCCGCCGAGGTCGCCCTGCTGGGCGGCGAGCACTACTGGTCGGGGCTGGAGCCCGCCCCCGAGGACGGGCAGGCTCTGCTGGCCCTGCTGGGCGTCGCCGTCGCTCCCGCCTGCACCCATGCGAACGGCGATCATGGTGATGGCCACCAACAGCACGAAGATGACAAAGGCCACGACCAGCTTGGACCCGTTCCACTCCCGGCCCACACCCCGGGCAGGATCGACCTCGGAGTCGTGGTCGGCCATGTGGGTTCCTTTCGGGGGTTCGGGGAGGTGACAGGCGGTCGCTACAGTACGGCCATGGGTCGACGCCAGCGAAGACGCCGGCGGCAGGGTCAGGGGCCGGCGGCACCGGAGTCGGCCCTCCACCAGGGCCGTACCACGCACCCGGTGCGCCAGATCCGCATCCGTCCAGATTGGCACCGCCCGCTTGGGTGGATGATCGTGGTCCTGGCGGTGGCCCTGGCCGTGGTGAACGACCTGGCTTACGTCGCCGTGGACCTCCTCCCCGGTGGCCACAGCGAGGTGTACCTGATGTTGGCCTTTGTCGTCGCCGGCGGCGGCACCTGGCTCCTGGGGCTGTTCGACCCCCCATGTGACCCGCCGGCCGGGCCGGGCTTACCCCAGCAGCTCCTGCTCGGGCACCACGGCCCAGTCTGCGGTCGGCAGTTACGACTGTTGGTTGTACGACCTACGGGAGCAGGGTGTAGGTCGGATTGACCAGCGTCAACTTGTTGCGCTCCCGCCGAGCGACCCCCTCGAAGACCACGGCCCGACCGGGGTCGAGCCCCCGGATGGCCCGCCGACCGGTGAACACGGCCAGGCCGGTGCCGGTGCCGTCGTCGACGGTGGCCTCCAGGCTGGGGCAGCCTGCTCGAGGCACGACCCGCAAGCTGGTGATCTCACCCACCACCCGGACCCCGCAGCGCAACGGGCAGTCACCGAGGTTGGCCCGACCGAGCTCCACCGTCTTGAACCGACTCGAGAGCCGTTCGTGCTCGAGGTCCTCGACGCTGGTCTGCCAGCCCCGCACCAGCTTCTTCAGCCCCACGAACCGAGGATATCGCTCCCATCTCAGCGGAGGCGGTATCCGTTACCCTCGGCGCCGGTGAGCACCCGCAAGTTGATCGTGGCTGCGCTGCTGTGTGGGCTGGCCATCCTGGTGGCCGCCGCTTTCCAACTGGTCCTGCTCACTCGTTGAAACCCGTCACATCGGTGTCCCAACGCCTAGCCTGAGGGTTCCGACGTAGGCAGGAGGAGTTGCGGTGGCCCAGGAGTTCGACGTCGTGATCGTGGGCGGGGGCCCTGGCGGTTATGCCGCGGCGCTATACGGCGCCGCTGCCGGGTTGTCGGTCGCCCTGGTCGAGCAGGACCGGGTGGGCGGGACCTGCCTGCACCGGGGTTGCATCCCGGCCAAGGAGCTGTTGGAGACGGCCTCGGTGTTTCGCACGGTGGCTGGTGCAGGAGCGTTCGGGGTGGGCGCCGGCGTCCCCACCCTCGACTTCGGTGTCACCATGGGCCGCAAGCAGCAGGTGGTCGATGGCTTGTGGAAAGGCCTGGTGGGCCTGCTCAAGCGTCGGCGGGTCACCATCTTCGCCGGGACGGGCACGCTCGGTGAAGACCGGCGGGTGACGGTGCAGGGCCAGGACGGTGCCGCGGTTGAGCTGCGGGGTGCCCACGTCGTGCTGGCCTCTGGCTCGGTGGCCCGCACCATCCCCGGCTTCGACATCGACGGGAAGTTCGTCCTCAGCTCCGACGAGGTGCTTTCCATGACCGACCTCCCGGCCTCGGCCGCGGTCATCGGCGGAGGGGCCATCGGCTGTGAGTTCGCCTCGATGCTGTCCGACCTCGGGGTCAAGGTCACCCTGCTCGAGAGCCTCCCCAAGATCCTCCCCGGCTGCGACGCCGACATCGCTGCTGTGGTGCGAAAGAGCTTCGAGCGGCGCGACATCGACGTCCGCACCGGCGTCAAGGTCGTCGGCCACAGCCCCAGCGGTTCCACCACCACCGTGGAGCTCGGTGACGGCGAGTCGGTCGAGGTGGAGCGGGTGGTGGTGTCAGTAGGACGCCGACCCTGCTCGGAGGTCCTGGAGCTCGACGGCAGCGGGGTCGAGGTCGACGACCGAGGCTTCGTCAAGATCGACCAGACCTGTCGCACCACTCTGGAGGGGGTGTGGGCGGTGGGTGATCTGGTGGCCACCCCACAGCTGGCGCACGTCGGCTTCGCCGAGGGCATCGTCGCCATCAAGGACATGCTCGGCGAGGACCCTGCTCCCGTGCAGTACGACAAGGTGCCCTGGTGCATCTACTGCCACCCCGAGGTGGCCTACGCCGGCCCTTCGGAGCAGGCGGCCAGGGATGCCGGCCATGACGTGGTGGTGTCGACCCACAGCTACCGGGGCAATGGGCGTGCGCTCATCGTGGGAGAGGCCGAGGGCCTGGTGAAGGTCATCGCCGCCCGTCGGCCCGACGGAGGGGCCGGGCAGGTCCTCGGGGTCCACATGGTGGGCCCGTGGGTCACTGAGCAACTTGGCCAGGGATACCTGGCGGTCAACTGGGAGGCCAGCGTCGAGGAGATCGCCGAGCTGGTGCAACCGCATCCCACGTTGTCCGAGGCCTTCGGCGAGGCCGTGATGGCGCTGACCGGCCGAGGGCTGCACGGCTGATGGCTGGTGAACGCTCAGTGACCGGAGAACGCTCAATGACCGGAGTACGGCATGGCTGACGTCACCATGCCCCAGCTTGGCGAGACGGTTACGGAGGGGACCATCACCCGATGGTTCAAGCAGGTGGGCGACCAGGTGGCGGCCGACGAGGTGCTCTTCGAGGTCTCCACCGACAAGGTCGACTCCGAGGTGCCCTCTCCGGCCTCGGGGTACCTGGCCGAGATCGTGGTGGCCGAAGGCGGCACGGTCGAGGTCGGCGCCACTCTGGCCGTCATCTCCGACTCGCCTGCGGCTGAGGGCACTGGCGAGGAGGCAGGGTCAGCCGCTGGTGGTGAGGAGGCATCGGCCGATGCCAAACCCCAGGAGGACGGGGAGGAGGCTCCGATCGTCCCCGACTCCTCTGGGGGCGGAGAGGGTAGGAGCGTCGAGGCGGTCGAAGCGCCGGCGCCAGAACCCGAACCGGCGCCACCCCCGGAACCGCAGGCGGACACTGGCCCCCGCTCCAGTGGCGGACCGACCGGGGGTACCAGGGACGGTCAAGCGCCTTCGCCTCCCTCGGCCCCGCGGGGGACAGGATCCAAGCGCCTGCTGTCCCCGGTCGTCCGGCGGTTGGTGGCCGACCACCAGCTGGACCCCGACGCCATCGAGGGCACCGGGGCAGGAGGACGCATCACCCGCAACGACGTGCAGTCCGTGATCGATGCCGGTCGCGGCCGGGCACCGTCCCCGACGACAGCCCAGCCTTCTCGGCCCCCCACCCCGGCGGCCCCACCGGTCGTCGCCACTGACGACGGCACCGGCGACGAGGTGGTCGCCTTCTCCAACATCCGCCGCCGCACCGCTGAGCACATGGTGCGGTCGAAGGCGACCTCAGCCCACACCTTGGTGGTGGTGGAGGTCGACTACGAAGGCGTCGACCGGGTCCGTCTGGCCCAGAAGGAGAGGTTCAAGGCCGAGGAGGGGGTGAACCTCACCTACCTACCTTTCGTGAGCCGGGCGGTTGTGGATGCCCTCCGGGAGTTCCCCCACATGAACGCCTCGGTCGGCGATGATCAACTCGTCGTCCATCGGGCCGTCCACCTCGGCATCGCCGTTGACATCCACTTCGAGGGCCTCATGGTGCCTGTCGTCCACGCAGCCGGTGACAAGCGCCTGCGGGTGCTGGCCCGGGAGATCTCCGCACTCGCGGCCCTGGCCCGGAGTCGCAAGCTCGGTCCCGACGACATCGCCGGTGGGACCTTCACCATCACCAACCCCGGTCCGTTCGCCACCCTCATCACCGGTGCCATCATCAACCAGCCCCAGGTGGCCATCCTGTCGACCGACGGGGTTCGCAAGCGCCCAGTCGTTGTCGAGCTCCCCGACAGCTCTGACGCCATTGCCGTGCACCCGATGGGCAACCTGGCGCTGACCTTCGACCACCGGGCCGTCGACGGTGCCTACGCCTCGGCCTTCGCCGCCAGGATCAAAGACGTCCTCCAAACCCGGGACTGGGCAGCCGAACTGGCGTGAGGCAGGCTCCGGTGACGTTGCGGGTTCGTTGGTTGGGGCGGGTTGGCTATGGGGAGGCGTTGGCGGTGCAGCGGGCGTTGTTGTCGTCCCGAGACGATCACCTGCTGCTGCTCGAACACCCTGCCGTGTACACGCTCGGGGTCCGGGGCGACCTCGGTCACATCCTGGTGCCGCCTGCCTCAGTGGGGGCGGAGCTGGTCCGCACCGATCGGGGGGGCGACGTCACCTTCCACGGACCAGGCCAGCTCGTCGGGTACCCGATCCTGACGGTGCGCGGGAAGCGGGGTGGGGGGATGGCCGACACGGCCGCCTACGTCGGTGCCCTCGAACAGCTGGTCATCGACGTCCTCGGCGACCTCGGCCTGCCTGGCGCCGTGAGGGACGACCGTTACCCCGGCGTCTGGGTGGCTGACGCCAAGGTGTGCGCCGTCGGGGTGCGCTTGGTTCGTGGTCGGTCGATGCACGGCTTCGCCCTCAACGTCGATCCCGACCTCTCGATGTTCGACCACATCGTTCCCTGCGGCATCCGCCATCGGGGGGTGACCTCGCTGGCCGCAGCGGGACTGGACATTGGCATGCGCGACGTGGTGGACGCCGTCGCATCCCGTGCGGTGGACCGGTGGGGGAGCGGTGGATGGGAGCGCCAGGACGTTGCCTGGCGAGACTCCGTCGCCACCAGCGTGGCGCTGACCCGTCCGCCCCTGGTCGACGGCACCGACGGCAGGGACGGCGGCGACGAGCCCGACGGCGGCGACGAGCCCGACGGCGGCCCACGAGTCCCGCTTGCCGCCACGCCGGTACGTCTGGAGCTGCGACTGGCCCATGCGGGCGTCGGCCCCGGCTTGGCCTTGGCCGAGCGCAAGCCGCCTTGGTTGCGTGCCCCAGCCCGTCTGGGACCGGAGTACCTGGGCCTGAAGCAGACGATGCGGGGACTGTCGCTGACGACGGTGTGTGAGGAGGCGGGTTGCCCGAACATCTTCGAATGTTGGTCCGAGGGGACGGCCACATTCATGATCAACGGCGCCCGCTGTACCCGGTCCTGCGGCTTCTGCCTGGTGGACACGGGGCATCCCGAGCCACCTTCGCTCGATGAGCCGGAGCGGGTGGCCGAGGCAGTGGCTCGCATGGGCCTGGCCCACGCCGTGGTGACTGCGGTCGCTCGCGACGATCTGGCCGACGGAGGGGCCGGCGCCTTCGCCGCAACCATCGCTGCGGTGCGGCGCCGGGTCCCCGGTTGCGCCGTCGAGGTGCTGATCCCCGACTGCAGGGGCGACACCGATGCCCTCGATACCCTCTTCGTCGCCGCTCCCGACGTGTGCAACCACAACCTGGAGACCGTGGCCCGCCTCCAGCGCGCCGTGCGGCCGTCGGCGGGCTACGCCCGGTCCCTGGCGGTGCTGGCCCGAGCCAAGGCGGCCGGGCTGGTGACCAAGTCAGGGTTGATCGTGGGGATGGGGGAGACCGACGAGGAGGTGGTTGGAGCCCTGGGCGACCTGGCTGGGGTGGGGGTGGACATCGTGACCATCGGCCAGTACCTCCGGCCCAGCGCCCGTTACCTTCCCGTGGCCCGCTGGGTCGAACCCGCCACCTTCGACAGACTGCGAGCCGCAGGCCGGTCCCTCGGCATAGGCCATGTCGAGGCCTCCCCTCTGACTCGCTCCAGCTACCACGCCCGCAGCGCAGCGGAGGTCGTGTCCGCGTCGGCGCACGGTCGCGACGAGCGGGCGGCAACCGCCGGCTGAATCCACCGTCACCGGTTCGCCGTGCCCCTCCTCCCGTCGTCGCTCGCCGCTCGGAAGGCAGCCAAGGCGGTGCCGTCGTAGAGGACGAAGGAGACGAGGGCCACCTCGGTGACCGCTCTCCTCACCGCGGTCATGGCGATGGGCGCCGCCTGGTCGAGGGGATAGCCGTAGATGCCACAGGAGATGGCGGGAAAGGCGACGCTGTCGGCCCCCATCTCGTCGGCCACCCGCAACGAGTCGGTGTGACACGACGACAGCAGCCCGGAGCGGTCGATTGACCTGGCGAAGACCGGCCCTACGGTGTGGATGACCCAACGGGCGGGCAGGCGGCCAGCGGTGGTGGCCACCGCCTGGCCGGTGGCAAGGCCACCGGGGTAGGGCCCAGCCCGCAGCTTCCGGCACTCCTCCAGGATCTCCGGCCCTCCCCGACGGTGAATGGCGCCGTCCACCCCGCCGCCGCCCAGCAGCGACGAGTTGGCGGCATTCACCACGGCATCGACCTCCTGGGCGGTGATGTCGCCCCGGACCACCTCTATCTCCACCATGCCGACCATCTTTGCTCGCTCACCACCCGGCGTGGCGCAGCGGCCCCCTGCTCCGATGCCAGCGGTGGGGGTTATCGTCGCCGCTCATGGGTCAAGAAGCGGAGGTGGAGCGGCAGGGCGTAGCTTGACGGGGTGTACGGCGAGCGCGTGGAGCGGGTTCGCCGGAGCATGGAGCGGCTGGGCGTCGACGTGCTGCTGTTGTCGGTGGGCGCAGATCTGCCCTGGCTGACTGGTTACCGGGCCATGCCCCTTGAGCGCCTGACCATGCTGGTGGTGCCCGTCGACGGTGTCGCCACCCTGGTGGTGCCCCGCCTCGAGGCCCCCCGGGTGGTCGAGCGACCTGAGGTGTTCATCATGCGACCCTGGGAGGAGACCGACGACCCGGTCGCCATCGTCGCTGCCCTCGCCGGGTCCCCTGCCACCGTGGCCGTGGGCGACCGTACATGGGCCCGCTTCGTCGTGGAGCTTCAGGAGCTGTTGGCCGGGGCCCGGTGGAGCTCGGCGGCGATGGTCACCGGTCCCTTGCGCTCGATCAAGGACGCCGCCGAGGTGGCCGCCCTGCGCCGGGCTTCGGCCGCTGCCGATCGGGTGGCGGCCCGCCTCCAGGACGGCTCGATCCCCCTCATCGGGCGAAGCGAGGCTGCGGTCTCAGCCGATCTCGGCCGTCAACTCATCGACGAGGGCCACGCTCAGGTCAACTTCTCCATCGTCGGCGCCGGCGCCAACGCCGCCAGCCCCCACCACGATGCCGGGGAGCGACTGATCCAGTCGGGCGAGGTGGTGCTCTGCGACTTCGGTGGGACCATGCCCGACGGCTATTGCTCGGACATCACCCGTTGCGTGCACACCGGGCCCCCGCCGGGCGAGCTGCGCGACCTCTACGACGTCCTCCAGGCGGCCCAGATCGCCGCCGTGGAGGCAGCGACCGTGGGAACCCCCTGCGAGGACGTCGACGCCGTGGCCCGGCGTATCATCACCGAGGGCGGCTACGGCCCGTTCTTCATCCACCGCACCGGGCACGGGATCGGGCTCGAGGAGCACGAGGACCCCTACCTGGTGGGAGGGAACTGCCAGGCCCTGCTCCCTGGCCACGCCTTCTCCATCGAGCCCGGCATCTACCTCGAGGGACGGTACGGTGCCCGGATCGAAGACATCGTGGTTGCTGGCGACGATGGCCCCGAGTCGCTCAACCTGGTGCCCCACGGCCTCGTCGTGGTCGAGGCCTAGGCGACGGTGGAGCTCGGCCTGGCCTGTCCTGGCAGCCATGCCACCGGCCGAGTCACGTCGTTGGGGACCGACACCAGTGATCGTCCCCTCGGTGACCCCGCCGACTTCGGCAAGGTGGTGGCCTTCTTGTGCTCGGAACCGGCCGGCTTTGTCAGCGGCGTGGCACTGGGCGTGGACGGCGCCAGCGTTAGCGGGCTCCTGTAGCTCGGCCCGTTCGTTTTGGCGTCAGCTACTTTCGGCTATCCGTACTCATTTGATGCCAGAACGGCCTGGGTGGGGCGGTACCGTCGCCCTAGTGATCCGGCTCGATCCTGCCAGCGTCCTCCTCCAGTGGGCCGTGGGCGGGCTGTTCTTCGGGTGGGTGACCACCCGACGGCGGGATGTGGGCGTGGGCTACGGCTGGCTCATCCGCGCCACCTACCTGGTGCTGGCCGCTGGGTCCGTGGCACTGGGGCTGGCGCTGGGGCCGGTGGTCGTGCGGGACGTGGGTGGCGCCGGCGTCGTCCTGGCCACGGCCGTGGCTCTGGGCGTGTCGGTGGTCCGCCGTCGGGCGGGAGTTGCCGGCGAGCGGGCCCGCCAGGCCCGGCGATCGGCCCGGGTGGCGGCCATGACCAGCGCCGGCGGGGTGGGCGACATGACCGGCTCCGCCCCACCCGCTCCCGATCTGGCACCCGGAGCGTCCGGTCATCAGCACGATTCGGGTGCCAGAACGCTGAGTGAGCTCCGCGGTTCTGGCCCCCGTGGCGTTGCCGAGTTCCCTCCCATCCTCGACCTGGTGGCCCCGGCCCTCGGCGGGGTGGCCCTGGTGGCCGCCGGACTTGCGGCCGGAGGGAACCCGCTCCTGGCCGTGCTCCGCACCTTGGTGGGCGCCGCCTTCCTGGGGGCGGTCACCGACGCCATGTTGCTCGGCCACTGGTATCTGGTCCAGCCTGGCTTGGGCCGTGGGCCCCTGCTCGAGCAGGTGCGCTGGCTGACCGCCCTGTGGCCGGTCGAGGTCGGCCTGCTGCTGGTACCCACGGGGATGGCCTCGGTCCTGTCGGGCACCGTCGACGACGGCTACAACGGCCTACTCGGTTGGTTCTGGCTGGCCTGTGCCCTCGGCACCATCGTCTTGTGCGGGGTGACCAGGGCGGCCTTGCGGGAGCGCTACTACTCCGCGGTCATGGCCGCAACAGGGTTGTTGTACCTGGCCATCGTCACCGCCTTCGGCACCGATCTGGTGGCCCGCGCCGTCCTCGCCCCCTGATCAGTTGACGGGGCACGGCGCCGGCAGTGCCAGCGAGGCGCTGTCAGAGGTCGGCCATCGGAGGATCGGGGAAGAGCCACACCCGTGGTGCTGTTGGCCTTCGCCGTCACGTTGCTCGTGGCCGTCCTGATCTCGGAACGGGCGGAGCGCAGCGTCCTCTCCACCGCCGTGCTCTTCCTCGTCGCCGGCATCGTGCTCGGACCTGGCCTGCCGCCGCCTCCGCCGCCGGCGTGACGGTGGCCACCGCCGCGCCGGCCATGCGTGCAGCGTTCGAGGAGATGGGCGACCTGATCGCCGAGCTGGCCAAGCTGGCTGCCCTGCTCGTCTTCGGCGCCCTCATCTCGCCAGAGTTCCTGACTGCCATCAGCCCCAGCGGCTACCTCTTCGCCGTCCTCGCCCTACCGGCAGTGCGGCCGTCGCCCTGGCGGTCGCCCTGGCCCGCAGCGGGCTCTCGAGCAAGGAGTGGGTGGCGGCGGCGTGGTTCGGCCCCAAGGGCTTCGCCTCGGTCGTCTACGGCCTGCTGATCCTCAACGCCGGCATCGCCCACGGCGAGGAGCTGTTCCACCTCGTCGCCCTGGTGGTGGCCGCCTCCATCGTGGCCCACTCCTCGACCGACGTCGTCGTGGCTCGTTGGTTCACTGCCGAGAAGGGGTCGTCCCCCGTGCCCTGGACGAGCGACCGCGGCGGGGCCTCCACCCGGGCCAGAGGCGGCCGGACTACCCTCGAATGGGATGTGCGGCATTGCCGGGGAGCTCCGCCTCGACGGCGCCACCGCCGACGTGGGCGCGGTCGTCGCCATGGCGGCCACCATGCACCGGCGGGGGCCCGACGGCAGCGGGGCGTGGGCCCAGGGACGGGTGGCCCTCGCCCACCGTCGGCTCAAGGTCATCGACCTGACCGAGCGGGCGGCCCAACCCATGGTCGATCCCGACCTCGGCCTGGCCGTGGTGTTCAACGGCTGCGTCTACAACTACCCGGAGCTCCGCCGGGAGCTGACCGCCGAGGGGTACCGCTTCTTCTCCTCCGGCGACACCGAGGTGGTCCTCAAGGCCTACCGCCACTGGGGAAGCGACTTCGTCGACCACCTCCACGGCATGTTCGCCTGCGCGATAGTCGAGACCGCCACCGGACGCCTGGTGCTGGCCCGCGACCGCCTGGGCATCAAGCCGCTGTACCTGACCGAGACCGGCTCGACCCTGCGCTTCGCCTCCACCCTGCCCGCCCTGCTCGCTGGAGGCGGCGTCGACACCACCGTCGACCCTGTCGCCCTCCACCACTACCTGAGCTTCCACTCGGTGGTCCCACCACCGCGCACCATCCTGGCCGGCGTGACCAAGCTGGCCCCGGCCACGGTGCTGGTGGTGGAGCCCGACGGGCGGCGTCGCAGCCATCGCTACTGGGCGCCGTCGGCCGAGCGCCGCCCGGAGCACGCCGGCATGTCCGCCCGCGATTGGGAGGACGCCGTGCTCGCCTCCCTGCGCACCGCCGTCGAGCGCCGCTTGGTGGCGGACGTGCCCGTGGGCGTGCTGCTCTCGGGCGGTCTCGACTCCAGCCTGGTGGTGGGCCTGCTGGCCGAGGCCGGCCAGGCCGGCCTGGCCACCTTCAGCGTGGGCTTCGAAGCCGTCGCGGGACGCAAGGGAGACGAGTTCGCCTACAGCGACCTTGTGGCCCGCACCTTCGCCACCGACCACCACCAGCTTCGCATCGACGGCCGCCGGCTCCTCCCCGCCCTGGAGGCGGCGGTGGCAGCCATGAGCGAGCCCATGGTCAGCCACGACTGCGTGGGCTTCCACCTGCTGGCCGAGGAGGTCAGCTGCCACGTCAAGGTGGTGCAGTCGGGCCAGGGCGCCGACGAGGTGTTCGCCGGCTACCACTGGTACCCGCCACTGGCCGACATCCCCTCCGACGACCCCCAGGCCACCCTCGACACCTACGCCACCGCTTTCTTCGACCGGGACCACGCCGGTGTCTGCGATCTGGTGGCCCCCGAGTGGCGCCTCGACCACGACCCCAGCCGCGCTTTCGTCGCCCAGCACCTGGGCCATCCGGGGGCGGGCACCGCCGTCGACCGCGCTCTGCGCCTCGACACCGAGGTCATGCTGGTCGACGACCCGGTCAAGCGGGTCGACAACATGACCATGGCCTGGGGCCTGGAGGCCCGGGTGCCGTTCCTCGACCACGAGCTGGTCGAGCTGGCCGCCGCCTGTCCGCCCGAGCTCAAGTTGGCGTCTGGAGGAAAGGGGGTGCTCAAGGGTGCCGCCCGCCGGGTCATCCCCGCCGAGGTCATCGACCGGCGCAAGGGCTACTTCCCGGTGCCCGCCCTCACCCACCTGGAGGGGCCGGCCCTGGCCTTGGTGGCCGACGCCCTGCGCGCCCCCGAGGCCAAGGAGCGGGGCTTGTTCCGCCCTGGCGCCGTCGACGTCCTGCTGGGCGCACCCAACCGCCAGCTCACCCCGCTGGGGGGGAACACCGCCTGGCAGCTGGGGCTGCTCGAGCTGTGGCTCCAGACCCAGGGGGTGAATTGAGTGAGCTCCGACCCGAGGAGCAACGTCGCCCTGGAGATGGGCTGGGGCCGGCTGGTGTTCGGCCAGACCTACGCCGACGACGAGGCCCTGGCCGACGAGCTGCGCTCCGAGGAGCTGGGTCAGCGCGACGTGTGCCTCTACCACCCCGAGTCCCACGTCCTGGTCAGCCGGGTGCCCCACGAGCTCTTCGTCGACCCCTCCTACACCTTCCGCCGCCGCCTCGACGAGGACGACGACGCTCTCACCTGCCCGCCCCCCCCGGGGGTCACCATCCGCCCCCTGGCCAGCCGGGCCGATGCCGAGTCGGTCAACCGGCTCTACTCCAAAGCGGGCATGGTCACCGCCCCGCCCGAGGTCATGGAGGCCAACCAGGCCTGCCCCACCTTCTGCTACCTGGTGGCCGAGGACAGGACCGGCGCGGTGGTGGGCACCGTCACTGGCGTCGACCACGGCCGGGCCTTCGATGACCCCGAGGCCGGCGCCAGCCTGTGGTGCCTGACCGTCGACCAGACGTCGGCCCGGCCCGGCCTGGGGGCGGCGCTGGTGTGCGCCCTGGCCCAGGTGCTGCGCCGCCAGGGGTGCCGCCACGTCGACCTGTCGGTCATGCACGACAACGCCCCGGCCATCGCCCTGTACCAGAAGCTGGGATTCACCCGGGCGCCGGTGCTGTGCGTCAAGCGCAAGAACCCCATCAACGAGCCGCTGTTCTCGGGTCCGCTGAGCGACGACCACCGCGCCCTCAACCCCTACGCCCGCATCGTCGCCGATGAGGCCCGGCGCCGGGGCATTGGGGTTACGGTGGTCGACGCCGAAGGGGGGTTCCTGCGACTGCGCCACGGGGGCAGGGAGATCGTCACCCGGGAGTCGCTCTCCCAGCTCACCTCGGCGGTGGCGCTGAGCTGGTGCGACGACAAGCGGGTGACCCGCCGGCTGCTCAAGGCGGCTGGCCTGGCGGTACCCCGGGGCCGGGCGGCGTCCAGTCCCGAGGCCGATGCCGCCTTCCTGGCCGAGGTGGGGGAGGTGGTGGTCAAGCCGGCTCAGGGCGAGCAGGGGGTGGGCATCACCGTGGGGGTCACCGACGGCGACGCCCTGCGTCGGGCGGTCGAGCACGCCCGGGCCTCCTGTCCCGAGGTGCTCTTGGAGCAGCGCTGCCAGGGCGATGACCTACGGGTTGTCGTCATCGGCCACGACGTGGTGGCTGCAGCCGTCCGCCGGCCGGCAACCGTGGTGGGCGACGGCCGCCACAAGGTGGAGGAGCTCATCATCACCCAGAGCCGGCGCCGGGCTTCGGCGACAGGGGGCGAGTCGAGGATCCCGCTCGACGAGGTCACCGCCGATACCGTCCGGGAGTCCGGACGGGCGCTCGACGACGTGCTCGCCGTCGGCGAGGCCCTGGCCGTGCGCCGGACCGCCAACCTCCACACCGGGGGCACCATCCACGACGTCACCGCCGACCTCCACCCCGCCCTGGCCGAGGCCGCGGTGCGGGCCAGCCGGGTCCTCGACCTCCCGGTGGCCGGCCTCGACCTGCTCGTCCCCTCGGTCACCGGCCCCGACTACGTGATCATCGAGGCCAACGAGCGACCGGGCCTGGCCAACCACGAGCCCCAGCCCACCGTGCAGGCCTTCCTCGACCTGCTGTTTCCGTCGACCCATCGCCCCCGAACCGGAGGTTCGGGGGCGATCTGACGGTGCCCCCCGCTGCTCCGGCGTCGGTCGCAGCCGGGGCCGACTCGGGCCTGCGGCCCTTGTCGTCCTAGGCTCCCGCCCCTATGCCGTTTGTCTTGGCGCCCGCTGAGCCGGAGCGGGCGAAGTTGCTTCCGATCGACATGGACTACGTGTCCGACGTGCTGCTCCGCCTGCTCGCCATCCCCAGCCCGTCGGGACGCACAGACCACGTCATGCAGTTGGTGGGTGAGGAGATCAGCGCCCTGGGCATGCCCTTCGAGCTGACCCGACGGGGGGTCCTGCGGGGCGAGCTCGCCGGTGACGGCGGCGCCGGGGTGGCCGATCGGTCGGTCATCGTGCACGCCGACACCATCGGCTGCATGGTCAAGGCGCTCAAGGGCAACGGCCGCTTGGCCGTGGTGCCCATCGGGACCCACAGCGCCCGCTTCGCCGAGGGCGCGCGGGTCACCATCTTCGTCGACGACCTCGAGCAGCTCTACACCGGCACAGTCCTGCCGCTGAAGGCCAGCGGCCACCGCTGGGGCGACGAGGTCGACACCCAGCCCACCGGGTGGGACCACATCGAGGTCAGGGTCGACGAGGCCGTGGCGGACGCCGCTGGGTTGGCCCGCCTCGGGATCGACGTGGGCGACTTCGTGGCCATCGACGCCAACCCGGTCATCACCGCCTCCGGTTACGTCTGCTCCCGCCACCTCGACGACAAGGCCGGCATCGCCGCCGCCCTGGGAGCGTTCAAGACCCTGATCGACCACGGCGCCGCCCTCCCGGTCAACGCCCACCTGCTGGTGACCATCGCCGAGGAGGTGGGCCTCGGCGCCAGCCACGGCCTCGACGCCGACGTGGCCGAGATGCTCTCCATCGACACCTCTGTGGTCGCTGCAGGGCAAGCGTCCACAGAGCACACCGTCAACATCGCCGCCCAGGATTCCAGCGGGCCCTTCGACTACCACCTCGTGCGACGCCTGTCGGGGCTGTGCCGCCACCACGGCATCGATCACCGTCGTGACGTCTACGGCTGCTACCGCTCCGACGCCGCTTCGGCTCTGGAGGCCGGAGCCGAGACCCGCGCCGCCCTCATCGGTTTCGGCATCGACGCCAGCCATGGCTACGAGCGCACCCACCTGGACGGCATCCGTCGGGTGGCCGAACTGGTGGCAGTCTACCTCCAGACCGATCTCACCTTCCGCCGCTGGGACACCGCTCCCGCCGGCGACCTCCGCGACTTCCCCAGCACCCTGGTGCAGCCGGCCGACGACCTGGGCCCCCGGTAGCGCTGGTGGCCGGTGGGGCTGATGGCCTGCTGCGCATCGTCGATCGGGTGGGCGAGGTGGGCGTCGGGGCGCTGATCGCCCTGGAGAACCTGTTCCCACCCATCCCCTCGGAGCTCATCCTTCCCTTCGCCGGATTCCGGGCCGAGCGAGGCGACCTGAACCTGGTGCTGGCGTGGGTGGCGGCCACCGTCGGCGCCCTGGTCGGTGCCCTGGTGCTGTACGCCCTCGGGGCCTGGATCGGGTCGGAGCGCCTGCACGACCTGGCCGGCAAGCGCTGGTTCATCGTCTTCGGCCAGAAGGACTACGAGCGCGGCGAGCGCTTCTTCGAGCGCCATGGGGGCAAGATCGTGTTCTTCGGCCGTTGCGTGCCCATCGTCCGCAGCGTGGTGTCGGTGCCTGCCGGTGTGGCCAGGATGCCGCTGGGCCGCTTCTGCGCCTACACCGCCGCCGGCAGCGCCATCTGGAACGCCCTGTTCATCGGCGCCGGCTACCAACTCGGTCAGAACTACGATCGGGTTGAGGGGTGGGTCACGCCCATCGCCTACGTCGTGCTCGCCGCCCTGGTGGCCTGGGTGGTGTGGCTCTCCTGGCGCAAGGTCCAGCGCCTGCGGGCCACCCGCGCCTCGGTGTAGCAGGTGGCTCTGTTCTGGCCCCGGAGTCGCGGGGAAATCGTCTCGCTCCTGGGGCCAGAACGCCCGGGATCCTACCTCGGGGGTGTAAACCCCGCTTCGAAGGCCTGCCGGATGTACTGGCGTTCGTCCCAGCGCTGCGCGCCGGTCTGGAAGTTGAGGGCGAAGCCGTAGTCGCCGCTGACGAAGCCGAGGTTGGTGGCGTGCCTGCCCTCGTAGGTGTACTCCCAGATGGCGGCGTCGAAGTCGCGGTAGGAGGCCTTGTCGATCCTGATCTCGGAGTAGTCGGGATGGGCGCGGGCGAAGGTCTTGGCTGCGTCCTTCCACGCCTTCACCGGGTCGTCACCGGGGGGCTGCACGTAGTCGACCCGCAGGTAGTCACCCGTGGCCGGGTCGACGAAATCCGTCCGGCTGTCGCCCTGGGGTTGGGGGTTCCACGACGGAGGGTGCCAGATGGAGTAGCCGGTGGACCGCTCGCGGAACTGGGCCCAGTCGGCGGGGACGCCGTCAGGTCGGGGCCCTGACGGCGCCGTGGTGGTCGGCCCCTCCGGCGCGGTAGTGGTCGCGGAGGCGTCCCCCTGGGCTGGTGCACCTTGCCCCGGCGCCGGACTGGTGGTCGAGGTCGCAGGGTCAGCGGATGGCGACCGGGTGTTATCGGAGCCGGCCAGGGCCAGGCCGGCCACGACTGCCACCACCGCCACCGCGGCCAGACCCGCCAGCCAGGCCCAGGCCGATGGCGGCCGGCCGGCGGCAGGCGCCATGTCGGGCTGGGCTGACCGCCGTCGTCGAGGAGATGACCCCCGAGGTGGCCCCGGCGGAAACGGCGGCGACGGGGTGTCGTCACCGGCTCGCACGGGTGCGCCCGCCGCCGGCATGACCGCGGTGCTACGGTCGGAGGCGGTAACCGCAGCCGCCGCCGGGGACGAGACCCCGGCCACCGTCTCCAACGCGGCTCGAACCTGGGCGATGGCTGGGCGGTCCTCGGGAGCCTTGGCCAGCAGGGCGTGCACGGGGGAGGCGAGGCCGTCAGCCCGGGCCATCGGACGGGGCTCGTCGTGGAGCACGGCGTTCAGCGTGGGCAGTGCCTCCCCTCGTTCGAAGGGGGCCACGCCCTCCACGGCGAAGTACAGCAGTGCGCCCAGGCCCCACAGATCGGCGGGCGGGCCGGCGGGCTGTCCCCTGGCCTGCTCGGGCGCCATGTAGGAGGGTGTGCCCAGCACCAGGCCGGCGGCGGTGATGCGGGTGTCGTCCTTGACCGAGGCGATGCCGAAGTCGGCCAACTTGACCGAGCCATCGTCGAGCATCATCACGTTGGCGGGCTTGACGTCGCGATGCACGATGCCGGCGCTGTGGGCGGCCTCCAGCGCATCCAGCACCCCGAGCCCCACGGTCGCCGCTCGAGCCGGGGACAGGGGCCCGTCCCGGGACACGACCGCCCGCAAGGTCGGGGCCCGGACCAGCTCCATCACCACGTGGAGGCGGTGACCGTCGTCGACCACGTCGAAGACCCGAACCGACGCCGGGTGGTCGATGCGAGCCGCCGCCCGGGCCTCTCGCAGAACCCGTGTGCGCAACGACTGGCGGTCGTCGTCATCGAGGTGCGGGGGGAGGTCGACCGCCTTGACTGCCACCGCACGCTGCAAGACGGTGTCCTCCGCCTCCCAGACCTTGCCCATCCCTCCCGAGCCGAGAGGCTGGCCCAAGCGGTAACGGGCGCCGACCAGGTCAGGGGGCATCGCCGCGAACCTACCCCCCGTTGGCGGGAGATGACCCGACGCCGCGACTCCTGGCAGGTGACAGGGCGCCGGCAGGTCTGACTCCCGCCCCTGGTTGCGCTGCCTGCCGCATGGTCCAGGCGGCTCGGGGGGGCATGGCGCATGCTGCATGGTGCATGGTGTTAACTGCATATAGAGGTTCATACGCATTTTGTTTGCGCGTCTGCGGATGATGGGAACTGAGACGAGAGCAACCAAGCGGCCGACTCTGGCGCCGCATCCAAGGTTGGCATGACAAGGAGGAGAGATGGCAGATACGCAAACGTGCCCGACCTGTGGGATGGAGAAGGGCGTGTGGAGAGGTAACGAAGGACAAGGTGTGGTCAAGGATGGCGTCGCCTACTGCTGTGAGGAGTGTTTGTTCCCGGGGAGCTGGGTGCATTTGCGGCTGATCCAGGCGCGCCAGTTGGTCGAGAGTGCGGCGGTGCGTCCAGGAGGCGAGACGTGCGAGGTGGTTTCCGGATCAAGCCGCTCGTGTCGTCACGATGCGATGAGGTAGTCCGTGTCCAGCACTCAAGCGCTTCTCGGTAATCGTCCCGACACCCCATCGTCGATGTACCGGCTGATGTCCTCGGGCAGCGTCATGATGATCGCCACGTCGCTCATCACCCTGGGTGCGGCGGCGTGGCTCATCACCATACGAGAGGCGAGCTCCATGTCCGACATGGTCATGGGACTGGGCCAGGTGGACCGGCGGATGCCCAGCGGGATGGGTGTGGGAGCGATTCTAGTGATGTGGACCGTGATGATGACGGCCATGATGACTCCGGCCGTCATCCGGCCGTGCTCGCCCATCGTCTCGTGCTCCGGCAGCGCCAGGAGGGAGTCGTTTCCAGCGTCGCCTTCGTCGCCGGTTTCCTTGCGGTGTGGTCGCTCGTCGGCGTCATCTACGTCTTGCCCTTCCTGTGGTTCCGAGGCCTGGCTGCCGACGTAGCCGACGAGTGGTGGCCGCCGATCGTGGCCGGCGCAACGTTGATCCTGGCGGGGGGCTACCAGCTCAGTCGTCGGAAATCTCATTGCCAACGCGCCTGTTGTGCTCCGCTGGCCCTCGTTCTCGACCACGATGCCGGCAGAGGGACAACGAACTCGCTTCGGACGGGGCTGGACCACGGCGTTCACTGCCTCGGCTGCTGCTGGGCCCTGATGGCAGTACTGCTCGTGGTCGGGCTCATGAACCTGGTGTGGATGATCGGGCTGTCACTGCTGTTTGTGGTGGCGAAGCACTGGCGCCAGGCATTGGTTGTCGGCCGGGTGGTGGGCGTGGCCCTCATCATCCTCGGCTTTGGGGTCATGGCGTGGCCGGGTTTGTTGCACGCAGTCTCAGGGCCAAGGTAACCATTCACGTCCTCAGGCAGCCTGAGGCGGCATCCAGGGGTCGCCGTCGAACAGACGGGTGAGGGCGTCGAGAGCGCCGATGTCGTGCTTGCGGGTGGTGGAGAGGTAGCTGCGGACGTG
>JBPCJK010000213.1:0-5403 GCA_051005375.1 Acidimicrobiales bacterium
GGCGGGCGCTGTTGACGGTCCCGGAGATGTCCGAGCCGATGTGGATGGAGAGGATCTCGATCGCTCCCCGCCCGGCCACGGCCTGGAAGGCTTGGGCGAAGCGCCCGGGGCTGGGCTGGGACGTCGACACCTCCGGGCGGTGACCCGCCGTGAAGCGGGCGTAGAAGGCGTCGGCATCGAGGTCGACGCCCTCGAGGTACGCTTCGCCGTCGACGGTGACGGTGAGGGGCACCACCTCCACCCCGTAGCGCCGGACCAGCTCGGCGGGGATCTGGGAGTTGGAGTCCGTGACCAGCCCGATCACGACGCCGGAAGCGGTTCCTCGGCCGAGAGGTGGGGAGGCGAGGGCACCGGCACCAGTGGCTCCCGGTCGCCGGCATCGGGTGGGTACGGAGGCTCCGGTGGCGGCGCCGGGAGCGGCGGCTCGGTGGCCAGGCGGTAGAGGATGACGGCGCTGGAGGCGGCTGCGGCCAGGGGCATGGACCGGCTGGGCCTGGGTCCCCACATTTTGGCCCAGCCCCGGCGCCACCAAAGTGTGGCGGCGCTCACGCGGATCGATGACGAGACCATGTTGGCTTCTACGTGGCGCTGGCGCCACCACGGGAGCACCGCCGTTCCCCATGCCACCAAAAGGTCGAACACCGACCACGCCGGAAAGGTGGCCGCGCACTGGCCCACACTGGTGGCCACCCCCTTGCCTCCCCGGAAGACGTTCCAGACCGGGAAGCAGTGGCCCACCACCGCGGCCACGCCGGCCAGGTGGGCACCGCCGTCGCCACCCACCACCCGTCCCCCCACACACCCGAGGACTCCCTTGGCCATGTCGGCTGCCATCACGCCGTAGCCCCACCTCGGGCCGAGGGCCTTGATGGCGTTGTTGGCCCCGGGGTTGCAGCTGCCGACGGACCGCAGATCGGTGCGGCCGCCGGTCGCCACCCGGCAGGCGAGGTCGGCCGACGGGAAGGTGCCGGCCAGGTAGCCGAGGGCGGCGGCGGCGACATGACCCCTTCCCACCACGGGGAGGCTAGCGCCACTTCAGCCTCCCTTGAACCGTGGTGCACTCCCCCACCGTTCTGGCCCCTGGAGCGAGATCAGATGCCCGCGTTCCTGGGGCCAGAACGGAAGGTCGGGCCGGCACCGCCCGGTCGTGGTGGTCCTCGTGCTGTCGTCCCGTCGCAGCCCCCGACGCGACGCCGCCCTGCGCCTCGCCCTGGGTGGAGACGGCGCCGAGATGCGATTCGTCGCCATCGACTGTGGCGTGACCGGCGTTCCCGGACTGGGGGAGGCAGACGCCGTCGTCATCGACGGCCTGCCCTGCGCCCCGGGGCCGTCGGTGGTCGCCGACCTCCGCCACCGGGTGGAGGCGGGCATGTTCCTGCTCGTCTTGGGAGCAGCCCCGGTGGGCCCCGGTAACGGGATCGACACCGACGGAGCTGCGCCCTGGTTTTCCCTCCTGGGGGTGGTGGGCCGCTCGCCCACCCCCCAGGCCGAGCTCGTGGCCACGGTGGTCGACCCCACCCACGCCCTCACCCGGCGCTGCCCGTCATCCTTTGTCGTGGTCGACCGCCTCACCCCGCTGGAGGCCTGGAGCGACTGGATGCGACCGGTGCTGACGGTCAATGTCGCCTACCACGACCTCCCCGCCGTGCTGGCCGGCCCCCTCGGCGCCGGCCAGGTGGCCGTGGTGGGGCTGGGCAACCTCGACACCGCCCTGGCCCAGACGGAGTTGGCCCGCATCCTCGCCCGGGCGGTCCGACCCGGACCTGAACCCTCCGCCGGCGAGCGCACGCTGGGCCTGGCTGTGGTCGGCTACGGCTCCTACGGCGGCATGGGCCAGCTCCACCGCCTGGCCGCCACCAGCGTCGACGGCCTGGAGATGGTCGCCGCCGTGGACAACCGGGCCGAGCGGCGCAAGGCGGCCGAGCAGGACTTCCCGGGCGCCCGCGCCTACACCAGCGTCGATGAGCTGGCCCTCGATGAGGACGTCGACGTGGCCGTGGTGGCCACGCCCCCCTCCTCCCACGCCCGCCTCGCCCTCCAGCTCCTGCGGGCCGGGAAGCACGTGGTGTGCGAGAAGCCCATGTGCCTTACCGTGGCTGAGGCCGACGACCTCGTCGCCACCGCGGCAGACCAGGGCCGGGTGCTCACGGTCAACCAGAACCGCCGTTGGGACCCCGACTTCCTGGCCACCCGCCGGGCCGTAGACGCCGGCCTGCTGGGCCAGCTGTTCAACATGGAGACCTTCGTCGGCGGCTTCGAGCACCCCTGCCGGGACTGGCACTCCGAGGTCAGCGTGTCGGGCGGAGCCGTGTACGACTGGGGGTCGCACCACATCGACTGGATCCTCCAGCTCATGGGGTCGGTGCCGGGCCAGGTGCGCACGACCGGGCACAAGCGGGTGTGGCACAACGTGACCAACCTCGACCAGCTCAGAGTCCACCTCGAGTGGGACGATGGCAGGGAGGCCGAGTTCGTACAGTCCGACGTGGCCGCCGTGCGCCGACCCAAGTTCTACCTCCAGGGCGCGGAGGGAACCCTGGTCGGGCACTACCGGCCCCTGACCTTCGAGTCGGTCGAGCCGGTGCGGGGCTACGCCCGCACCACGCCGCATCACGCCGAGGCGCCGGCGGAGCTGATCCTGGCCCGCTGAGAGCCGGGCTACGGCACCACCGAGACGACAACGCCGTCGAGGTGCTCGACCTCGACGGTGGCGTCGAGCGTTTCCAGGCCCCGGCCGGTGACGCCTACCGGGGAATGGTCGACCACTTCAGCACCGCCGTACGGGGCGGCTCCCCCCTTCGCCGGCCGCCGCCGGCGTCCGTGGCGGTGCTGGAGGTGATGGACCGGCTGCATGACTCGGCGATCGTGGCCGAACCTCCGCCCTGACCGGGTACGTAGGTGCGTGGGGCAAGGGGGGCTTCCGTTCTTTGTCGGCTGAGCAGTGCCGCAGACTGTTCATCCGACAAAGTTCCCGGCGCGCCGAGGGCAAGCGCCTGCGGCATCCCGAACGCGGTGCCGTTCACGCCCAGTACGGTCGCTTCCCCATGCGATCCCAGCAGGTAGTGGTGAACGGCGGGGTGTCGCTCCACGTCCACGGTTGGGACGGTGGAGGCACCCCCTTGCTCCTCGTCCACGGCCTGGCCTCGAACCTGCACCTGTGGGACGGCGTGGCCGAGGCCCTGGCCCACCGGGGCCATGCCGTTGCCGCCGTCGACCTGCGGGGCCACGGCCGCAGCGACAATCCCGATGGGGGCTACGACTTCGCCACCGTCACCGGCGACCTGGTCACCCTCGTCGGGGCCCTCGGCTTCGAGCGGCCCGTCGTCGCCGGCCAGTCGTGGGGCGCCAACCTGGTCCTGGAGCTGGCCTGGCGCCACCCCGAGCTGGTCCGGGGGGTCGCCTGCGTCGACGGGGGATGGATCGAGCTGGACCGGCGCTTCCCTGACTGGGACGACTGCGCTCGGGCACTGACCCCACCGGTCACGACCGGGCGGGCTGCCTCGGAGATCGAGGCCTGGTTGCGCGCCGCCCACCCCGACTGGCCGGAGACGGGGATCGCCGGCGCGTTGGCCTGCTTCGAGCACCTCCCCGATGGCACCGTCCGGCCCTGGCTGTCCCTCCAGCATCACCTGGCCATCCTCCGTTCCCTCTGGGAGCACCGCCCCTCGACCCGCTATGCCGGCGTGGAGGTCCCGGTCCTGCTCGTCCCCGCCGACCCCGGTCCCGCCACCGGCGACCCGACGGGAGCCGACGACCGCCGGCGGCAGGTCGAGGAGGCGGCGGCGTCCCTGTCCCGCAGCCGGGTGCGTTGGATGCCCGGTGACCACGACCTCCACGCCCAGCACCCCGAGCAGGTGGCCGCCCTCCTGCACCAGTGCAGCGACGACGGCTTCTTCACATGACCGCTGCGCTCGACGACCTCCCCCGGCTGCTGGTGATCATGGGTTCAGGAGAAACCAGCCCGACCATGGTGACCACCCATCGCCAGCTGATCGAGCGCCTGGGCCCACGCCCGGTCCCCGCAGTGGTGCTCGACACCCCCTTCGGCTTCCAGGCCAACGTCACCGTGCTGGCCCAGCGGGTGGTGGAGTACTTCGCCGAGAGCGTCGGCCTCGACGTGGAGGTGGCGAGCTGGTGCTCGGCCGACGAGGCCGCCACCCTGGTCAGCGAGCGCTCGCTGATCAGGCTGCGCGCCGCCCGCTTCGTCTTCGCCGGCCCCGGCAGCCCTTCCTACGCCCTGCGCCAGTGGGCCGGATCCCCTGTCCCCGGCGTGCTCGCAGACAAGCTCGAACGAGGCGGGTGCGTGACGTTTGCCAGCGCCGCCGCCCTCACCCTCGGCGCCGCCACGGTGCCCGTCTACGAGATCTACAAGGTGGGCCAGGACCTCCACTGGCTCGAAGGCCTCGACCTGCTGGCCGTGGCCGGTCTCCCGGCGGTGGCGGTGATCCCTCACTACGACAACGCCGAGGGGGGCAACCACGACACCCGCTACTGCTACCTGGGGGAGCCCCGGCTGGCCCGGATGAGGAGCTCCTCGCCGACGACGCCTTCGTGCTGGGCGTCGACGAGCACACCGGACTGGTGCTCGACCTCGACGCCGGTAGTGCTGCGGTGGTGGGACGGGGCGGGGTCACCGTGCGGCGCCGGGGCCACAGCCTGGTGTTCCCCTCCGGCACCACCCTGGCCATCGCCGAGCTGCGAGAGGCGGCCGACCGGGGCGAGAGCCTGGCCGGCCGGCGGTCGCCGGCTGGAGGGCCGGGACACGCCGGGCCGGCGTCCCTCTCGGAAGGAGGCGACGAGCAGCCAGACGGGGATGACGCCCCGCCCACCTCGCTGCTGGCCACCGCCCAGGCGCTGCAGATCAGCTTCGACCGTGCCATCGCCGCCCGGGACGTGGAGGCGGCCACGGCCGCCGTGCTCGATCTGGAGGCGGCCATCGTCGCCTGGTCGCGCGACACCCTCCAGTCCGACGAGGGCGACGCTGCCCGCTCGGTCGTGCGGTCCATGGTCGTCCGCCTGGGTGAGCTGGCCGAGGTGGGAGTGGGCGATCCTGAGGACCCGCTACGACTCCTTGTCGACGCTTTGGTCGACCTGCGGACCAAGGCCCGATCGGATCGGGACTGGGCTGGCGCCGACGGCATCCGCCACCGCCTCCAGGCCGCCGGGGTCGAGGTCAACGACACCCCGGAGGGGACGGAGTGGAGGCTGCTATCGTGAGCAGACCCACAACGGACGTCCGAGCCCCCATCGTCCAGCGGCCCAGGACGCCGCCCTTTCAAGGCGGTAACACGGGTTCGAATCCCGTTGGGGGTGCGCACGAGCGGCGGACATAGGCGCTCACCTGGTCCCGTGGTGCAGTCCGGAGTGCACGCCGCCCTGTCAAGGCGGAGGTCGCGAGTTCAA
>JBPCJK010000214.1:0-14892 GCA_051005375.1 Acidimicrobiales bacterium
GGCCGCTTGCGCCCGGGCTCAGACCGGGGGCGCCCTCCACCTGGAGGCGACCGTCGCCCGCGACGAGGAGCGCCTCTACGCCAACCTCGGTTGGCGCAGGATCCGGCCGACCACCGTCGCCGGCCTCCCCCGGCTGGTGATGGGTTGGCCCCTTCCCGGTCGGTGATACATGCGCAGCGACAGCACCGTAGAGGGTGGGGACGACGGCCGAGGAGGGAGCCCCCATGTTCGACCCGGTGAGGTTGTGGCGACGGTTGAGGGCCCGACTGGACCAGTCCGCCCATGGGTGCACCGGCGGCTCGGGACCCGACGAGGTGCGAAGGACCAGGGACCCGTCGGCGTTGATCAAGGCCTACGAGGAGAGCGATCAGTTCCGCCGGGACACGGGCATCGGTCGGGTCTTCCATCCCGGGAAGATCTCAAGGACCCAGACGGCGAAGGGTCAGGGGCCTGACCTCGGCGATGCGATCGAAGTCGCCGTCGAAGTGGACGACGCCGAGGGCGTGGTGGATGGCGATCTCGGCGATGAGGAGATCGGGGATCGGCGTCCGGTGCCACATGCCGTGATGGTGGGCGAGGGCCCGCTGGAGCCCGAGTGCCCGCTCGAAGATGTCCGGCGGGGCCCCCACGATCCCGAGACTGTCGTGGAGCTCGGCCTTGAGGGCGTCGTAGTCTGACGCGGAGCGGGCCGAGTAGAGCTGTTCGAGCTCACCTACCGGGCAGACGAAGAGCCTGCCCGCCAGGTCGCTGAGCTGCGCACCGACGCGCGGCTCGCTCGCCCTGGCTGCGGCGCTCTTGTCCAGGAGCCAGTCGCCTACCGCCACATGTCGTCCGAAGCGAGAACGGCCGGCTCGACCAGGTCGGCGAGGGTCTCCAGGTAACGGCGCTGGCGGGCAGCGGCCTCGGCCTGCCGGTCCTCGGCGCCCTCCGCCGCCTGGCGCAGGGCCTCTTCGACGGTCGCCCTGGTGGTCGGACACCCGAGGGCACGCTTGGCCCGTACAAGCAGGCCCTCGTCAATCTCGATAGTGGTTCTTCGCTTCATATGTACATCTTATCGGGAAGATGTGCATCAAGCCGGCTACCCCAGTTCCACCAGCTCGTCGGCCTCGTCGGCGGGAGCGGCTGCGACCTGCCAGCGGCCTGAGCGCTTCTCGAAGCGGTACCAGCGGCGATCAAGGCCCAGCCGGAGTTGGACATCTCCGCCCAGCTGCAGGCGGTTCCCGTCGACTCGGACCTTGCGTCCCGCCGCCGGCGAGGCCGTGGCCACGACCGCGTCCCGGGCGGCAGCCATGGTGGTCGGAGGCGGGCGCCAGCGGCCCTCGTCGAGCACCCGCAGCCCGTCGGTCCCAGCGTGGCGCCAGGCGATGGCCCGGCGGGCCAGCTCGACGGGCGCCAGCCCGCATCTCTTGGCCAGCCCCGGCCACCCCTCGGTGCCCAACGCCGCCGCCGCCCGGCGGGCCAGGTCGGCAGTGGCATCGAGGTCGAGGCCCGAGGTGGCCTCTCCCCGGGCCAGGTGCCAGGCCCGTTCGGCGGCGTCGGCTACCAACGACGCCAGCCCGGCGGCGGTGAAGGGGACGTCGGCGGGGGGGTCGATGGGCCACGGCGCCGGTCGCCCCGGGGCGAACCGGGGCGAGGGAGGTTCGGGCAGTTCGGCCAAGGGACGGCGCCAAGCGTCCCGTGCGGGGATGCCGGGATCGGCCGGCTCGTCGCCGGGAGTCACACCGACCAGGGCGCCTCCCGGGGGGGCGGACGCACCGGCGACACCCTGGCGCCGACGTCGGACGTCGGCCAGCACCCGGTCGCGCCCCCGGCCCCGCAGCTGGAACAGGGCGAAGGGGTCGGCGTCGAGCTCGTCTGCCACCAGGTAGCAGACGGCGGCGGCGTGCTTGCAGGGGTCGGCCCAGTCCGGGCACGAGCAGCGGGGTTGGAGCTCGCCGGCATCGGGCAGCAGCTCGACCCCCACCGCCCGGGCGTCCTCCACGATCCCGGGGTCGAGCTCCCCGTCGAGCAGGGCGGCGGCGTGGCCGGCCTTGGCCGCCACGGCGTCCAGCACCCGGTCCCACTCCTTTGCGTCGAAGGTGCGGATGCGCACCCGCACGGTGTAGGGCGAGGGGCGGCGGCCGGCCACGGTGGCGCTGATCACACCGGCCTCGAGGCGGACGGCGCTGGCCCGGTTCTGTCGAGCGTAGGTCCGGCCCCGGGGCAGGCGGTTGGGGTCGAGGCGAGCCCGGTGCTCGAGGGCGTCGGTCCAGGCCCGCCCCCACCAGGTGGCGCCGAAGCTGCGCCGGGCGCCCACGCTCAGGCCGCCACCCGTGCGGGGCCGCCCAAGGCCACCAGCTCGGCCAGGGCGTCGTCGCTCAGCTCGGAGACCCAGGCCTCGCCCCCGCCCACGACCCTCTCGGCCAGCGCCCGCTTGGAGGTGAGCACGGCGGCGATGCGGTCCTCGAGGGTCCCCTCGCAGATCAGGCGGTGGACCTGTACGGGGCGGTCCTGGCCGATGCGCCACGCCCGGTCGCTGGCTTGGTCCTCCACCGCCGGGTTCCACCACCGGTCGTAGTGGATGACGTGGGTGGCCCGGGTCAGGTTCAGCCCGGTGCCCCCGGCCTTGAGGGAGATGACGAAGGCGTCGGCCTCACCCGCCTGGAAGCGATCGACCAGCTCCTCTCGCTTGCGCACGGGGACCGAGCCGTGCAGGAACAGGCAGCGGGCGCCCTGGTCGGCCAGGCGGCGCTCCAGCAGGCGGCCCATGGCCACGTACTGGGTGAACACCAGCGCCGCTTCGTCCTCGGCGGCTATGACCTCGAGCAGCTCGGCGGTGGCGTCGAGCTTGCCCGAGCGCCCGGCCAGGGGCCCGGGCTGGCCCAGGTAGTGGGCGGGGTGGTTGCAGATCTGCTTGAGGGCGGTGAGCAGCTTGAGCACCAACCCGCGCCGTCCGATGCCCTCAGCCTCGCGGATCTGGGCCAGCACCTCCTCGAGGGTCGCCCGGTAGAGGGTGGCCTGCTCGGCGGTGAGGGAGACGATGCGGTCGGTCTCGGTCTTGGGCGGCAGCTCCGGGGCGATGGTCGGGTCCGACTTGCGCCGCCGCAACAGGAAGGGCCGCACCAGCCGGGCCAGGGACTCGGTGGCCTCGGCGTCGCCGTGGCGCTCGATTGGCACGGCGACGGTGCGCCGGAACCGCTCCAGGGGTCCCAGCAGTCCGGGGGTGGTCCAGTCGAGGATGGCCCACAGCTCAGAGAGGCGGTTCTCCACCGGCGTGCCGGTGAGGGCGAAGCGGGCCTCGGCGGGGATGCGACGCAGGGCCCGGGCGGTGCGCGACAGGGGGTTCTTGATGGTCTGGGCCTCGTCGGTGACCACCAGTCCCCAGCCCACCCCGGCCAGGGCGTCGGTGTCGCGACGGGCCACCCCATAGGTGGCCAGCACCAGCTCGGCCGAAGCCAGGTCGGCCAGGCTGCGCTCGGTGCCGTGGAAGCGGCGCACGGGGACGTTCGGGACGAAGCGGGTCGCCTCCCGCTCCCAGTTGCCGATGAGCGAGGCCGGGCACACCACCAGGGTGGGACGCCCCGAGGTGGCCCGGTGCAGGTGGAGGGCGAGGAGCTGGATGGTCTTGCCCAGCCCCATGTCGTCGGCCAGGATCCCGCCCACGCCGAGCTCGGCCATCTCCGCCAGCCAGCCCAGCCCCCGCTGCTGGTAGGGCCGCAGCGTCGCCTTCAGCCCGGGGGGTACCGGCGTGTCGGTGCCCGCCTCCAGCGCCTGGAGCCGTCCGGCCAACGTCGCCAAGGGTCCCTCTACCTCGGCCTCGATGGCCTCGCCGTCGACGGTGAGGGCGCCGCCCAGGGCCACGGCCAGGGCGGTGACGGCGTCCACGGAGTGGCGCTGGCGGAGCCTGGCCAGGCGGGCGGGGTCGGCCTGGACCCATCGCCCCCGTAGGCGCACCACCCCTCGCTTGGCCTGGGCCAGGGTGGCCAGCTCCTCGCCGGTCAGCTCCTCCCCGTCGAGCGACGCCCGCCAGCGCAGCTCCATGAGCGACTCCAGCGAGAAGCCGGCGGCGGTGAGAGCGGCCGGCGAGGCCGTGGCCACGACCGGGCGCAGGGTCAGGGGCTGCATCAGCTCGCTCGGCCACAGCACCTGGATTCCCGCACCGGCCAGGTCGTCGACCAGCGGCCCCAACAGGTCGTCGACCTCGTCGTCGTCGAGCTCCAGGGCATCGGGCCGGGCTTGATCGAGCAGCCGGCGCAGCGCAGGCCACACCCGCGCGCCCCGGCGCAGGGCCAAGAGCAGCTCGGTCTCGGCGTCGGCCCCGAAGCGGGCCAGCACCAGCTCGGGCACCGACCAGAGGTCGGCGGCGTCGACCACCAGGCTGGGGTCGCGATGGCTCTGGAGCTGGACCACGGCGGCGAAGCGCTGGTCGGCGTCGTCGGGGTCGTCGGGGGGCAGGAGGCGCAGGGCCGTCGCCGCCCCTCCCATCGACGTCGCCCCCAGCGAGCGCAACCAGTCGGCTGCCGGCTCGACGTCGACCGGGCCGGCGGCGGCGGCGGCGGCGGCGAAGGCGGGGTGGCCGGCGCCCACGGGCGCGGCGGCGGTGCGAGGAAAGATGTCGGCCACGGCGTCGGAGAAGGCCGCAACCAGCAACGCCGGTGAGCGCACCCGCAGGGGCCGGGCGCCGGGGATGGCGCTGGCGTGGGCCGCCGGGGGAAGGGCGGCGACGAGCCGCTGGCGCCGGGCGGCGTCGGCCGGGTCGAAAGGTCCGAGGCGCCAGGCGTCGGCGCCGGCTCTCGTCATCGTTGGCAGCAGCCGGCCCCGGGCCACCAGGTCGACGGCCAGGCGGGCGGCGGCCGACCACGCCCGCACCGACGGGGCGACGTCAGTGGCGGCCGGCAGGTCGACCAGGTCGTCGATGGCGTCGACCAACGCCAACCGGCGGACCGGGACCATCCGTCGCCGCACCTGGCGACCGGCCGGGAGGGCCAGCTCGAGCTCGCCGTCAGCCTCGGCCACGGCTCCGTCGCTTCGCCACAGGGCCAGCCAACCCTCCCGGGGCGGGTCGCCGGGAACGAAGGTGGCCTCCACCCCCGCCTCTGTCAGCATGCCGCCCAAACCGTACCTCCCGGCCGTTGCCTGGTCCGCCTCACTCGGCTGTGACGAGCCGGCACCGGAGTCAGCACCTCCTGCGGGCCCTCTTGTCGAGCCTCCTGCAGCCCCTATAGTGGCCGATAATCAGGGTCGGGATGGCGATGACGTTGAGGCCGTCGATCCCCTCGAAGTCCTTCGGGTTGCAGGTGTAGAGGTCCAAGTCGTTGGCCATCACCGTTGCCGCGATGAGCGCATCGAAGGCACGGGCGCTCGACTTGCGCCCCGAGCGCCGCAAGGAGGCCGCGACCCGGCCGTACGCACGCGCCGCCGCTGCGTCGAAGGGCAATGGTTCGAACGCCGCTTCGGTCTCCTGTAGCCGTACCTGTCGGGCCGCCCGCTCGACCTCGTCGGCGGCAACGAGCGGCCCCACCGACAGCTCGGCGAGCGTGACAGCGGTGACGACGGGCTCTTCTGGAAGGTCGCCGGCGTCGAGGCGGTCGATGAGGATGAGCGTGTTCGTGTCGAGGACGCCGACGACAGCGTCGGTCACAACGATTGGTCGACGGCGGTGCCGACATCGGCTCGGAACTGCACGGGGTCGCGCCTGCAGGCTGTTGCCCGCCCGGGCGGACAGGCCCCACACCAGGCCGCCGATGAGCAGCGTCGCCAAGCAGCCCCACAGGGCGCCCTGGGCCAGCCAGTCAAGAAGCTTCTGTGCCAGATCGCCACCCGGCAACCCCGAGGTCGTGGGGGTGACCTCCACCTGGGCGAGGACACCGCCGACGTGGTTGTAGGCGAGGTGGGCGCCCCGCAGTGCGGTACGGATCATTTCGAGGACCTCCGAATCGGTGGTTGCTGTCTCCCCCAATACCGGCGTCCGTTTCAGGGCGGTGGGGAAAGATCTCCTGGGCTTGTTTTCCCCACGGTGCAGATCGGGCCGCCGGTACTGGGGGTGTGACCCCCTCAGGCCAGCGCCGACCCAACCCCGACGTCGTTGACCTCGTGGCCATCGCCGAGGCTTGTGAGCCGGTCGTGGCGTGCTACGACCACGTGCGAGCCTTGGTCCAGCGCGCTGAGCGCCCAGACGCTCAGACGTCGATTCGACTAGCCGCCGCGCTGGAACATCTACGCTCCCTCCCCCTTTGCGGTGGCCGGCTCGGTCGTGCCATCGCCGTGGTGGCGAGCGGCGGTACTCATTCCTCAGTCGACGACGCTTTGAGGGCGGTGGAGATGTTGCGCTCCACCCTCCGCCTAACAAGGGGTGACGATAAGGAACGTGGCACCAACCGACAAGTAGGAGCTCCCTGTCGATCCGACCTCCCGCCTTCAATCAGCCTGCCCGGTCTGCGAGTCGGCGGCGAGCTCAGGGTGCTGCTCGTAGAGCTGGGCCAGGTGCTCGATGTCCTTGGCCCGGCGCAGCAGCTCCTTGGAGCGGACTAGGTCGCCGAGGGCCCTGGGTGGCGGCGACCATGGCGACGAGCCCGAGCCCGAACAGCACCGACCGGTGGGCCGGCCACGCCCGGCCCCGGGACGCCAGGCGGCGGACGCCCGTCACGTAGAGCGCTCCGGCCGCCACCAGGGGAACGATGGCGAGCGGGTCCAGCCCGAGGTCTTCGACCCCGGCGAGCCCGCTACCGGCGACCGGCACCGCTCCCGCGCCGCCCGAGCGGCCCTCCCCCATGCACTGGTGGTCACACTAGGCCCGCCCGACGACGGCGGGTCGCTCCGTCACCTCGATGACCGCTGGTAGGGTGCCGGCACGCAACGCGTCGACTGAGAGGGATCCTCATGGGTGCAGGACGGCTTCCCACACGATCGAGTCGCTCCCTCGCAGGCGCCGTGGTGGCAGCGACGTTGCTGGCCGGCTGTGGAGGTGACGAACCTGCGACGGTCGGTCCAGAGCGCCCGTCCTCGTCGGCTGCAGCCGGCACGGGAGCGAGCTCGCCGCCGTCCAGCGCCAGCACCACGCCGGCTGCGCAGGCAGGCAGCCTGCCGGTCCCAGCCGACGGGCCGAAGACGATCACCGAGTTCCCGATCCCGGCCGGCGCCAAGATCGTGGACCTGGGGCCGCCGATCGGTGGCAACTGGCAGTTCGCGATCGGCTCGCCAAATCCGGCCACCGTGCTCCAGTTCTACCGAACCACCCTGGCCGCGAGGGGCTACACGCTCGAGGAGAAGCGCAAGCTCCAGGCCGGCAAGAACACGGTCGAGTACGACTTGAGCTTCTCCGGCCCCGGGCCCATCTACGGGCTGGTGGACGAGGACTCACTCGTCCGTGCCACCAACGTCACCGTGACCGACCAGCCCATCAAGGGCTTCTAGCTCGAGCGATCAGCTCCACGCCGGAGCCAGCCGGATCGGCACCGGACGCCCAGGTGCCAGGCGGGATGCAAGGCTTGACGACGAGCCGGCGGGCTGGGCTGGGCACAGCGTCCGCCGGGCCAGCAGGATGGTCCGGTGACCGGTGGCACATCGTAAGGGTGCTGGTCACCGGGGCCACCGGGTTCGTTGGGTCGCACCTGGCGCGGGCGCTGGTGGAGGCGGGCCACGAGGATCGGGCCATGACCCGCACTCCCGAGCGGTACGCCGGCGCGGGGACGGCCGTGGCCGGCGACGTCAGTGACCCGGCCAGCCTCCCCCCGGCACTTGAGGGCCAGGACGCGGCGTACTACCTCGTCCACTCGCTGGCCTCGGCTGACTTCACCGAACGCGACCGGAGGGGGGCTGTGGCCTTCGCCGAGGCGGCCCGCGCCGCTGGCGTCGGTCAGGTCGTCTACCTCGGTGGCCTCGGCGACGAGGGTGACCAGCTGTCCGAGCACCTCCGCAGCCGGCGCGAGGTCGAGGGCATCCTGGCCGCCCGGGTGCCCACCACCGTGCTGCGGGCCGGCATCGTCATCGGCGACGGCGGCATCTCGTGGGAGATCCTCCGCCAGCTGGTGGCCCGCCTGCCGATCATGGTCACGCCTCGCTGGGTGCAGACCAGGACCCAGCCCGTGGCCCTCGACGACGCCGTGGCCTTCCTCGTCGGCGTCCTCGGCCGGGTCGAGGCGCTCGGCCAGGTGTACGACATCGGCGGCCCCGAGCCGATGACCTACGGCGAGATGCTCCGCATGGTGGGCGGCATGACCGGCGGCATCCTGCGCCTCATCGTCCCTGTGCCCCTGCTCTCGCCCCGCCTGTCGTCGCACTGGCTGCGCCTCGTCACCGACGTCGACCTGCCCACGGCTCGCGCCCTCATCGACTCGATGACCAACGAGGTCGTCGTCAGGGACCGGCGCATCGAAGCGCTCACCGGCCACCGAGTCCGCCCTTCCGGGCTGCCGCCGAGCGGGCCCTGCAGGACCGGGCCCAGCGGCTCGAGCCGCATGCGGCTGCCTGACATCCTCACCCCCTCGGCCGCCCCCCGAGAGGTCGAGGACGAGCGCACGGTCCGCCGCCGCCGGGTGGTGGTTCTCATCACCCTGGTGGTCGGTACCGTCCTCCTAGGCGGGACGCTGGCGGCGCCAGAGGGATCGGGGCTGTTCTACGGGTTCGGCGTCCTCGTCGCCGCCACCTGGGTGGTGGGCAGCTGGGGACGCGGTCGAGATGCATCTGTTCCTCCAGTCGTCGCTGTGTGCAGTTGAAGGCGGCCGTCCCGGGACTGACCCCCGGTCGGTGGTGGTGGCCTTCACCGAGATGCCGCCGGTCTCGGCCTCGGGGATGCGGTCGCTCCGCCGGACCGTGGCCTTTACCGGCCCCGTCGCCGACGTCCGCTGCACCGGGCCGATGCGCCCGATCATGGCGGGCGCCGCCTCGGGCAGCGATGCGCTCTCACCTCCCAGGGTCTGGCCCGGGGTCACCCGCAGCGACAGCTGGTCCGGGCGGTGGGCCGAGGCGGTCGTCGAGGCCGAAGCGCTCGAAGACGGCGGCGGCCCGAGGAGGCTGGTCGTGCTCATCTCGGCACCACGACCCGCATGCCCTCGGCCAGGCCGTCGCCGCTGACCTCGACCATGCCCTCGGCGAAGAGCCCGGTCTCCACCCGCACGTACCGGCGAGCGGCGCCGTCGGCCACCTCCAGCCCGTAGCCGCCCTCGGCCAGCGCCACCAGGGCTTGACGGGGACGGCCAGCACGCCTTGGCGCGTCGCCCGCACCAGGCGCACCTTCACGGGGCACCATCGAGGCTGCCGCCCGCCTTTGGGTCGTCGAGGGTCACCGTCACGGCCAGGGTGGCCTTGTCATCGTGATCGCCGCAGCTTGGAACCCTCGTCCCCGCCGGACCGCTTGACCACCGAGGCCACGGCGCTGATGGTGCCGGACGCCTTGGTGCCGTCGGGCAGCTCGACGTCGGCCTTGGCCCCTGCTGGGCCAGCCGCTGCTTCGCCGACCGGACGCCGGTGTCACCAGCCGGTCACGGACGCACCCGGCGCATCGCCCGCGACGGCCCTGCGCCTCGTCGCGCGTTGACCCACCTGCGCAGCGATGTCAACAGGAACGTCTAGCTCGACGAGCTGTCGGCGGCGGCGGGCGCCAGCAAGTACCAGCTGGTGCGCCAGTTCGAGGAGGCATTCGGTCTGCCCGCCTCACACCTTCCAGGTCAGCCAGCGTCAGCCAGCGGGTGATGCTTGCCCGGCGCCTTTTCGAACGCGGCGTTCGAGCAACCGAGGTTGCCACGAGCTGACTGACAACCTCGGCGCCCTCGACTGTGTCCTGTCCGTCGAAGCCGTCGACCGGCTCGAGGTCGCCACCGGTTTCGATGTCGGGTACCCATCCGACTTCATCGCCGACACCGCGGCATGGGTGCTCGGCGAGGTCAGCCACCGCGTTGGCGGCCGTAACCCCGACAGCGGTCCGCGCCGATAGATCGCCCCGCGCTGTCGTAAGGAGGAGCGCCTGCCCTGTGTTCGGCTTGGACCTCGCCGCGGGGCACTGTGAGGCTAAGATGCGCTGGGTGAGAGGCCCGGGGGGTCTGGTGCCGACGTTGCGCAAGAGCCGCAGTCCGGGCCCATCCATCTCAACAGGGAGATGATCACCATGAAGTCGATGCATCACACGGCCAAGGGTTTCCTCTTGGCCGGAGCCGTGTTGGCCGCAGCTTGCGGAAAGGGGTCCGACACCGACGCCGCCAAGGTCACATCGGCGCCTCCCAGCACTACGGCGCCGAGCCAGGGGGCGGCCACGACGACGACGGTCAAGGAGCCGGCCGCTGGTGACGTATGTGGTCTGCTCACCAGCGCCGAGGTGGAGAAGGCGGTCGGGAGGTCCGTCGCGGCACCGCAGCGGCAAACCGCTCCACCAGACAAGGGCTGGGAGCAAGAGGGATGCGGCTACGGGGTAGACCCGGCCAGCGCGGGTACGGGCGTCTCGATCAGCCTCTTCAGCAAGGCCGGAGGTATCACGAGCGCAGAGTTCAACCAGCGGATTCAGGGCCTCACGGACAAGGCCTCCCTCAAGAAGGTGGACGGAGTGGGAGACGAGGCCTTCCTGGCAACCGGGACGGTCAGCCGGTTGCTCCTCTTCCGCAAGGGGCCAAAAGTGGCGCAGGTTTCTCTGGAGATCAACATCGGCGGCCCGGAGACACCCCTCGACGAACGGCTCCTCGAGCTCGGCCGTCTCGCGGCGGGACGGCTCTGAGCAAAGAGGCTCGCGTCCCTCTTGCTTGTGGGTAGGCCACGAGGGTTCAGCAAAGCGGCAGTGCGGCCCGGGTCGATGAGCGTCCGGCAGACGTCGTCGCCGTGCACGGACGGCACCGTCCCCATCCTCGTGTACCGAGTCGACAGCTACGTCGCCGCCGTGGACGCGTTGGGTGAGGCCGGAATCGAGGTGGGCGAGCTGGAGATCCCGCACGGCCCCTGCGCCAGCTTCACCGCCCCCGGAGGGCAGCGCTACGCCGTCTACGAGGTCGTGCGCCCCGAGGCGCCGCCCACTTCGGCGGCCGAATCAATGAGCCGGAGGGCCCGGTCACGGTCCCTCCGCCTTCGCCCGAGCCCGGCGCTCCCACCAACCCATGAAGCAGCTGCCCGCCCACTTCAGCAGCCAGAACCATCAACTCGGCGACCGGCTCGATTGGACCGGTGCCCTGATCGGCAATGCCCAACAACCGTGATCACCACGTCTGAGGGGTGCTCGGGCTCTCACACAAGATGCAAGCCGCCTGGTGTCGGGGCGTCTTGGCTCCTCGGGCCGGACGGAGACTCGGATCGGTTGCTCTGCAAGCCTCGTGGGCGAGCGGACATCGCGGCTGGAATCGGCATCCGCTCTCGATGCTGATGGGGTCAGGTGTCTCGTCTTGCAGGAGTTGACGGACGCCCCGCTGCCCGGGATGTCGCCTCGGGATCGCCGAGATCAGAGCCTGGGTGTAAGGATGTTGCGGGTTGTGGAGCACATCGTGCGTGGGCCCCTCCTCCACGATCCGTCCTCGGTACATCACGGCGATACGGTCGGCGAAATGAGCGACCGTCGAGAGGTCGTGAGTGATCATGAAGATGCCCATGTCGTGAGTACGGCGGAGGTCGTCGAATAGCCGGAGAACTCCGGTTCGAACTGAGACGTCGAGCATGGAGACGGGCTCATCGGCGATGAGCAACTGAGGGGCAAGCACGAGGGCAGCGGCGATAGCAACTCGCTGCCGCTGGCCACCCGACAGCTCGTGAGGGTAGCGGTCCAGATACGACTCGGCCGGCGTCAGATCGACCCGGCTGAGCACCTGTTTGACCTGCTCGGTCCGCCGTTGCCGGGTTCCGGCCGATCGGTGCACGAAAAGCGGCTCGGCAACTGTGTCCCGCACGCGGAACCGGGGATCGAGCGATTCGTAGGGGTCCTGGTAGACCATCTGAATACCGCGCCGCAGCGGTCTCACGGATTTTGCCCCGAGCGCGGTGATGTCATGACCTTTGAACCGGATTACCCCTGAGGCCGGCTCGATCATTCGCAGAATGGCCAGCGCGGTAGTGGTCTTGCCACAGCCTGACTCGCCCACCAGCGCCACCATCTCACCCTGGTCAACGTGCACCTCGGCGAGCAGCCGTGACCACATCACGCTTGAACGCCGCCGGAAACTTCTCCCGGCTGGCCGCCCGGTCGAGCTCCGACCGGGCTCCCGCATCCTGTCGAACCGTCCGGATCTCAGCGTAAGAGGTAACCGCGATTCTTCTACCAGGAGGTTTACCATGGAGACAGAGGCCTCGGCCACCGTGCCAGCCGAGAACGACGCCGTTGTCATGACGGCACGTGAGGCTACCAACGAAATCTTGATCGAGGCGCTCGCAAGCGGCCGCAGCTACACGCAGGCGGGCGAGTTGGCCGGGGTGACCTCGAGGACCGTTGCCCGGCGGATGGCCGACCCGGCCTTCGCCCGCCAGGTCTCCGAGCGCCGGGCGGCCTGGGCGACGCGGACGGCCGGTGAGCTGGTCTCAATGGGCAGCGAGGCCGTCGCCGTGCTCCGGGAGCTGTTGGTGGACGCGGAGCGGCCCGCCGACCGCCTGCGGGCCGTGCACCTGGTGCTCTCCCTCGGCGCCCGCCTCCGGCACGAGGTCGACCTCGACGTCCGCCTCCAGGAGATCGAGCACCGCCTCGACGAGCGTAAGGAGGTCGGCTCGTGACGGTCTCCCGCCGCCGGCTCGATGCCATCGCCCGCCAGCTGCCCCCGTCGCAGACCAAGACCGTGGCGGCCATGCCTACCAACATCATCGAGTTCGCCAGCGACCCCCGATTCCTCGGCATGCGCCTGTACCCCCGGCAGGCCACCGTGCTGAAGATCATCACCCTCGCCACCGAGCTCTTCACCTCCTACGACATCTCGGTCATCAACGCGTGGACCAAGGGCTATCGCGAGTCTGGTGGCACCAGCGACCGCCGGTGGGAGGGCAGCGAGGGCACCCCGGGGGACATCCTCGAGCGGATCGAGTGGTGTCGGGCCCACGGGAGGCGGTGGTTCCGGGAGGTCCTCCTCGTCGTCGGACGGCGGGGGTCCAAGAACGTCATCGGGGCCATCGTGGGCGCCTGGGTCATTTGGCACGTCCTCCACGAGCCAGCGGTGGGTATGAAGTCGGTGACCGTGCCCGTGTACGCGGGCAAGAAGTCCCAGGCCATGCTCAACCAGTTCACCGACATGCGGCGGGCGATCGAGAACGCCCCGTGCTTCGCGCCGTACATCGTCGAGACCACGAGCGAGGCCATCTACCTGGCCTCGGACGACCAAATCGACGGCGGCCGCGTTATGTCTCAGGATGCCTACGTCCACGTCCGAGCCGCCGAAACCACCCTCTCGGGTCCTCGTGGGTCCGCTGTGCCGGCCATGTTCCTCGACGAGTTCGCCCACGTCCTCGGCGCGGGCAGCACTGCCTCCTCGACGGAGCTCTACGAGGCCGCCGTCCCCGGGCAGTCGCAGTTCCCCAAGGACAACTTCTGCCTCCAGACTTCCTCACCCTGGGACCGCCAGGGCCAGCTTTACCGCAGCTACACCCTGGCCATGGCCACCGAGCCCGGCACCGGTGCCCCCATGAACCCTGACCTCTTGATCTTCCAGCTGCCCAGCTGGAATCTCTACCTCGACTGGACCTCCGCCCCCGAGATCCCGATGTGGCCCGGCGGTCCCACCTTCGCCGAGCTCGACGGCCCGATCATCGAGCACAACGAGCAGCTGCGTCGCCAGGAAGCCGCAAACCCCGAGTCCTTCGCCGTCGAGATGCGCGCCCAGTGGCGCAGCAGCCTCAGCGCCTACCTCAGCGACACCTTCATCACCCGGGTCTTCGCCCCCTGGCGCGGCGCCCCGCTCACCCACCAGACGAACGGCGCCCTCGGCACGACCTACGTCGCCGCCGGCGACCCGTCCGTCAGCCAGGCCAACTTCGGCTTCGCAATCGCCCACCTCGAGCGAGTCGGCGACGTCGACCACGTCGTCTTCGACGTCCTCCACGCTTGGAAGCCCAAGGACTTTCCTGACGGCATCGTCGACTACATGGCCATCCAAGAGGAGATCTACGAGTTCATCCGGGTCTTCGGGATAACCGAGCTCACCTTCGACCACGTCCAGTCCGCCCTGCTCATCCAGCGGCTGCAGGCCCGGACCGCCAAGTTCCCCAAGCGGCTCAATGTCTACAAGCGCCCAGCCACCGCCCAGCAGAACTGGGAGCGCTACGAGACCTTCAAGACCGCCATCGGCCACAACCTCATCCACGCCCCCGACCACGACCTTGCCGCCGCCGAGCTGGGCGCGCTCCAGGTTGAGAACCGCCGGGTCAGCGCCCCCACCACCGGCCCGACCCGGACCAAGGACGTGGTCGACGCCATGGTCAACGTCGTCCACACCCTCCTCGGTGAGAACGCCCAGGCCCTCTTCGACCAGCTCGCCGCTACCCCGCTTCGCGCCACCCAGCCGGCCGACTGGCCCGTCCCCCGCCTCGTCGCCCCGGCGGCCCGCCCGGTCAACCCCGACCAGGCCATCTTCGATGCCCTCAGCCGCTACGGCCGCCCCCGCAAGGCCGTCCTCCGTTCCCACCGAGTCAGCGGCAGGGCCTCCCGCTTCGGCGGCAAAAGGTGGTGAACGCCCGCAGCGATGACAACGGGTGACAACCGATGACAGCGCAGGGCCTGCCTGACCAGGCGCTGTGGAGACTCCCTGCCCCAACCTGTTGAGACTCCGCGAGCAAGGGCACCTAGGCCCAGGCCACGCAGTTTCGAGAACACCCCACCAAGGGATGTTCACGAAATGAACGTCCTAGTGCTCTCGCGCGTAAGTCATTGTGACTTACGCGACCTGGAGTGGGCGGCCGGCGTAGGTCCACTTGAACGGCTTGGCCCTCCGGTTGTAGTCGTTGATGAACGCGATGATCTTGTCAGCCAGG
>JBPCJK010000215.1:0-4943 GCA_051005375.1 Acidimicrobiales bacterium
CAGCGGGGGGAACAGCCCGTAGCAGGTCGCGCCGAGCCCAGCCATGATCAGGGCCATGCCCGCCACCATGGGGCCGTCGACGGCCACCCCCGCCAACCGGTAGCCCATGTCCCTGGCACCCACGTACATGGGCAGGTGGAGCAGCACCCCCGTGGTGATGGCACCGGTCCCCAGCCAGAAGGCGGCGGGATGGTGGAAGTTGATGGCCCCGGAGGCGGCTCGGCGCCCGCCTGTACTCTCGCGTGATTCCACTTCGCCCTGGGGGATGGGGCGAGTCACCGGAGCGGACGCGGTTCCACGCCTGTGATCAGCGAAGCCAGGAACACAGTGAATCCGGCCCCTGGAGTTGTCGAACTCACGGATAGGTCTGACCGACGCCCCGAACGGATCCTGGCCCCCCTGGACGAGCCAGTTCGGTCGCGCAACCACCTCCGCACCACGCTTTCGGCATAAGCGACATCATCGTCATGACGGCTACCCTCAGGCATCAGCCCTACTGCCCCAGCGGCGGCTCCGCAGTGTACCAAGGAGGAAACCCAAGGTGACCAGCCCAGCGCCGGCGCCAAGGGTGAGTGCTGTCCTCGCCGCTGACGCGACTATCAGGACAATGTTTTTGGTACTGCGAACCCGGCGTGCGTCTATATCCAGCAAGCGCTGGAGCCGCCTCCCCCGCCGCCACCAGGTGACGGCGGTCCGCTGTAAGCCCTCTGTTCCGTCAGGCCATAGAAGGTTGCGCTGAGCCCCGCCATGATCAGGGCCATGCCCGCCACCATGGGGCCGTCGACGGCCATCCCCGCCAACCGGTAGCCCATGTCCCTGGCACCCACGTACTGGGCAGGTGGAGCAGCACCCCCGTGGTGATGGCGCCGGTCCCCACCCAGAAGGCGGCGGGATGGTGGAAGGTGATGGCCCCGGAGGGGCTCGGCGCTGGTGCGCGGTCACGGCACGGTCTCTCCTGGACCCAGGCGGTCGTCCGTCGGCGGACGAATCACCGTGGCCGGTGCGAGCAAGCTACTGGGGTAACCCTGGGCGTTCAACAGGTTCCCAGCCCACCTAGGAACGCTACCGGAGGGTGAGCTGGTCGCCCTCGACGCCGACGGTCACGGTGTCGCCCTCCTGGTAGCGGCCCTCGAGCAGGGCCAGGGCCAGGCCGTCGCCGATCTGGCGCTGGATGACCCGCTTCAGGGGCCGGGCCCCGTAGTCGGGGTCGTAGCCCCGCTGGGCCAGCCAGGCCATGGCGTCGTGGGTGACCTCCAGGTGCAGGCGGCGCTGCGCCAGCCGGGCTCGGAGGTGCTCGAGCTGGATCTCCACCACCCGTTCGAGGTCGTCCTGGGTGAGGCTGCGGAACTGGATGATCTCGTCGATGCGGTTGACGAACTCGGGCTTGAAGAACTGGCGGGGGTCGACGGCGAGGTTGGAGGTCATGACCAGCACGGCGTTGGTGAAGTCGACGGTCCGGCCCTGGCCGTCGGTGAGGCGCCCGTCGTCGAGCACCTGGAGCAGCACGTTGAACACGTCGGGGTGGGCCTTCTCGATCTCGTCGAGTAGCACCACGGCGTACGGCCGGCGGCGCACCGCCTCGGTGAGCTGGCCTCCTTCGTCGTAGCCCACGTAGCCCGGAGGGGCGCCGATTAGACGAGCCACCGTGTGCTTCTCCTGGTACTCGCCCATGTCGATGCGGACCATGGCCCGGTCGTCGTCGAACAGGAACTCAGCCAGGGCCCGGGCCAGCTCGGTCTTGCCCACACCGGTGGGGCCGAGGAAGAGGAACGAGCCTATGGGCCGGTTGGGATCGGACAGCCCGGCCCGGCTGCGGCGGATGGCGCTGGCCACGGCGTGCACGGCCTCGTCCTGGCCCACCACCCGGGCGTGGAGGACGTCCTCCATGCGCACCAGCTTGGCCACCTCCCCCTCCATGAGGCGACTGACGGGGACACCGGTCCACTTGCTCACCACCTCGGCGATGTCCTCCTCGTCGACCTCCTCCTTCAGCATCTGGTGGGTGGCCTGGAGCTCGGTCAGCCGGGCCGACGCCTCTGCCACCTGGCCCTCGAGCTCGGGCACCTCCCCGTAGCGGATCTCGGCCGCTTTGGTCAGGTCGCCGTCGCGCTCGAAGCGCTCGGCGTCGAGCCGGCGGGCCTCCAGGCCTTCCTTGAGCGAGCGGATGGAGGCGATGGCCTCCTTCTCGGCGCTCCAGTGAGCCTTCATGGCCGCCGACTCCTCGCCCAGGTTGGCCAGCTCCTCGTCGATGCGGGACAAGCGCTCACGGGAGGCGTCGTCGGTCTCACCGCTCAGCGCCACCCGCTCGATCTCCAGCTGGCGCATGCGCCGCTCGACCACGTCGATCTCGGTGGGCATGGAGTCGATCTCGATGCGCAGCCGGCTCCCGGCCTCGTCGACCAGGTCGATGGCCTTGTCGGGCAGGAACCGGCCGGTGATGTAGCGGTCGGAGAGCACGGCGGCGGCGACCAGGGCGGCGTCTTGGATCCGCACCCCGTGGTGCACCTCGTAGCGCTCCTTGAGGCCCCGCAAGATGGCGACGGTGGCCTCCACGCTGGGCTGGCCCACCAGGACCTGCTGGAAGCGCCGTTCCAGGGCGGGATCCTTCTCCACGTACTTGCGGTACTCGTTCAGGGTGGTGGCCCCGATCATGCGCAGCTCACCCCGGGCCAGCATGGGCTTGATCATGTTGCTGGCGTCCATTGCCCCTTCGGCGGCGCCGGCGCCCACGACGGTGTGCATCTCGTCGACGAAGGTGATGACCTCCCCCTCGGCATCGGCGATCTCCTTGAGCACGGCCTTGAGCCGCTCCTCGAACTCGCCCCGGTACTTGGCCCCGGCCAGCATGGCCGACAGGTCGAGTGCCACCACCCGACGGCTCTTGAGGCCCTCGGGGACGTCGCCCTCGACGATGCGCCGGGCCAGGCCCTCGACGATGGCGGTCTTGCCCACCCCGGGCTCACCGATCAGGACCGGGTTGTTCTTGGTCCGCCGGGACAGCACCTGGATGACCCGGCGGATCTCCTCGTCCCGGCCGATCACCGGGTCGAGCTTGGCCTTGCGGGCGGCCTCGGTGAGATCCCGACCGTAGCGGGCCAGGGCCTGGTAGGACTCCTCGGGGTTCTGGCTGGTGACCCGGTGGCTGCCCCGCACCTCCCGCAGGGCGCCCAGCAGCTCCTCCCTGCCGATGCCGACCCGGTCGGCCATGGCCAGCAGGAGGTGCTCGGTCGACAGGTAGTCGTCGCCCAGCTCCTGCCGGGCGAGGTCGGCCGCCTCCATGACGTCGCGCAGCGCCCGGCCCACCTGGGACTCGGCGCCGTAGGCCCGGGGGAGCCGGGACAGCGACTCCTGTAGTCGATTGCGCAAAGGCAGGGGAGCCACCCCCACCTTCTCCAGGATGGGCAGAACCACCCCGTCCTCCTGGCCGACGAGGGCGACCAGGAGGTGCTCGGGGGTGACCTCAGGATGGTTGGCCGCCCTCGCCGCCTGGGTGGCGACCTGGAAGGCCTCCTGGGTCTTGAGGGTCCAGTGCGTCGGATCGAAGGCAACAGCCACGGAACGACCTCCTCGCCTTGAGCCAGGTCCGGTCCCTAAGTGACCGGACCAGCAAAGTTGAGTGTCACTGTATCAACCGTTGCCCGGCACGACATCTCCCAGGAGGCACCGGCGCAGTCGCTACTCGTCCTGTTGAAGGGACCCGAAAAAAGCGACCCCGCCACCCACCACGCCGATGAGCAGGGCGAAGATGAGCAGGAACCGCAGCGGCTCGTAGACGAACCCGAGGACCATCAGGACGACCCCCACAGCGACGATGGCCAGCGACCCGTTCAGGTTCTTGCTCTTCATTGTCTTCCTCCCCTTGTCGGCTCCGGTCCCCGCCACGGGTGTCGTTTCTCCAGGACCGGGTGTCCGCACCAGTCTTGTACCTTTCGTCCAGGTTCCGCAATCCCCTGTCCCCAGATCGGCGATTCGAGCCGAGGCAGCGGCCTATCGGGCATCGGTGCAGCTTGTCCTCAGGAAGCCGCAGGTCAGAGGCACTATTTCCAATGCGCCAGGAATGTATGCTCCTAGAAGTTAGATGCGTGCTTCATGGAGCGTGCAAACATCTATTGCGTAGGTCAAGGGACCGTGCCATACTTGCCAGAGAGACAAAAGAGGTCGCCGGGGTCCCGTGCGGTTCTGGCGCCACCACCCAGGAAGGAGCTCACATGAGCTTGAAGAAGAAGGGTTCGGCGTTCATCGGGACCGCAGTCGCAGCCATGGCGTTCACTGCCATGGCTGCCTTCGCGTGTACCAACCTCGCCACCCTCAACCTCAGCAACGCCAGCGGCGGGATCGGCGAAACCGTCACTGTGACCGGGTCCTCGTTTGCCGTGGCCAAGGGAGCAGCTCCAGCGCAACCCGTCACCCTGAACTGGAACGGAGCCGACGGTCCCGTACTTGCCCAGGCCACGCCCGACAGCGCCGGCAACATCTCAGCGACGTTCACCGTGCCTGAGGGCCAGCCTGGTTACTACGTGCTGGTGGCCAGCCAGAAGACCGATAAGGGAGTCGACGCCTACGGCACCCCCGCCCGAGCGTCGTTCCAGATCCTCGGGCCCAACGGCCAGTCCGTCGTGCAGGCCCCCGCCAGCCAGGCTCCCGCCGTCAACAACCCTGACTCGAGCGGCATGATCGCCCTGACCGTCGGTCTCGGCGCTCTCGGCCTCGCCTTGTTCGGCGCCGGCTTCACCGCATTCGTGCGCCAGGCCCGCCGCCGCGAGGTCCCCGTGGCCTCAAAGGTGCGCAGCGACTCCTAGCACCACGAGTCGGTAGCACTTCCAGCAGTCAGCAGTGTGTCGAGCCGGGCGCCCTCAAGGGGGGCCCGGGTGGTGCGTGGGGGAAGACAAGTAGTTCCACGCCCAAGACCCGGGGGGGTCAGACTTCCCCCCCATTGGAGAGGG
>JBPCJK010000216.1:0-14504 GCA_051005375.1 Acidimicrobiales bacterium
GCAGAGTCGCCATGGCGCCGCCGACGCCGCGAAGGTACCGCCCCACCCCGGCCCGCCCGCGGACCCCCCGCTAGCGTGGCCCGCTCCGGGCGCATAGCTCAGCTGGCTAGAGCGCTGCCCTTACAAGCCTTACCCGGAACCGGCGTTCAGCCAGCTAGACGCAGGTTTCTGCGGATGCGACACGGAGCCAGGACACACACAGGTCACGCCAGTCGGCCCGCCCCATTTGACGGATCGCCGAAACTGGCCCTGACGGCTGGCGGCACCTCGGCGCAGGCGGTACCGTGCTCGGCGCTGCCTGCCGCTGGTGGGCTGCCTTGGGCTAGGGAGACCGAACCCTCGTAATCAGGTCATCCCCAAGCAAGGGAGGATGGCTCAGATGGCACCAGCTACGAGGCCCCGGGAGAGACAACCCGGCGGATGATGCAGGTGGGTCCCTTCAAACGTTCGTTCTGAACCTTTGGAGAACCCATGCACCCGATGCCCGAGTCGGCCTACCGGCCGTACGACCTTCTCGACGGCGACGAAGCCGTCCGGGAGTTCCCTGCGCTCACGAAGCGCCACCTCCGCACCCTGCGAGAGACCAACACCATCCGCTACTCGGTGGTTCGCCAGAAGGCGTACTACCGCTGGATCGATCTCTACGAGTACTTGGACTCGTGCGTCGTTGGCGGTGGCCGCTGATGAGTCCATCAAGCAGAAGAGACCCGGCTGCACACCGGGCCTCCTCCAAGCAGCGCAGCGACCAAGCGGCACGTACTGCGGGCAACGCTACGGACCTGCTGGCTGACCCGGCAACGCCTGGCGTGCTCGTCCCGCTTGCCCTCCTCGATGGAGTGGAACAGGTGGGCAACGGCCGGTGGATGGCCTTGTGCCCGGTGCATGACGATGTCCGACACCCGAGCCTGTCCATCGACGTCAGACCCAATGACTTCGGCGTCGTTGTGGCGTACTTCAGGTGCATGACCTGTCAGGCGAACGGTGATGCCGTGCTGGCAGCGCTCGGCCTCAGCGGCTCGACGCAGGTGGTGTACCACCGCCGCAACGACGAGCTGATCCACCGACGCCCGAAGCACGCAGCACCGTTGCCCACGGATGAGGACCTACGTCGGTGGTCGTCTGCGCTGTGGGCTGACGAAGCTCGCTTGCGCTACTTGCTCGATGAGCGAGGCCTGTCGGAGCGAGTCGTGCGCCGGTTTCGGCTCGGCTGGAACGAACGCCAAGGGCGTTACACGCTCCCGGTGGCTGGCCCAGACGAGAAGCTGGCGAACCTCCGGTCCTACAAGCCCAACGCCAAGGCCCGAAAGATGATCCCGCTTCGTGGCCGGGGCGGACAGCTCTACCCCCAGCCTCCCCGTACCAGCGACGCCGAACCGGTGCTGGTGACCGAGGGCGAGTGGGATGCCCTGGTGGCCCGCAGCCATGGTCTGACGGCGGTCAGCGGCACGCTGGGGGCGGCTACGTGGCAGCCAGCGTGGTCGGCCGCTCTGGCCGGTAGGTCAGTGGCGTTCGTCTATGACTGTGACAAGGCCGGACGGGATGGCGCTGCCCACGCTGCCGAGTCGGTGCGCTCGCTCGCCATGCGGGTGCGGGTGGTGGACCTTGGCCTCGGACCGGGCGAGGACCTGTCGGACTGGTTCAACGTCTACCAGCGCACTCGGGATGATCTGCTCGGGTTGATCGCCGGCACGGCGTCGCTGGGGCGGAGTGGTGGTGGTCGTCATGGGTGACGTCGAGATCTGGGACGGTTGGCCCGACCCTGAGCTCAAGCCCTCGGCCCCGTCGTCGTGGTCGCCAGTAGACCTAGGTCCGATCCTCCGAGGCGAAGTCCCCGACGATGTGCCGACGATGTGGAGGCGGACCGATGGGGTCCCCTTGCTGTACCCCGGCAAGGTTCACGCCATCAACGCAGAGTCGGAGTCGGGCAAGACCTGGATGGCGCTAGATGCGTGCGCCGAGCGGATGCTGCAAGGCGAACACGTCGTGTTCGCTGACTTTGAGGACTCGGCTGCGTCGGTCGTCGGGAGGCTGGTATCGCTCGGCGTACCGGTGGACGTGGTGGAGGTCTGCTTCCACTACATCCGCCCGGACGATCCGCTCACCGACGATACGAGAGAGGCGCTCCTGTCCTTGGTCATGGACTGCACGGCGTCGCTCGTCATTCTAGATGGCGTCACCGAGGCAATGGTGTTGCACGGCTTCAGCATCAACGACAACGACGACGCCGCCCGCTTCATGGCCTTGTTGCCAAAGCCCCTGACCGCAGGCGGCGCAGCCGTTGTCCTTCTGGATCACGTCACCAAGTCCAAGGAGGACCGTGGCCGGTTCGCCATCGGAGCACAGCACAAGCTGGCTGGAATAGATGGAGCGGTCTACTCGGCCACGGTGGTTGAGCCGTACGGACGTGGCCGTACCGGGACGAGCAAGCTGGAGGTCGCCAAGGACCGGCCGGGCCATGTGCGAGCAGTCGCCGGCGAGGGCAAGCGCATTGGCGTTTTCCGCCTCGTGGCCGACGGCGAGAGCTTGCGGGCCGAGATCGTGCCTCCCGGCGTCGGTGCGCAGACGAACGGGATTGATCCATTCATAGACAAGGCCCTCGCCGCACAGATCGCCAAGGTCGTGTCCGCCTACGGCTCCTCAGGCGTGAACCTTGCCGACATCGTGGAGACGGTCAACCGACGGAAGGCCAAGGTCAGTTCCACGCTCACTTGGTTGGAGGCGAACGACTACGTCCACTGCACCCGAGGTGGCATCGGCAAGGCAAACGCCTACCGCTCGCTTCGCCCATTTGCAGTGGCAGAAGGGAAGCCGGATGGAGACGGCTAACCCGTTCCGCCACGGCTACCCGTTCCGGGGCATTGGGAACGGGTTGAAGGGTGGGTACCGGTTCCCACCGAACGGCCAGGTAGGCACCCGTTCCCACCCGTTCCGCACCTGTTCCCGGAACCGGCTTGGTGGTACCCGTTCCGGCTGTTGCCCCGGCCTATGGCCGGGCACCGGACCGGGTGCCAGCGGCGACAGCTACCTGAGCTTCAATGCGAGAACGGACTGCCGCATTCCCCTGGGGGATGGCGTAACGGCTGGCGTCTCTGCACCCTTGCTGCCCACCCCAGCGACGGCAACCAAGGCAGGCACTGATGACCGGTAGTGGAATCTCCATCTCTCTCGGCAGGACCAACGCAGCGATCCTCAACGGCGACGAGGACTTGTCGCTGTGGTCTGAGGAGGAACTGATCCGAGGCCAGCGCAAGGCCAGAAACGGAAGGTGGACCGGGCGCAAGCCGAAGGTCGTCCCGGCAGCGGTGCATCTGGAGTTGACCCGGCGACGGATGAGTCAGGCGTACGAGCTCATGCGGGACGACTTGGTCGCAGCGGTGCAGGTGCTCGGCGAGGTCGTGCGTGATCCTGAGGCCAGTAACCGGGACCGGTTGAAGGCAGCCGAGTTGATCATGGACCGGGTGCTCGGCAAGGCGACGGAGCGGGTGGAAGTGAAGCTGCGCCCTGACCCCTGGGAGGAACTGGTGGTGGAGGGGATCGTGGACGTGCCCGACTTCATTGAGACCACGGTGGTGGGAGATGGGTGAGGCACGACACCAACCCATCCCGCTGAACTTCTCTATTGCAGGTCCGTACCTTGCGCCGCTCCAACACGAAGGAGCACACATGGAAGTCATCGGGTACCTGCGGGTCAGCACCGACGAGCAAGCTCGCTCGGGCCTCGGCCTAGAAGCCCAACGAGAACACATCGCATCGGAGGCCCAGCGCCGAGGCTGGTCGGTGCGGTGGGTGACGGACGACGGCTACACGGCCGCCACCCTGGACCGGCCAGGCATCACCCGAGCCCTCGCCGACCTGCGGGCGCACAAGGTTGACGCCCTGGTCGTGGCCAAGCTGGACCGGCTCAGCCGGTCGCTGTTGGACTTCGCCGGCCTCATGGCGCAGGCGCAGTCCGAGAAGTGGGAGCTGATCGCCCTGGACCTCGGGGTGGACACGTCCACGCCGCAAGGGCAGTTGATGGCGAACGTCATGGCGTCGTTCGCTGCCTATGAACGGGAGCTGATCCGGCAGCGAACACGTGACGCCCTGGCAGCGCTCAAGAACCGAGGGGTGCGGCTGGGGCGCCCGGTAGCTCTCCCGGCCAGCACACGGGCAGCGGTGGCCCGATGGCGTGCCGCTGGTGCCACCTGGCAGGGCTGCGCCGACGCACTCAACGCCGCAGGCGTTGCGACCGCTCACGGTGGAGCCCGCTGGCACGCATCCACGGTCCGGTCCGTCGTGCGCAGCTTGGCGCTGGACGCCGAGGCCGAAGCGAAGGCGGGTGCGGCATGAGCGACCCCAGCTTTGAAGAAGTCGGCGACGAACTGCTCACCCCCGGCCAGCGCCGCCAGGTCCACGCCATCCGGCGAGAGATGGCAGCCAAGAAACCGGCGGATGCCGCCCCGCCCTCACCACGCCCCAGCGACGAAAGGAACGAACGATGAAGCAGGGGAGCATCCAAGGCTCGGTCGTGAAGGTGGCGGCGACCGGCAACTGGCGTGCCCGCTACCGGAATGCCAGCGGCAGGGTCACTTCCAGGAACTTCAAGTTGAAGGGCCACGCTCAGAACTGGCTCCGGGAAGAACTGGACGCCATGCACTCGGGCGCACCGGTCGTCAACGACCACGTCAAGTTCGACGTCTACGTCGAGAAGTGGATGAAGCGGGTAGCGCTCGACGTCCGAACGACGACCTTCGAGACGTACAGCACCTACTACCGGGTCCACATCAACCCGATGCTCGGCGACGTCGAGTTCCGAGACCTCACGAGCGAGGCCGTGCGGGACTGGTACGACAAGCTCCGCACGACGAACCGCCACGGCAAGGAGCAGTCGCCGGCCCTCAGTCGGGCGACGTGCGCCAAGACGTACAAGCTCCTGAAGCGCATCTGCGCCGATGCCGTGGACGACGGCTACCTGCTCTCCAACCCCTGCCGGATCAAGGGTGCGAGCGCCGAGCCGGACTACCGCTTGAGCTACGAGGAACCGCCCGACGCCGACGAGGTTCGTGCCTTGGCGGCTGCGGTGCCCAAGGACTACCGGGCGATGGTCCTGCTCGCTGGCTTCGGTGGCCTTCGCTGGGGCGAGTGCGCAGGGTTGCAGCGTCGGCACGTCGAGATCCAGGCAGGAACCGTGCGGATCGAGCAGCAGGTCACGAGGGGCATCAAGGGCGAACCGACCATCAGCGTCCCGAAGACCGATGCGGGCAGGCGGACGGTTCACCTTCACGGCGAGGTCGTTGCCGCCCTGCGCCTGCACCTGGCGGACCACGTCGGCGGGGGAGCGAACGCCTACCTGTTCACCACCGAGCACGGAGCCTTGCTGCGGGCGAACAACTTCACCCGTCGGGTCTGGAAGCCAGCGGTTACAGCCGTCGGCAAGCCCGACCGGCGCTTCCACGACCTACGCCACGCAGCGGCCACGTTCGCCGCACTGACCGGAGCGACCACGAAGGACCTCATGGCCCGCATGGGCCACCGGAGCCAGGTCGCAGCCAATCCGGTACCAGCACGCCACGCAGGCACAGCAGGAAGCCATCGCAAGCGCCCTGGACGAGTTGCTGGCGCCGCAGGTTGAGGGCGGCGGCACCGTGGTCCCGATGAGGAAGGCACAGTAACCGTCCGAATCCTGGGGCCGGGTCGGTGCATAATCTGGCATGGAGCCTCTTGAGGAGTCTGTGACCCAGTCGTACAGCCGGAAATGGTTGCTACTGCCTGCGGGACTTGGCGTCGCCTTGATCGTCTACAACCTCAGGTGGGCGAAAACGCACGGAGGGACGAACGCTCTTCCTGGAGTTCTCTCCGACATCGGCGTTTCGCTTCTACTCTTCTCCGTGCTGTTCTGGTTTGAGAAGCGCATCGAGCGACGGATCATTGAGAGTATCCGTGTGCTCAGCCGCAAGGACTTCGAAGACTTTCCCGAGACGCACTCCGAAGATCCGCTAATGCCGGGGGACTTCCAGTCTGATACCGGGCCGGAGGCATTTGCTCAAGCCTTGATGCTTGGGATTGAGACCAGGGAGTACGCAGCGGTCTGGGCGCTGAGCGATGAGAATCTCCGCCGCTGTCGTGCCCAGGCATGGATCTACAACAACACTGCGGAACTAGGGCTACCGGAGAAGCACTCCCCTGAATGGGACGAGCTAGCCGAGAAGCTGGTGTTCGATCCGCTGTCGACCGGGCCGATCTGGGCGAGCTTCGCCGCCATTGAGATGGATACGTACAGCGAGCTCTTCAGGGGGTACGACAGCGACCAATGGGGTTGGAGCCAGAGGCGTCGAATCGTGGGCCCCCATCATGAGGTCATCTACCTGGTTCCGCTTCCAAGGAGCGCACCACACGGATTCATGGCGACAAGTGCCACATTGATCGAGGACAGTCGCCACCTCTTGATGAGCTGCGTCGAGGAGCCCTTCGGGGATGCGCCACGTCGGTACCTCTTCGCAGGGTTCGGCGACAGCGCACCGCTTGCGGGGTGGCCGCCGACCTGGTGGAGCATGCATGACCCCGTCGCATGGGAGGCCCACCCAGGGATGAACGATTGAGGTTGGCACGAAGCGGTGGTTTGGCATATCTGAGTCTTTGTAGAGCCTTTGTGCGATACTCGGCGGATGAGAAGTTCTGACGAACGCTGGGAAATAGGGGACGAGGCGCTCCGGCTCGAACCCATCGGCCGCAAGGGTCCACGAGGCGGTGTCACCGACCGTCTGGCCGAACTGGCCGAGTCGAAGGGCATGGCTCCAAAGACGCTGCGCATCTGTCGGGGAGTGGCGAACGCCTGGCCCAAGAAGCATCGACGGAAGGATCTGCCGTGGAGCGTTCACTCCACCCTGCGGGGCCAGCCGGATCGGTTCGAGCTGATCAAGCAGAGGGACTGGACGGTGCGTGAGGCGCAGGACCTCCTCCGGAGTCGGGGCTGACCGGAAGGCTTGACAAAGGCTCAACATTGGATCTACATTCACTCCACGTCGAGAGACGCAGACCTGTTCCAGAACGGAGGAGGCACTACACAGGAGTCGGCCCATGAGGAAGTCCAAATCGAAGAAGCGGTCCAAAGCGAAGAAGTCACAGGTAAAACGAGAAGCTCCCGCCCGCTACGTCGACTTCACGTCGCCCAATGACCTCCACCTGTACTTCAACGAGGAGGAGAACACTGAGTACCTGCTCTGCGACGAATGCACGGAGATTTGGGAACACGGGGACGATCAGCTTCTCGAAGAACTCCACTGTGGCCGTGTCACTGAGGAGTTCGTGGCTCGTGCCCTTGCAGCGACCTTGACGTCGCAGGAGGTCTATGCCCATGCGTGCAAAGGACACGACCACGTCATGTGCGAGCACGTCCTCCTACGGTGGGAGCTTCAAGTCTTCATGGCCGAGAACGAGGACGAGGACGCCTCGCCCCAACGCTCCAAGCCGGACTACCCCGCCGACGACATCCGCAGCGCAGCGTTCCTCCGGTCGCTTGAGGAGGAGGAGTGACCACCTCACCCCACCCCAGCGACGCCCGTAGGCGTTGGCAGAGCGCCAGATGGCGTGTGGCCGTACCAGGGCCGGTCTGAACGGCTGTGAAGCAGCCTGGTCGGGCGTGGCAGGCTGGTACGCCTGCTCGGGCGCATAGCTCAGATGGCTAGAGCTCTTCGTTTACATCGAAGCTGTCGGGGGTTCGAGTCCCTCTGCGCCCACAACGTCAAGAGGCCCCGGTCCACCCTTGCGGGTAGCCGGGGCCTCGGCGGTTGCGGTGGGCTACTTCGTGGCGATGATGGCCTCGGCCTTGACCGAGCGGCTCTTGTCGCCGTCGTTGAAGTTCACGGTGCCCGCCTTGGCGCTGGTGACCTTGGCGACGGCGATGTCTTCGGTGCGGTCCTTGCGCTGCACGACGATGGTCCTGCCGGTGATGGCCTCTCGGATGGTGGCGAGGTCGGCGTCAGCCAGGTGGACCGGAGTCAGCGCCGCAGCAGTACGACCGGGCAGCACGCTCTCGGCGTGGGGGCGGACGAGCGACGCGTAGGCCCGCCGGGCGGCACCGGGGCTGCCGAGTTTGAGGGCCTCGGCGACCTTGGCCCACGAGAGCAGTTGGGTGTCTCGCAGGTCCGTGATCTGGTCGGCGGTGAACGAGAGCTTGGTGTTCTTGGTGGTGGTCATGAAGGTCACTGTGCAGAGCTTCCGGAGCGATGTTCAGAAACTGGCGGGATTCCCGATCTGCCAGGGGAGTTGTCGAGGCCGGGGAGTCGGAACACAGGATCGGCGGGTTACTTGCCAAGCTCGGCGAGCCGTCTGTAGGTGTTGGCCCATGCCAAATGCCGCCGACTTGTACGGGCCAAATAGACCTGGCCCCGATCCCGTCTTTACCGAACGAATCGAGTTGCGCCTGCGTCCCGACCAGGTCCAGAGGTTGGACCGGATCGCCAAGGCGTTCCGCATGACCCGATCCGACATCGTCCGTCTGGCCGTCGACTCGTTCACCGATGCGGTGGAGGAGCAGCCGGTCCTTCGCCGCCTGGAAGAAGTGGAGGTCGCCCCATGACTGGGCAACGCACCAAGTACCTGACCACGACCCGAGACACCCTGTCCCGGGTGGCCGACGAAGCCCAAGCCAAGGGCCTCGCCGCCGAGGACGCCCTCGCTGCGTTGGAGGACCGAGAGTCCCGCCGAGCGACCCGACCCCAAGGCAGGTCGTGATGGCCCAGCGCACGATCGCCGATGCCACGTTCGCACTCGAGACCGCCGCTGGCCTTTCCGACGCCGACCGCCGTACCGCCCAAGGTGAGATCGAAGAGGCCAAGCGGCTAGCAGCCACCAGCGCCAACGAACTCGCAGACGCCCGAGTCGTCGAGGTCGCCGAGCTTCGTGACGAGGCGCTGAGGGAGTTGTGCGATGTGCGGGACGCCTACGCCGAGCTGATCAACGCAGCGGAGATCGGCCGCATCACCGCCGCTGAGTGCGACCGTGCGCTCAACGACCTCCGAGCACGCCAGCGGACCGCCGAGCGCACCATCTCCCGCACTAGCGAAGCCCTGACCTTCGTGGAAGCCGTGGAGGCCGACCCGGTCGCCTACGGCGACGCCATCTGCGCCAAGTACCCGCTCATCCGACCCACGTTCAGCTTCTAGGAGACCCAATGGCTGCAACCACCCTCACCACCGGACCGACGCTCACCGACGAACAGGTCAACGACGCCCTCGTCACCCTGCCGCCGCTGCCCGACAACGTCATGGTCCTGCTGCGCCACCAGCAAGCACAGATCAACGCCCTCACGACCCGCATCGAGACCTTGGAGGGCGCACCGTGAAGATGACCGAAGAGGAGTTCAGGGTCATCGACAACCCGTCCGAGCGCTGCGTCCAGGAGGCCGTGTTCGCCGTTGACTACAAGACCGGCGATGTGGCGCTGATAAACGATGTGGTGGAGCACTTGGCCGAGTTGGTGTCGGTGTCCATGCATGACGCCCGACGCCGAGTCATGGCCGCTATCGCCGACGACGAGGTAGGCGTCACCGCCACCGAGGACGGCTTCGACCTCTGGCTAGACCCGGTGACCGAGGCCCGCATCGAGCGTCGGTACAACTACTGGGTCCTCCACAAGCAAGGCAGCGACGGCTTCCACCCCCACGTCGCAAACGAGGACTGGCACGCCCGCTGCGGCCTCCGTCAGTGGACTTACGACCACGACGGCAACCTGCCCACCTGGGACGAGCTCGTGGACGCCATCTGCGAACTGCTCGGCTCCGAGTGCAGCCGGTCGGGCGGCAAGCACATCGCCCTCAACGCCCTCGACGCCGGTGCCATCTACATGACCGCCCAGCCCACTCGGATGCTTGACGTGCGATTCGATCTGGACGAGAGCGACCAACCGGAAGGGCTGGGATGGTGACCGACCTCTACGACCTCCGGGGAGCCTTCACCGCTGCGGCGGCATGGGCTCCTGACGACGATCCTGCCGAGCCAGCGCCCGACCATTCCCCAGACGACGCCGACAACGCTCCGGCCGACGTCGCTGGGGAGGGCGAAGGGCAGGAGGGCGAGGCACCAGACAACCCCGAGCTCAAGAAGGTCCACGACGAAGCCGCACGGCACCGGGTCCGAGCAAAGGACGCTGAGACCAAGGCCGAGGCCCTGGCGGACCAAGTCCGCACCCTGACGCTCCGCATCGCCTTCAACGGTCTCGCCGGCGATGCCAACGTCACCGACCTGGAAGCCGCTTGGAAGCTGGCCGCTGACGACCTCCGAGCGGTGGACATCGCAGACGATGGGGCGGTGGACACCGAGCGGCTCGGCCAGATCGTCGCCCACGTCGCCGAGCGCTACCCCTACCTCGCCTCCGCCCCAGCCCCAGCGACGACTACCAGCACCGACGCCTTCCCGCCCACCGAGCCAAGCGGTTCCCGTCTCGGCAGCGGCAAGCGCAGGCATACCGGCGGTCTTGATGTGGCTCGGCTGGAAGCCAAGTTCCCCGCTCTGCGCCAGATGAGGCCACGCTAGGCACGTAGGATGAGGGCTTCCTCCATGGCGCTTCGGAGCGCTTCAGTTGCCCCGACGTGATAGAAGTGCTCGGTCGTGACGTACCGCACCGAGGTGGGCAAGGTGTCGAAGAACTCGTTCTCTCGATGACGGTTTCGCATCCAAGAGGACATTGCGAAATCGGCATTGCATTCCACTAGGTGTTTGAGTAGATCTGCCGTGTCGTCATCTTCCCATTTATTGAAGTAGTCGGAGTAGCGTGAGATGTAAGGCGGATCTGCGTAGACGGAATCTCCAGCATCGATGGCCGCAACTGTCTCACGCCAGTCTTGGCACGCAAACGTCCAGTCCCGTTCGACGATAATCTGTTGAGCTCGCTGCACCTGGTTCACGATCTTGGTCACGTATGCCTTTGCGAACCGGTCGGGCTTCTTGTTCCATGGAACATTGAAACCTCCCTTTCGGTTGAATCGCATGATTCCGTTGAAGCAGGCACGATTTACGAATAGGAAGTCCAGTGGGTCTCCTGTCTCGTTGAAACGTGATCGTATGTAATTGAAATGATCTCGTTCGTCTGTGGCCAGCTTGGCACCCTCATTCTCTAGAAATCTTCGGGTCGATGCTGGTGTAATCTCGCCGTCCTGGAGCGCCTTGTAGAAGCGGATGATGTGCGGATTTGTGTCACATAGCAGAGCCCGTTGTGGTTTGAGGCTAAATGCGACAACGCCAGATCCCAGAAATGGTTCGATCCAGACACCATCGGAGGGTGGAAGGTTGCTGGCGATGAAGGGAACCAGCTTGGTCTTGATTCCCTGACACTTCAGGGGTGGCACCACTGGGTGGACGCTTGCACCATCGGGGGAGTCAGTCATGTGGTGCAGGCTAGCCGCACCAGTCGGCAGCATTCACGAGGGTGCAGTACGCTCCGGAGAATGTCCTACATCGAGACTCTTCGCCAGGAGATCAGCGACTCAGTGCCGACCTTTGACGCAGCGGGCATTGTTACGACTGCTGGTCTTGTCTACCCTCTGGGCCTGGATACGAAAGTTCTGTCCACCATATTTGAGATGATCGTTCGGCCGCAGGTGGTGGCCGTTGCCGAAGAGCTAGATCTGAAGGTTCACGAGCCAGAGCAGCAGAACTATTATCCCGACTTCACAATCATGAAGGACGAAGCGGATACCCACAAGATTGCGCTGGACGTCAAGACTGCCTACCGCCGTCCAACAGCTGGGGGATGGACCACATCGTTCACCCTCGGGGGCTACACATCGTTCTTGCGGAATCCGACCAAGAATATTGCCTTCCCGAACAACCAGTATGGATCCCATTGGATCCTTGGATTCATCTACAGTCGAGTGCCAGTCGATGCGCATGAGGTGCTTGGTGTCGGCGAGCCTGAGAAGTTGGTTAGTCCTTTGACTGATGTCGAGTGGTTCCTGGTCGAAAAGTACAAGATTGCTGCGACCAGGGCGGGGAGCGGCAACACAACGAACATCGGATCCATCTCCGGTACATCTCTCGATGATTTCAGGGACGGCACCGGACCCTTCGCAGATCTTGGCGAGGGAGTATTTGAGGAGTACTGGGCCAACTACGGCAAGGACACCTTTACTTCGTTGCCGGGATACAACACGTGGAAGGCGGAGCAGTAAGCCCTTCGCAGGACACCCACAGGACACGCCAGCATGACTTCGGCTGGCTCAGGCCGTCACCGGGTGTCCCAAGAATGGGCAGGTCAGGCGACGGATCCCGGTGAAACCGCAGGCCACGGACCGTCCGGGGTACTGCCTTACAAGGCAGATGTCGGGGGTTCGAGTCCCTCTGCGCCCACTGTTGTTTGCCCTGGTCAGGCGGTTGCGGCCCATCCTGCGGCGATGGAGCCGGTGCCGAAAACCCGCGGAAAACCCGCAGGACAGAACGGTCTCGGTTGTGACTTGCTGGTACGGACTCGACTCTGACGAACGCATCGGGACGGGACGACACGCCGGGAGGCGCCCTTCGGAGGCAGAATGGGGGCCATGAGCACCATCGGTGAAGAACTGCTCGAGGAACGCCGTCGGCGTCGGCGCGCCGGGGACCCGCGCATCACCTCCGAAGGCCGAGAGATCCTGGTCGGGTCACCCGCGGCGACCTGGCCGAGGAGTTCCAAGCCGCCCTCGACGCCGACCTCGCTGCCGAACCTCTCCTCGGTGGTCACCTCGATCCTGACGACACCGACGCCGTCTGATCAGCGGCGGGCTGCGTCGTGTTGGTGACCGATGAGTATCTGGCCGTCGACGTCACCGTCGGCGACTGGCCCGCCGGCGTGCCCGACGACGAGACACTCCTGCTGCCCGCACCTAGCATCCTGCCCTTCTCGAAGCACTCACGCCACGGCCATTACTGCATGATGAGCGGAAAGCGACGTAGACGGGGCTGTATGGGCGCCGGGATGGTCGTTCATGCGCTCGGCGCGTTGGGAGGCCCCGGGGGGTTCTACCTCGATGGTCGCTTCCGGGACGCTAGGCGACGTTGCGGAGGCTTAGGTGGGGTATTCGGCGGGCGCCATGGTCGATTGCATGTTCACTATCGGCACGGCCATCGGTACTTCACGCGTGGGTCGTTCCGGGCTTGCACATTGCACGTTTGACCGGGGTGATGCTCGTGCTTAGGTTCTGGCCCGCCGCCCAGCGTGCAAACAGACGTTTTTGGATTTTGCTTCATCTTATCGCTTTCGCGACTGGCATTCTGGTTCTGGATCGGCTGGTCGGCAGGGAGTGGTGGAAGCGTCCTGCGGTTGGGACTGCATTTTACGTCCTCGTTTGGCTTTGTTGTACGAGTACTGTTGGTCTTTGGTCCGAGCGACGTCGCAAACCATGACATCAAGACACCGTGCTGACGGCAGGTGAAATATGCCTGCCTCACGCTGTGCGTTCATCGTAGCCGTCGCCGCGACTCCTATATTGCTGCTTGGGTCCTGTATAGATTCGGGACGAAACCTGCCGCCCGATTATCCCGTTAGCTCGGACGAGCGGGGCCGGTTACTACTAATCGATGATCGATGTGATTCATCGCTAGTGACGAAGTTCATCTACGAAAAGTCTGATGACGGTAACGGTGGCCCCGTCGAAGTTCCCCTCTATGGCGCAGAGCCTCCAAAACCGAAGCTATTGGCGGGGGGTCGAAGGCTCTATCTACTTCCTGGAGTATCTCGCACCAGGGACGGGTACGTCTTGCAGAATGGCAAAAGGATCATTGGGGGTTTGTCAGTCGTGATAGAGCGCAAATCCAGCGACGGCAGCCTCGCCTTCTTCGATGGAAGCGTACCGTCTGACGGCAGAGTCCTGTGGGATAATATGGGCCTTTCCCTACGTGAATACTTGAGCCGCTCTAAGTGTGTTCACTGACTTGGAGACGCGCGCGGAGGTCGATGCTGGTAAGAACTCTGATCGGACCAGTCAGACCGTCGTGGCTGGTGGCGTATCCACTAGTACGTCGTATTGCTATGACTCGGCGAATCGGTTGCAGTCCACGACTGTGCCGGGTATCGGCACCATCGCCTATGAGGGGCACGGCAACACCGCCAACATCTGGGGTGAGACCCGCAGCTACGATGCTGCTGACCGCCATTTGGGCACCGGCAACGGTTCCACTACCGTGGCCTATGTGCGGGACTCGACGGACCGGATCATCCAACGCACCTCGACGGTACTGCCGGCGGCGCCGGAGGTCGAGCGTTACGGGTTCACCGGTGACGGTGATTCGCCGATTTCGTCATGGACGCCACCGGTGCCACCATCGAACGAGACCTTTTGCCTGCCTGGCGGAGTGTCGGTGATTATCGCCGCGACCGGCCAGACCTGGTCCTATCCGAACATCCACGGTGACGTCACCGTCACCGTCACCGCCGACGCAGCAGGCACCAAACAAGGCATGACCGGATATGGAGCTGGTCGGCTTGCTCAGGTAGCCGAGTATGCCTCGTACTCACGATCGCGCTTCCGGGGCTTTGCGCATGGCCTGTTTCGTCGG
>JBPCJK010000217.1:0-4340 GCA_051005375.1 Acidimicrobiales bacterium
TAGGTGCTCAGCACCAACCGGCGCAACCCGGCTTCGTCGTGGAGCGGCTTGAGCACGGGCAGGGCCACCATGGTCGTGCAGTTGGGGTTGGCCACGATCCCCTTGGGCAAGGTGTCGAGAGCACCGGGGTTGACCTCGGACACCACCAGGGGCACTTCGGGGTCCATCCGCCAAGCGGAGGAGTTGTCGACCACGATGGCGCCAGCCTCGACGAACCGGGGGGCAAGGGCCCGGGCCGCGGTGGCCCCGGCGGAGAACAGCGCCAGGTCGAGGCCGGCGAGGTCGGCGGTAGTGGCGTCCTCCACCTCGATCTCGTCGTCCTGCCAGGACAGCCGGCGACCGGCGGAACGGGCCGAGGCGAACAACCGCAACCTGGCAACGGGGAAGCGCCGCTCGGCCAACAACGATCGCATCACGCCCCCGACCAAGCCGGTGGCGCCCACGATCCCCACGTTCACAGCCATGGTCGAAGGGTACCGGGCCGTTCTTTGGTCTGAGGCCGGCACCAGGTGCCGTCTGGAGACGAAAGGGGGGGGTCTCTAGGCCGGGGGGCGGTCGAGGGCGAAGGCGTCGTGCAGGGCGGCCACGGCGTCCTCCATGCGCTCGGTACGCACCACGCAGGTTATGCGGATCGACGAGGTCGAGATCATCTCGATGTTGATGCCCCGGGCGGCCAGCACCTCGAACACCGTGGCCGAGACCCCGGGATGGGACTTCATGCCCGCGCCGATTACGGAGACCTTGGCGATGGCGTCGTCGTCGAGCACCTGGGCGGCGCCGATCTCGGCGGCCTGGGCCTGGCAGGAGAGCCGGGCCAGGGCCAGGTGCTCGCTGGGCACGGTGAAGGAGATGTCGGTACGGCCCTCCTCGGAGGTGTTCTGCACGATCATGTCGACCATGACGTCCTGGTCGGCCAGGCTGCGGAAGAGCGAGGCGGCGATCCCCGGTCGGTCGGGCACCCCCTGCACCGTGACCTTGGCCTCCGACGTGTCGTAGGTGACGGCGGTGATGACGGCTTGTTCCATATTCGGGTCCTTCTCTCGAACCCAGGTCCCGGGTTCCCAGGTGAAGCTCGATCGGACGTGCAAGGCCACGCCCTGGCGGCGGGCGAACTCCACCGAGCGCATGGCCGGCTTGGGGCAGCCGCTGGCGGTCATCTCCAGGAGCTCGTCGAACCCGACCGAGGCCATCCGCCGGGCACTGGGCACGATCTGGGGGTCGGCCGTGAAGACACCACTGACATCGGTGTAGAGCTCGCAGGCGTCGACATCGAGGGCAGCGGCCAGGGCCACGGCGGTGGTGTCGGAGCCCCCCCGGCCGAGGAAGGTCACGTCGCGCCTGGGACTGACCCCCTGGGCCCCTCCCACCACCGGCACCCGGCCGTCGGCCAGGGCCTGGCGCACCCGATCGGGACGGACCTCGAGGATCTTGGCGTTGGTGTGGGCGGCGTCGGTGAGCAGCCCGGCCTGGCTACCGGTCAGGCTGTCGGCCTCGACGCCCAGATCGTGGAGGGCCATGCACACCAGAGCGGTGGCTTTGCGCTCGCCGGCGGTGATGAGCATGTCCATCTCCCGTCCCGGGCGCGAGCGCGACACCTGCGCTGCCATGTGCAGGAGATCGTCGGTCTCGCGACCCATGGCGCTGACGACGACGACGACGTCGGTTCCGTGGTGGCGGGTCCGGGCCACGTGGTCGGCCACGGCACGGACCCGATCGGGATCGGCGACGGAGCTTCCTCCGAACTTCTGCACGACGACCCGCATGGCCGGGCGACGCTACCAGCGTTAGTTTGGCCTCCCATGGGGACCGAAAAGCGCCAGCGCCAGAAGCAGGGCCGCCAGGAGCGGCTGGCCGAGCAGGAGACCACCGTGCGCCGCGATCAGCGCCGTCGCCGGTTCGTCACCGCCGTGGTCGTCTCGGTGGTGGCGTTCGCCGTCCTGGTGCTCATCTCCCAGCTCGGGACCAACAAGGACGACACCGCCGAGCAGGCCTCGCCGTCGACCTCGACCGAGTCGACCGACTCCACGACCACCTCTACCCCAACCCAACCTGCCGCCTTCGAGTACGGGAGCGGGGAGTGCCCGCCGGCCGACGGCTCGGCGCCCAGGACCTTGACCTTCGACCAGCCGCCGCCCAGGTGCATCGACCCGACCAAGAGCTACACCGCGGTCTTCAAGACCAGCGCCGGCGAGATCCGGGTCGACCTCGACACCGGGACCACTCCGGGGACGACCAACAACTTCGTCGTGCTCGCCCGCTACCACTACTACGACGGCACCCGAATCCATCGCACCGACCCCTCCATCGACATCATCCAGGGCGGTTCCCCCCAGACCGAGGATGCGTCCGACCCCGGCCCCGGCTACACCATCACCGACGAGGGTACGACCGACCGCCGCTACCAGGCCGGGGACCTGGTAATGGCCCGCAGTCAGGGGGCCAACAGCGCCGGGGCCCAGTTCTTCTTCGTCGCCGGGCCGGCGGCATCTGCCCTCGACAACCAGGGCACCTACGTCACCTTCGGACAGGTGAGCGACGGCCTTGAGGTGGTCCGCCAGATCCTGGCAATGCACAAAGCCGACCCCAACAGCCGCCTGGGCGGTGCACCCGACCCACCCGTGACCATCGAGTCCGTGCAGATCGTCGAGCAGTAGCCCTCGACCGGGCAGGTTCTCAACCGGGCAGGGCGTCGAGCCCGGCTTCCCTGCCGTCGACGAAGACCTGCACCGAACCGGCGCTGGCCCCCTCTACCCGCCACGTCCCGTCCGGGTCGCACAACAGGGCAGTGCGCTCGGGGACCGCCGCCAGCGCCAGCCCGGGGCTGGCCAGCTCCATCGTCCGCCGGTGGAGGTGGGTCACGTCGGGCTCGGCGTGGGCCAGCACAGCGAGGTTGGTTACCAGCCCGAGGCCGACGGTGAAGGCACCGCCACGCGGGTCGATCATGGGGTCGCACAGCACCATGGCTCCCGCCGAGGAACCTGCGACCACGGCGCCGTCGTTCCAGGCCGCCACCAGCGCATCCCACACCAGCGTCTCCTTGAGCACCGAGCGCAGGTGAAGGGGTGACCCACCAGAGAGGTAGACGAAACTGGCGTCCCGCACGACAGCGGCGTTGTCGGGGTCAAGGGCGTCCCGGCGCTGGAGCACGTCGAGGCCACGGGCCCTGGCTCCCATGCTCTCGAACCACAGGGTGGCCGAGGCCACGGCCCGCTGCGGGTGCTCGTAGGCGGCGGCCGTAGGTAGAACGAGCACGTCGCTGCCGCCACTGGACGCCACCAGCTCCTCGTCGAAGCTGCAGCCGTCGTGCCACTCGTTGCCGCCCACCAGGGCCAGGGGACCGTGCATCGGCGCACAGTAGCGGCCGCTGCGCCGACCCCTCCCGCCGCTCAGCCTCCACACTGGAGGCGTGGCCGACTGGGACTTCCCGCCCGCCGATGCCGCCGACGACGACGGACTGGTCGGCTTGGGCGCCGACCTGGAGCCAGCCACCCTGCTGGCTGCCTATCGTCGAGGGCTGTTCCCGATGCCGGTGTCCGCCGACAACCGCCAGCCGGTGGGGTGGTGGTCCCCGGATCCTCGGGCGGTCGTGCCCCTCGACAGGATCCACATCAGCCGGTCGTTGCGCCGGTCGTGCCGGCGATTCGAGCTGCGCGTCAACACCGCCTTCGAAGAGGTGATCACCGCCTGCGCCGAACCCAGCCGGGACGGGGGATGGATCTCCCCCGCCATCGTCGCCGCCTACAGCCGGCTGCACCGACTCGGGTGGGCCCACAGCGTGGAGGCGTGGTCGGCCGACGGCACGCTCGCGGGTGGGCTCTACGGTGTGGCCATCGGCGGGCTGTTCGCGGGCGAGTCGATGTTCCATCGCCACACCGACGCCTCCAAGGTCGCCCTCGTCGGTCTGGTCGAGCTGTTGGCCAGCGGCGGCGCCAGTCTGCTCGACGTGCAGTGGAGCACTCCCCACCTGATGTCGCTGGGCGCCGTCGACGTCCCCCGGGGCCGCTACCAGGAGCTGCTGGTCCTGGCCCTGTGCCGTCCCCTACCCGAGGTCTTCGCCGGTCCCCGGGCCAACTGAGCCAGGTCGTCCACCTCGAGAGTGCCGCCAGCGTGCCACCACCGTCCCGAGAAGCGCCACGCAGGGGGAGCCGTGGCCCGCAGGGGGCCGGTAAACGGGGTCGGGGGTCGGGGCCACAGGAGCTCGACGGCGGCCACAATGGCCGCCAGCTCGGCGGGAGAAGGCCCGGGATCTCCTCGCCGACTCACAGGGGAACGTTGCCGTGCTTGCGCCGGGGGCGCTCCCGGTGCTTGGTGCGCAGCATCTCGAACCCGGCGACGAGCTT
>JBPCJK010000218.1:0-8257 GCA_051005375.1 Acidimicrobiales bacterium
GGAGGGGCTCGACCAAGGGGACCTCGGTGACGAACCCGAAGGGGGCGACGTCGGTGCCTACCGGGTAGCGCTCGTCGATCGAACCCTTGCGGGAGACGATCCTCCACCGCACGACGTCGCCGGCCGAGCGAACCTCGACCCTTACCACCCGCTCGCTGCCACACCGGGGGACCAGGACGGCCAGACCAGGAGGACCCTCGGCCGGGGCTACGCCCAGTCGTGCGCCGGGCGGTGGAGCCTTGGCCTCGGCCCCGAAGGCCAGGGCAGCGACGAAGACGACCACGGCGAAGACAGCGACGCCCCCCGACAGCACCATGTGCAAGCTCGGGGGCTTGTCCCCCCGGCGACCGGCTTCAGGCAGAAGTGGCACCGGGTCCCTCGTCGGCGGGTCCCTCGTCGGCGACCACCTCGTCCCGGAAGCGGGCGGCGGTCCCCCGCAGGGCTGACTCCGGGTCGAGATCGAGAGCGCGGGCGGCAGCCACCACCTCGAACAGCGCCGCTCCCAGATCGGCGTCGGTCGACACCGCAGCCAGGTCCACCGTGGCCGGGACCTCGACGAAGGTGTCGATGGTGGCGGCCTTGCGCTGCACCTTGTGGGCGTACAACAGCGACGGCAGGTTGGCAGGGACGCCGTCCATCACACTGGCCCGTCCCTTCTCGACCTTCTTTATCTGCTCCCAGTTGCGCACGATGTCGTCGGTGCCCTCGACGACCACGCCGGCGAAGACGTGCGGATGGCGGCGCACCAGCTTGTCGTGGATCCCCCGGGCAACGTCAGCGATGCTGAACCGGCCGGCCTCGGCCCCGAGGACGGCGTGGAAGAACACCTGGAACAACACGTCGCCGAGCTCCTCCTCCAGGTGGTGGTAGCCGGCGTCGAGCGCAGATCCGTCACCGCTGGCCAGGGCCGTCTGCAGGGCCTCGATGGCCTCCAGCAGCTCGTAGGTCTCCTCCAAGAGGTGGCGGGTGAGGCTGGAATGCGTCTGCTCGGCGTCCCACGGGCAGCGATCCCGCAGCGTGCGCACCAGCTCGGCGAAGCGCACCAGCTCCGTGCCCACCGGAGCGGCGAGCTCGGGCAGCCACAGCGAGGTGAGGTGGTCGGGCGCTACCGCGCGGTCGAGGCCGGCCCAGGCCACCTCGACGACCGACTCATCCGGCAGGCCCAGGCGCTGGAGCACTGTCACCGACTCAGGCGGCTCATCGACGGCCAGCTTGATCTCCGACAGCACCGCCGCCGAATCGCACTGGGCCACCAGCAACGGGCCCCGCTCCCCTGCTGCCTCCACCGCGAAGCGCTGCCCGTCGACCAGGCGCACCCCCCTGGCCAGGGGGTCGACGCCAAGGCGCTCCCAGGCCAGGTCGAGGAACGACAGGGCGGGGAGCACCTCCACCTCCACCCTCCCGTCCGCCACCAGGAGCTCGACACTGGCCTCGGCCACCCGGGGCGAGCCGGGGACGGCGTAGAGCACCTCTCCGTGCTCGGTGGCGGCGTCCACCAGGCGTTCCACGATGGCGGGGTAAACCTCCTCCAGCATGGCCGACCGATCGTAGAGGTCGTCGCAGGGCACGGCGTTAGTCACGGCCTCGGCGCCCGGATGGCGGACGGTGCGCAGGTAGCGGACCGGTATGCGGTCCACGGCGGCGACGGCGCCGGAGGTGAGGAGGTCGGCACCGGCAGGGCCGAGCCCAACCACCGTCACCCGCCCCGACACGTCCGACTCGCTCAGCGGGAGGGCTCAGGACCGGCCGGCGCCTGGCCAGGAGCGCCCGCAGGGGGAGCGGTGGTCGCCGGGCCCTCGGGCGGGTTCACCCGGCCCACCTGCTCGGGGTCGTCGCAGCCCCCCACCCAGTTGCCGTGGCGAGGATTGACGTCGACCTTGGCCTTGCAGGTGAGGTCGTCGATGAAGGTGGAGACGGCCGCTATCTGGCGCTGCTGGAGCTCCTGTTCGACCTGGGGCTGCACCTCCTCGAACGACAGCGGCCGGCGCTCGGTGACCAGGATGAGGTGGAACCCCACGGTGGTCTCCACGGGGTCGCTCACCTGACCCACCGGCAGGGCGAAAGCCGCCCTCTCGAAGTCGGGGAGGAAGCGCCCTGGGCCTCCGCAGCCGAGGCTGCCGTCCTGGGCGGCGGCGGCGGTGTCGTCGGACTGCTCCCTGGCCAGGACCTTGAAGTCGGCGCCCTCGTTGACCTGGCGCTTGAGGTCGTCGATACGAGCCTTGGCCCCTTCCGGGCCCCGCTGCTGGAGGCTCGAGAAGATGTGGCTGACACACACCCCGGTGAACTGGCCGGGGTCGGAGTCGTAGAGCTCTTTGGCCCGCTCGGGGGCGAACTCGCCGCCGACCGTGCTTCGCAGCTTCTCGGTCAGCGCCTGCCGGCGGACAAGCTGGTCCTGGTAGGGCTGGGGGAAGGCGTTGAACACGTCGTCGCCCCCCACGGCGTTGACGGCCTGGGGGCGGATGTCGTCGAGGTCGGCCGTGGTGATCGCCACCTTGCGGCCGGCCAGGTCCTGTTCGAGGAGCTGGTAGTAGACCTTGAGCGACAGCACCCGGGCCACGAAGGTGGAGTCGAAGGTGCCCTTGCCGTCGCCGGCCACGGTCATCTGCAGGCCCTGCTGCTGAAGGCCCTCCTCGACGGCCTTGCGGTAGCCCTCGTTGCTGTTGATGGCGGCGAGCTCGGCTTGGAGCGTGTCCTCGCTGACCTGTTCGCCGTTGACCGAGACCGCCAGGGTGTCGCTCACCGACGAGCAGGAGGCCAGCACCACTGCGGCCACCAGGGCCAGACCGAGCAGCTTCAGAGATGTCATGCGCACGCCCTCAGGATGCCACCGCCCCGACCTGGGCGGGGAACAGCTCGTCCAGGAGGGCGACGAGGCAGGCGGCGATGTCAGCCTGGGCCGCCAAGGGCACCACCAGCTGGCCGAGCTCCTCGTGGTAGGAGGCCTCCCGGTGCAGCCGCCGGAGGCGGATGCTGGCGCTGGCTCGCAGCAGCACCGGCGACAACCGGGCCACCACGCCCCGGGCTTCCCGGTTGGGCACCACCGCCACCTGGCGCACACCTGTCCGGTGACACTCGGCCCGCAGGCGGGCGACAGCGAGCAGTGTCTCGGCGGGGACCGGCACGGGCCCGTAGCGATCCTCCCACTCGCGGCGCACGTCGTCGACCTCGGCCAGGGTGACTACCCCGGCCAGGCGTCGGTAGGCCTCCAGGCGCAACTCCTCCCTGGCCACGTAGTCGGCGGGGAGGTGGGCCCCGACGGGGAGGTCGAGGGTGATCTCGGCCGGCTGGTGGGGCTGTTCCCCCTTCAGCTCGGCCACCGCCTCGCTCACCATCTGCACGTACAGGTCGTAGCCGACGGCAGCGATGTGGCCCGACTGGCTCTCCCCCAACAGGTTGCCCGCACCCCGTATCTCCAGGTCGCGCATGGCGATCTTGAACCCGGAGCCCAGCTCGGTGGCCTCGCCGATGGTCTTCAGCCGCTCGTAGGCGTCCTCGGACAGGGCGTGGTCTCGGGGGTGGAACAGGTAGGCGTAGGCCCGGCTGCCGGCGCGGCCCACCCGGCCCCGGAGCTGGTGGAGCTGGCCCAGGCCGAGGCGGTCGGCCCGGTCGACGACAAGTGTGTTCACCGTCGGCATGTCGATGCCCGACTCGATGATGGTGGTGCACACGAGCACGTCGTGGTCCCCGTGCCAGAAGTCGAGCACCACCTTCTCCAGGCTCCCCTCGTCCATCTGACCGTGGGCCACGGCGATGCGGGCCTCGGGCACGAGCTGGCGTAGGTCGGCGGCCACCCGCTCGATGTCGGCCACCCGGTTGTGGACGAAGAAGACCTGGCCCTCCCGCAACAGCTCCCGGCGCAGGGCCTCGGCGATAGCCCGCTCGTCGTGCTCGCCCACATAGGTGAGGATGGGCTGGCGCTCGGCCGGCGGGGTGTGCAGCAGGCTGAGGTCGCGGATCCCGGTGAGGCTCATCTCCAGGGTCCGGGGAATGGGCGTGGCCGTGAGGGTGAGCACGTCGACCTCGGCCTTGATGGCCTTGATGGCCTCCTTGTGGCTCACCCCGAAGCGCTGCTCCTCGTCGACCACCAGCAGGCCCAGGCGCTTGAAGGTCACGTCGCCGCTGAGCAGGCGGTGGGTGCCGATGACCACGTCGACATCGCCGTCGGCCAGGCCCTGGACCACGGTGCGGACCTGGGGCGGGGTGAGGAAGCGGCTGAGCACCTCCACCCGCACGGGGTAGGGGGCGAAGCGGTCGCCGAAGGTGGTGCCGTGCTGTTGGGCCAGCAGGGTGGTGGGCACCAGCACCGCCACCTGGGTCCCGTCCTGGACGGCCTTGAACGCGGCCCGCAGGGCGATCTCGGTCTTGCCGAACCCGACGTCGCCACAGACCAGGCGGTCCATGGGACGGGGAAGCTCCATGTCGGCCTTGACCTCGACGATGGCGCGGGCCTGATCGGGGGTCTCCTGGAAGGGGAACGCCTCCTCCATCTCCCGCTGCCAGGGGGTGTCGGGGGAGAAGGTGTGGCCGGGCGTGGCGGCGCGCTGCTGGTAGAGCGCCACCAGCTCCTTGGCGATCTCCCTGGTGGCCGAGCGGGCCTGGGCCTTGGCCTTGGTCCACTCGGCGCCACCCATGCGGTGCAGGGTGGGTGACTCACCGCCGGTGTAGTGGCGCACGACGTCGATCTGGTCGGAGGGGACATAGAGCTTGTCGCCCCCCCGGTACTCCAACAGCAGGTAGTCGCGCTCGGTGCCCCCCATGGCCCGGGTGACCATGCCTCCGTAGCGGGCCACCCCGTGGGCGACGTGCACGACGTAGTCGCCGGCTTTGAGGTCGTCGAAGAACCCGGCGGCGTCCCGGCGACGGGGCCGGGCGGCACGGTGGGCCCGGCGTCGGCCGGTGACGTCACGCTCGGCCAGCACCGCCAGCTTGGCCGCGGGCAGGACGAACCCGTGCTCGAGGGGCACGACGACCACGTGGCCCCCGGGAGCGCTGAGGTCGGGAGCGCCGAGGCCGGCGGTGCGGGCGACGCCTCCCCGTTCTGGCCTGCCGACGGCTGCCGGTTCCGACCCGTTCTGGGCGCCGGGACTGGCTTGCGAGCCGTCGCCGTGGTCCCCGAGGTGGGCGGTCAGCTCGACGCCTTCGTCCCGCAGGGCGGCGGCCATGCGGGTGGCCGATCCTTCGCTGTCAGCGGCCAGGACCACCCGGTAGCGGTCGATCAGCAGCGAGCGCAACCGAGCGGCGAGCTGGCCGGCCTCGCCCACCACCGGTGCCCAGCCGCTGGCCTCCACCGTCGGGGTGTCAGGGCCGGCGGCGGCGGTGGTGAGCGTCCACACCGGGGCGGTGGTGGTGGCCAGAAGCCGGTCGAAGGGCAGGTGCAGCCGGGGCAGCTCATCGTCGCTGGCGCCGGCGTCCCCGGTGGTTACCCCCCATGTGCGGGCAAGCGAGGCGGCCAGGTCAGCCTCCTCAGCGGCCAGGTCGGCGGCCCGGTCTCGCATGCGCCGGGGTTCGATTAGCAGGACCCGGCCGTCGTCGTCGGGAAGCAGGTCGAACAGGGTGCGCTCGCCGTCGGCCAGCCAGGGCAGCCATGACTCCATGCCGTCGAAGATCTGACCCTCGGCCAGGCGCTCCCACTGCTCCCGGCCCCAGGGCCGGCTGGCCACCAGTTCGGCGGCACGGGCCCGGACCTCCTTGGTGGGCAGTAGCTCCCGGCAACCGAACAGCTCCACCGAGGCGACGTCGGCGCGGGAACGCTGGTCGCTGACCGAGAACGACGTGAGGCGATCGACCTCGTCGTCCCACAGGTCGATCCGCACCGGTCCGTCGGCGGTGGACGGGTAGACGTCGACGATCGAGCCTCGGACTGCCACCTCGCCCCGGTGCTCGACCTGGTACTCCCGGCGGGAGCCCTCCCCCACAAGGCGCGCCACCAGCCCGACGGGGTCGATCTGGTCACCAGTTCGGACCACGACCGGCTCGATCTCCTCGGCGTGAGGGCCCAGGCGCTGCACCAGCGCCCGCACCGGCGCCACCACCACCTGCGCCTGGCCCTCCCGGAGCCGCCACAGCGTGCGCAGGCGCCGACCCATGACCTCGACGCTCGGGCTCACCCGCTCGAACGGCAGCGTCTCCCATGCCGGGAACAGCTCCACGGCGTGGGCCCCGAGGAAGGCCTCCAGGTCGTGCACCAGCCGCTCCGCCTCGCCGGTGGTCGGCACCGCCACCAGCACCGGGCGCCGGTCGGACCGGTCGGTCAGTGCGGCGAGGATGATGGCCCGAGCGGCCTCGGGGACGGCCAAGGTGGCCGCCGCCCGTCCGAGCCAGTGGACCAGAGCCGGCTCATCGCGCAGCAGCGGGGGGAGGGACGCAAGGCGCACGAGTCCCTGAGGCTACCGGCGGGTGGGACGACCCCGCCCCCCTCGTACTTTGTCACATACGCCACCAAAGGGGATGTACATGTGACAAAGAACAGGGGGAGTGCCTAGATCCCCGCTGATGTGTGGTAACGTGAAAAGCTATGAAAAATGCAGAAACTGCCTTAGCGGTGTCGGCAGCGAGCCGGCATGGGGTCGTTCTGCGGGCCAAGGCACGACAAGCGGGCTTGAGTGACCGGGAGATAGATCAGCGGATGCAGCGGGAACTCTTGGTCCGTATGCATGAGGGGGTGTACCGCCATGCAGCAGCCCCATCGACACCCTCGGGGCGGCTGTTGGCGGCGGTGCTTGGGTCGGGTGGCCAAGCGGTCGCCTCCCACCGCAGCGCAGCCCGCCTCCACGTTCTCAGGGGCACACCCCGATGGCGGCCGGAGGTCACAGTGGCGAGGACACGCTTGCCCCGCCACGCTGGCATCATCGGCCATCGGACAAACCTGCGGGAACCCGTTGACGTCACCGCGGTCGACGGCATCCCGGTCACCACCGTGGCCCGCACCTTGCTCGATTTGGGAGCCGTGGTCCCCTTGGAGCTCGTGGAGCGGGCCACGCAAGACGCCATCATCCGCCAGTTGGTCTCGGCGGTCGAGCTGATCTGCGTGCTGGAACGAGTGGGCACTCGGGGACGGCGCGGCACAGCTGCTCTACGGGCGACCGTGCGAGCGGGGACGGCGCCCAAGGGCATCGAGAGCCATCTCGAGCTGGACTTGCTGCGCCTGATCGAGGCGTGCTCGGTACCAACGCCGGTGCTCCAGCACCAGATCGTCGTCGATGACGGCAGGCGGTTCCGTCTTGACATGGCCTGGCCGGAGCTACGGGTCGCAGTGGAAGCCGACGGTCGTTTGTGGCACTCGACCCGCCAGGAGTTCGAGCAGGGCATGTCCCGCATCAGGGCCATCACCGCCGCCGGCTGGGACCACTACCGCTACGGCTGGTCCGACGTCCACCAGCGGACAGGCGCTGTCCGAGCTGCGATCACCGCCGTCATCACGGCTGCCGTCGCCTCTCGTCAAGCAGGGTCTGGCCGATCTTTGTCACATATGCCACCGCTGCAGAGGCATATGTGACAACGAACCGTGGGTGGGCCGACGGGTCGTGCGACAAACCGTCTACTTGGGCAGGAGCCCGTGGGAGAGGACCGGCTGGTCCGACACGATGACCCCGGGTTCGGCCTCCTCGGTGATGGCCACGCCCAAGAACTGCTCGGACACCTCGAAGGGGACCACCGCCGGATCGGCCCCGAGGGGCCCCAGGGACACCCGCTGGGCGCCGGTGTCACCCCAGAGCTGGTAGGTCCGGCCCTCGGGCACCCCGGGCAGGCCCGAGGCTTGCAGGTAGCCCATACCTTCCTTGGTGATCACCGCCTGGGCGTCGTGCAGGCCGTCGAACGACTCGACCTCCACCACCTCGGAGCCGGGCGCGGCCTCGGCTGCCTGGAAGGAGCGCTCGAGGGCGTCGATGGAAAGCAACCGGGCCATGCCGTCGAGGCGTTGGTCCTGGTCCTTGATCTGCACCCCGAGCACGGCGATCACGGCGGCGGCAGCGGCCATGACCACGGCGGTGGCACGGGTCCTCCACGACCGCCGAGCGGTGGCGGCGGACTGCGGTGGCCGGAACGGCGAGGCGGGGGGCAGCACCAGCTCGGGGGGCTCACCGCCTTCGAGTGACTCGGCGATGCGGTTCCACAGCCCTTCGGGGGCAGCGGCGCCGCTGTGGGCCAGGAGGGCCGCCACCTCACGGTGCTCCTCCACCTCGGCCCGACACCGGGCGCAGGTGGGAAGGTGCTGGTCGACGAAGTCCCGCTCGACATCGTCAACGGCGTCGAGGGC
>JBPCJK010000219.1:0-26058 GCA_051005375.1 Acidimicrobiales bacterium
GACACCGAGGTCGGCGTGTGCGTGTGCGGGACCGGCATCGGCATCTCCATCGCCGCCAACAAGGTCGCTGGGGTACGGGCGGCGGTGGTCCACGACGTCACCTCGGCCCGCCTGGCCAAGGAGCACAACGATGCCAACGTGGTGTGCCTGGGCGCCCGCCTGGTTGGCCCCGAGGTGGCCAAGGACGCCCTGCTGGCCTACCTCGACGCCAGGTTCCAGGAGGGCCGCCACGCCGGGAGGATCGCCAAGATCTCTGCCCTGGAGGAGAAGGCGGAGGACAAGGGGCGTGACCGCCAGGGGGCGGCGTGAACGTTCCCGATGCCCCCGACGACGAGCTGTTCGCCATCGTCGAGCGCGAGCTCGAGCGCCAGAACACCACCCTGCAGCTCATCGCCTCGGAGAACTTCACGTCTCCGGCGGTCCTGGCTGCCACCGGGTCGGTGCTGACCAACAAGTACGCCGAGGGCTACCCCGGGCGGCGCTTCTACGGGGGCAACCAGTTCATCGACCAGGCCGAGGACCTGGCTCGGCGCCGGGTCGAGGCGCTGTTCGGCGCCGACCACGCCAACGTCCAGCCCCACTCCGGTTCCAACGCCAACCTGGCGGTGTGCCTGGCCCTGCTCGAGGCCGGCGACACCCTGGTCGGCATGCGTCTCGACCAGGGCGGCCACCTGAGCCACGGCCAGGCCGTCAACATCAGCGGGCGCTACTACCACGGCGTCACCTACGGGGTCACCCCGTCCGATGAGCGCATCGACTACGACGAGGTGCGCGACCTGGCCAAGGAGCACCGGCCCAAACTGATCATCGCCGGGGCCACCGCCTACCCCCGGATCATCGACGCCGCCATCTTCCGCCAGATCGCCGACCAGGTCGGCGCCTACTTCCTGTTCGACGCCGCCCATTACGCCGGGCTCATCGCTGGAGGCGCCTACCCCAACCCCGTTGATCTCGCCGACGTGGTCACCTTTACCACCCACAAGACCCTGCGCGGCCCCCGAGGCGGATGCATCCTGTCGACCGAGGCGCACGCCAAGGCCATCGACAAGGCGGTGTTCCCCACCCTTCAGGGCGGCCCCCTGGAGCACGTCATCGCCGCCAAGGCGGTGGCTTTCCACGAGGCGGCCCAGCCCGAGTTCCGCTCCTACGCCGCCCAGGTGGTGGCCAACGCCTCCGCCCTGGCTGCAGCGTTGGCGGGCGAGGGGTTCCGGTTGGTGTCGGGCGGGACCGAGAACCACCTCATGCTGGTCGACCTGCGCCCCTTCGACGCCGACCTCACCGGCAAGGTGGCCCAGGAGGTCCTCGACCGGACCGGCATCACCTGCAACAAGAACACCATCCCCTACGACCCCCGCTCGCCCTTCGTTACCAGCGGGCTGCGCATCGGGACCCCGGCCATGACCACCGCTGGCATGGGGGCCGAGGAGATGGCTGCCGTGGCCGGGTTCGTGTCTCGGGCCCTACGGGGCCGGGACGACGACGCCGAGCTGGCGACCGTCCGTGACGAAGTGGCCGCTCTCTGCTCCAAGTTCACCCCCTACCCGTAGACTCGCTGCCGCGGCTAGGCGCCGGTCTGCGAGGCCGAGGTCAAGGGGAGCCGGGCCGCCTTCGTCCGAGCCCCGGCCGCATCCCCAAACCGGGACGAGCGTCTGTGTCGATCCGAGCTGGGCGGCGCTCATCCCAGAGCGCGTCGTCGAGCTTTGCGCTGGGACCTCGGGCGTTCGTCTCGGCACACAGGGTTGGCGTTCTCCCGGGGCCGCTCGCTGGTCTCGTCGACCTCCTTGCCGGATGCATCCTCCACCAGCTCGGAGAGCATGCCATCAAAGATGTTGCGCAGCGAGGCCAGTTGGCCGATCGCCTGCTGGCGCTGGCCGAGGAGCTCGACCAGCCGTTCCTCAGCCTTGGCTACGGCCGCGTCGTTGTGTTGAGCGGTCTCCTCCCGTAGCTTCGCTGACTCCTCTTGGGCGCTGCGCAGCGTCTCTGCCGCACGCTGTCGTGTGCGGTCGGCCTCCCGCAACGCTGCATGAGCGTCCGCCTCGGCCTGGGCTACGGCGCTTCCCAATGCCTCAGCGTGGCTCAGCGCTTCTGCGGCACGAGCCTGGCTATTGATCCAGAGGCGATCTGCCTCGCTCGAACCCTCTCGCCAGGCTCCTCGGCACTTCGTCGGATCTCGTGGGCCTGGGCTCTCGCCACTCGTAGGACCTCGGCGATGACCTGGCCGACCTCGTCGAAGATCTGTGGCTCACGGTCGCGGTGGGAACCGGTCGACATGGTTCTATTGGCCCCTGCCCGCGACGTCCGTGGTTGAACCGATAGCTCGCCATCCCTAAGTCTCTGCGCTCTCAAAACCTGGCGACTCAGCCCGCTCCTCCTGCGGAGCAGCGGACCAGACTGAGCTGTGCTGCATGCTGGCAACCAGAGCCTCCAGCTCCTTCGCCATTCGAACCACCTCGCCCACCTGGGCTGCCTCTCGCCCCAAGGACGACCTGAGCTCCAACACCTCCCGCTCGGCGTCGGCTCGCAGGGCTCCGGCCTCGTCCAACTTGCGACCTGCCGCTTCAACCATTCCCGCCGCCTCCTCGTTGGCGACGGCGATGCGCTCCCCCACCTCCCGATCGACCTTGGCCATGAGCTCGGTCGCAGCCTCGTGCTCCTCCCGGGCAGCTCCCAACGTCTCCGCCACCCTGGCCTCTGCGGCCGCCAACACCTCTGCCGCCTCTCGTTCGGCGGCGGCCCGGAGGTCTCTGGCTCTTTCCAACTCCTCCCGGGCCTCCGCCTCGGCCCGGTGCGCCTCCTCCCTGGCTCTGTCCAGCTCCGCCGCCGCCGCCGCTCGAACATCCTGTGCCTCCCGGGTGACGGATTCACGGAGTTGCTCGGCCCCCCTCGACGCCGACGCCAGGATCTCGGCGACGTGGTCACCCAGTTGAGCGAAGGGATCCCCACCTGTTTGGTTGTCCAGCCCGAGTGGTTGGCTCCCGGCCGCCAACTTCCCATAGTCGGCGGCGACCTCCTCGAGGAACGAGAGGACCTGGCTTCGGTCGTAGCCTTGAGGACCGACGGCGAAGCGTTGAGAGATGATGTCATCAGGTGAGAGCGCCATGTACCGTAAAGCTAGACCGGTCCACCTGAGGTCGGCCCGCCGAGTCCTTTCAGGAACTGCCCACGCAGGTGGTCAACCGTCAGCGTGGCCCGATCCCTGCACTCCTGCGCTTTCGATCGGGTTTCATCGGTTAGGCAGTAGTCGAGTGCTTCCAAGAGGAGGTCCAGGCTGAGGGCGTCAGCGGTGAAGGTCACCGGCCACCCGATCGTCTCCGCCTGGGTGCGGACCTTCGCCCCTCCGGCGACTGGGTCGACCACCACCGGGGGACCCCGTTCTTGATGGCAAGACGGTTCCGTGGAGTCGTGTGGCCACAACGAGGTCCATGTGGGCGATCAAGGACTCCACCTCGGCGGGTGTCCGGAGCTGGCCCCGGTTGGTCACGTCGAGGCGGGTGTCGATCGGCACTCGGGTAAGGTGAGGCCTGGCCATCGCCTGGCCGAGAGCCCGCTCGGCAACCTCGTGCATGGCGTGCTCGTATCCATCCTGTGGCTCGACGAAGATCACCCCGACCACGGGGACGGATGATTCCTGGGCCGAGAAGGCCAGGTCAGGTTGGCTCCGCCCCGCCCGTCTCGCTCCAGGAGCACGTCGAAGGGTGCCATGAGTCCGGGGAACCGAGCATGGAGACGTCCAGGCCGATGAACCGGGCATGGGAGAAACGGCGGATGAGCACCTCCAACTCCGAGGGGCGGAACCTCCCCAGCGGCCCGCGAAGCAAGGGGTCGACCAGGTCCAGGGCAGCCGCCAGGGAGTTCGGAAGGGACTCCACCACCTTGCGTCGGCTGTAGAAGGGGCCGCACACGCAGACCAGGTGGGAGTAGCCCGGGGGTCGACCTGGCGCCAATCCACTCCACCGGCGAATGGGGCGGCGTGGGCCATGTCGTAGTTCAGGCCCACGCCATTGAGCCACTCGGCGGCGACGGTCCTGGGCCATGAGGTCCCCGGCGGTGGCGCCCATGCCCTCGAGGCTGAACCAGCCGGCTAGGAGGACCCAGGAGGGCCTCCGCCCCCACCGGCTCGACCGCCCGGCACCTGTCATGGGAGCGGGACCGCCGGTCTGCGTCCCCGCCCGAGCATGCGGGAGATGTCCCTGGTGGCGCTCCGGAGGCTCTCGGGGAGAAGAGCGCCAGTAGGCCGAGTTGAACGCCGAGGGCGGCAGCCGCTGAAGCGCCAGCCGGTAGAGGTCGGGATCGCCGGCGGTGGCGCCGCTCACGGCCCAGCCCGCCAGCCAGGTCAATGGCAGAACCAGGATTACCGGTCGTAACGCTAACAACTGGCGGCTCAACGGGAGGTTGATGCAATGGCGGATGGCGAGGGCGAAGAGGGTGATGGTGACCGCAGCCTCACCCACCGTGGCCCCGGCCACCGTGGTGATGCTTCCGAGGCGGGCGGCGAGCACCACACTCGGAACCAGCACCATGAGGGTGGCGGCGGAGAGCTTGGCGGAGGTTCCGGGACGGCCGATCGAGTTCAGGAATCAACCCATGGTTATCTGTAACGGTCGCAGCGCCCCCCAGAGCCCGAACACGGTCAAGGGCTCGATCATGGGGAGCCACGTCGGGCCGAAGATCGCCCGGGTGAAGGGCTCAGCCGAGGCACTGAGCGCTATCGCCATCGGGCAGGCGACGAGGGCGACCAGGCGGAGGCTGGAGAGGAAGGAGGAAGCTACGTCATCGCCGCCAAGGCGGTGGCCTTCCACGAGGCGGCCCAGCCCGAGTTCCGCACCTACGCCGCCCAGGTGGTGGCCAACGCCGCCGCCCTGGCCCAAGCCCTGGCCGGCGAGGGGTTCCGCCTGGTATCGGGGGGGACCGAGAACCACCTCATGCTGGTCGACCTGCGCCCCTTCGACGCCGACCTCACCGGAAAGGTGGCCCAGGAGGCCCTCGACCGAGCCGGCATCACCTGCAACAAGAACACCATCCCCTATGACCCCCGCTCACCCTTCGTGACCAGCGGGCTGCGCATCGGGACCCCGGCCATGACCACGGCGGGGATGGGGGCCGAGGAGATGCCCGCCGTGGCCGGTTTCGTGGCCCGGGCCCTTCGGGGGCGCGACGACGCCCAGCTGGCCGCCGTCCGTGACGAAGTGGCCGCACTCTGCTCGAAGTTCACCCCCTACCCTTAGCGGTTGCGGGGTGGCGAAGACCACTCCGGCCAATGCAGCGGTTGTTGCATCCGGGAAAGTTGTGTTGCGAAATGATGTCGATCCTCCACAGGGCGGCGAACGGCGGCCATGCAGAGTCATACTTCCGGCACGTGAACAGCACCTAGGGGGCCAGACGGCCTGCTGGTTCGTCAGGGAAAAAGGACAGGGCGGAGGATGGCAGGTACCTCCAACCCGGTAGCGGCCGGGACAACTCAACGCGCGGAGCAGGTGCTGCGCGTCTTCGTGGTCGTCGTGGCGGCGGCCTCCGCGTCGGCCGCCTCTCTTTCGGCGACGGCTGGTTCGAACCTTTCCCGGCCGTGGGCGCTCCTGGTGCCACTGTTCGTTCTGGCGACGGCGGCTCTCGGAGCCCAACTCCGGAGCCGTCGATACGGCCACCTCTCCCTGTCCGCCCTCTCCATGCGTTGGCTCGAGGGCTCGCCTGCGGCGGATGCGCCGCCAGAGCCACTACCCCCGCTGTGCCGGCTCCTCAAGCGCACGGTCGACCTGGCCGCCGCCAGCCTCGTCCTGGTGGTCGTGCTTCCAGTGCTGGTCGCCGCCGCCGTGGCCATCGTCATCGACAGCGAGGGAGGCGTGCTCTTCACCCAGACCCGCCTCGGCGCCGGAGGCCGGCCCTTTCGCATGGTGAAGCTGCGCACGATGCGGACCGGGAACGACGAGATGGAGCACCGCAGTTATGTCGCGGCCCTCATCTCAGGCCACGGAGAGGCCCACGACGGCATGTACAAGCTGGTCCACGACGCACGCCGAACCAAGGTCGGTCGGGTGCTGCGCAGCTACAGCATCGATGAGCTCCCGCAGCTGTGGAACGTCCTCTGCGGTCACATGAGCCTTGTCGGTCCCCGGCCCCCGCTCCCGGAGGAGGCGGCAGCCTACGACGAGGTAGCCCGGGCCCGGCTGGCGGCCAAGCCTGGTCTCACCGGCTTGTGGCAGGTCAGCGGGCGCAGCCGGCTTTCATTCGAGGAGATGGTCGAGCTCGACGTGCGGTACTGGCAGGAGTGGAGCCCCGTGCTCGACCTTCGCATCCTCATCCGCACCCCCAAGGCCGTGATCTGGGATCGGGAGACTGCGTGAGGACGCCATCAGGAGGCGTGATCCATTGGGGTCGCCGGTTCTGAGCTCCAGCACCCTTCCGGCGGTGCCCTTGGTCGACCTCCGGGCCGTGCACGAGCCGCTGGAGCTCGACCTGCGGGCGGCGTTCGAGCGGGTGCTGGCGTCGTCCTGCTTCGTCGGTGGTGCCGAGGTGGAGCACTTCGAGGCGGCCCTGGCGGCGCAAACGGGGGCGGCCCACGCCGTGGCGGTGGGGTCCGGCACCTCTGCGCTGCACCTGGCGCTGCGGGCGGCGGGGATCGGCACCGGCGACGAGGTCGTGCTACCGCCCAACACCTTCTTCGCCACCGCTGAGGCGGTGGTCGCCGCAGGGGCCACTGCGGTCCTGGCCGACGTCGATCCTGGCAGCGCCCTGCTCGACCCCGCTGCCGTCGAGTCGGCCATCACCAGCCGCACAGCCGCCATCGTCGCCGTCCACCTCTACGGCCAGCCCTTCGACGCCGATCGCTTCGGCGCCGTTGCTGAGCGCCACGGGCTCTTCCTCCTCGAGGACGCCGCCCAGGCGCTGGGGGGTTCGTGGCGGAGTCGGCCAGTAGGGTCAATGGGCGATGCCGCCGCCTTCAGCTTCTACCCGGGCAAGAACTTGGGAGCCCTCGGGGACGGTGGGGCGGTCACCACGGGCGACCTTGGCCTTGCCCAGCAGGTGCGACTCCTGCGAAGCCACGGCGAGCAGCCACGGAGCGTCCATTTGCTGTCCGGCTTCTGCGACCGGTTGGACGAGCTGCAAGCTGCGTTCCTCTCCGCCAAGCTGCCGCACCTGGCGGTCGCCCAACGAGCACGGGTTCAGGCGGTGGCCCGCTACCAGGGCCTCCTCACCGAGCTGGGCGAGGTGCAGCCTCTGGAGGTGGCTGGCCCCGCTGGCCACGCCCACCACCTGCTGGTGGTGCAGGTACCTCGGCGCGACGCCGTGCTCCGTGCCTTGCACGGCGCGGGGATCGGGGCGTCGGTGCACTACCGCACCCCCATCCACCTTCAGCCCGCCTGGAAGTCAATGGGCAAACCCGGTCAGTTCCCCGAGGCCGAGAGGCTGGCCCGATCCGTCCTGTCGCTTCCCCTGTACCCGAGCATCAGTAGCGACCAGATCGACCGCTGCGTCCAGAGCTTGAGGCAAGCAATGGAGGCAACGGCGTGAAGATCGCCGTCGTGGGCGTGGGCTACTGGGGCCCCAACCTCGTGCGCAACCTCAGCGTCTTGATCGGCCCCGACTCGGTGGTCGTCGTCGACCGGTCGGCCGCCCGCATCGCTGCCATCAGCGCCCAGCACCCGAGCGTCACCGGTTGCCTCTCACTGGAGGAGGCCCTCGCCGACGACCAAGTCGAGGCGGTGATCGTGGCCACGCCAGTCACTCTCCACGCTGACATTGCCAAACGGTCGCTGGAGGCCGGACGACATGTCCTGGTGGAGAAGCCGCTGGCGGCGTCGGTGGCCGAGGCCGCCGAGCTGGTCGTTTGCGCTGAGGTGCAGGACCGCATCTTGATGGTGGGCCACACCTTTTTGTTTAGTCCCCGGGTCGAGGCCATGGCCGACTACCTGCGCAGCGGCCGCCTCGGGCAGGTGCAGTACGCCACCTCCTCACGGCTGAACCTGGGGCTCCACCAGCACGACATCGGGGTGATCTGGGACCTCGCCCCCCATGACTTCTCCATTCTCTTCCACCTGCTCGGCGAGTTCCCCACGTCAGTGCAGACCTCGGGGCGGGCAACAGTGCGAACCGACAGCCTCGACGTGGCGTTCATCAACATGACATTCGCCTCGGGCATCGTCGCCTCGGTCGACGTCTCATGGCTGGCCCCCAGGAAGATCCGCAACACGGTCGTGGTGGGCGACCAGCAGATGATGGTCTACGACGACCTCGACAGCGAGGAGCCGGTCAAGATCTACGACAAGGGCGTGGTGATGCCCGATCCCGAGAACTTCGGCGAGCACCAGCTCACATACCGCCACGGCGACATGCTGGCACCCTACGTTCCTGCCCGAGAGCCCCTGGCCCAGGAGCTGTCCCATTTCCTCTCGTGCATGAGCGGTACCGAGGCGTGCCGCTCCGATGGCCGCTTCGGCCTGGGAGTTGTGGAAGCGCTGGAAGGGGCGGAGCGGTCGTGGCAGCAGGGCGGCCTGCCAGTGGAGATCGGGTCAATCCGGGATGAGGAGATCGGGAGCAACTTCGTGACGGCCCCGTTCCGCCTGGTCCTTTGACCACTGCTGACCGATGAGCGGAGCGGAGATCCTGGGTCCGGTCATGGGCATCGAGGGTGCGCGCATCCTTGGCCCTTGCGTCCTCGGGCACCCCACCTCCAGTCCTTTGGAAGACCCTCTTATCTTGTCCCCGGGAGTGGTCGTACGGGCCTTCGCCGTGCTCTACCAGGGATCAACCCTCGGTGACGGCGTCCACGTTGGTCACGGTGCCCTGGTGCGCGAGGGCAACGTCGTGGGGGAAGGTTCCTCCATTGGCTCCGGTGCTCACCTCGAGCCCGGCAACCGGATCGGAAGGCGGACCCGCATCCACTCGGGGGCGTTCCTGTCATCTTCCGTCGTGGGTGACGATGTCTTCATCGGGCCTCATGCCGTCTTCACCGATGACCCCCACCCCCCGTGTCCCCGTTACCTCGATTGTGTCAAGGGCCCCCATGTGGAGGACGGCGTCAGCATCGGCGCCGGCGCCGTCCTGCTCCCAGGCGTGGTCATCGGCGCTAGCGCCGTGGTTGGCGCCGGTTCGGTCGTCACCCGTGCCGTTGCTGCCGGTGAGGTTGTAGTGGGGAACCCGGCCAGGGTGGTCGGCCGACGAGATGAGCTGGCCTGCTTCGCAGGCCACTTCGAGCGGGCCTACGTGTGGGAGGAGGCCGTTCACGGAGGAGACTGAGAACGGTCGTAGGATCAGCGGGTGGACCTGACCGCCGACGCCCGTCAGGCTGATCTTCGCCACTACCTGCACGTGGTGGTCAGCCGGCGGATCTTGGTGGCAGTGGTGGCGTTGGGGATGATGGCCGCCGCCTTGGTGGCGTCGTTGTTGCAGACGGCCGTGTACGAGGCTTCGGCGGAGATCCTGCTGCAACCCCGGGCCTCGGGGTCGATCTTCGGCTCAGGCGGCGGTGGCTCCGAGCCGGCCACGGTCGAAACCGAGGTCAGGGTGATCAGCAGCGATCCGGTGCGTTCGCGGGTCAGTGGGGAACTGGGATCGGCCCCCCCCATCTCTGCCAGCCGTGTGGACGAGACGGAAGTGATGAGCGTCCAGGCGCATAGCACTGACGCCGGTGAGGCGGCAAGGATCGCCAACGTCTATGCCGAGGCCTACATCGACGTTCGACGAGAGCAGGCGGTCTCCGAGGTGGTGGGGGCCGGTGAGGCGATCCAGCAGAAGATCGACGCCATCCAGCCCCAGATCGAGGCCCTCGACGCCCAGATCAGCGTGGCCCCTGCCGCCGAGCGAGCCGACGTGGAGGCGAGGGTTCGGCCCCGCTACACCAGCTTGGTGACCCAGCAGGGCTCTCTTCAGCAAACGCTCAACCAGCTCCAGGTCGACGTCGGGCTCAAAACGGGTGGCGCGCAGTTGGTGAGGGCCGCCGACACCCCCAGAGCACCCGTGAAGCCCAAGCCGGCGCGCAACGCCTTGGCGGCGCTGGCCAGCGGGTTGGTGGTGGGTGTGGCTCTCGCCTTGCTCAGAGATCATCTGGACGACTCCATCAAGACCAGGGAGGATCTTGGCCGGCTCGGCGGTGGGCTCCTCGTGCTGGGGGTGATCCCGGTCATCAGGGACCTCCTCAAGGCCGGTGATCCCCGCCCCCGTCCGCTCCCTCAGTCGGCGGGAGGTTTCAACTCCCCGGCCGTGGAGGCCTATCGGAGCCTGCGCACCTCGGTCCAACTGCTGGGCGTGGATCGGCCGTTGCGCACGATTCAGGTGACCAGCCCCATGGCCGGTGACGGCAAGACCAGCACGGTCGTGAACCTGGCCACGGTGCTGGCGGCCGCTGGCGAGCGGGTGGTGATGGTGGACTGCGACCTACGGCGCCCACGCCTGCACGAGATCTTCGAGGTTGCCAACACCGTAGGCTTCACGTCGCTGTTCCTGAGCGAGGTCACCCTCGCCGAGGCGACTTGCCCGGTCCCCGGAGAGGAGCGGTTGTTCCTTCTGCCCTCTGGTCGGATACCGGCCAACCCCTCCGAGGTACTGGCGTCCAAGCGGACGTCGGCGTTGCTGTTCGAGCTCCAGCAGGAGTTCGACATCGTCCTGGTCGACTCGGCGCCGATCCTGCCTGTCACCGATGCCACGGTCCTCACCGCCTGGGTCGAAGCCACCCTGATCGTCACCAGGGCGGGCGTCACGACCAGAAAGCAAGTCTCGGATGCGCTGGCACTGCTCCGACAGGTCGATGCTTCTGTTGCCGGCATGGTGCTGAACCAAGCAGCCGAGGAGGCATCCTACGGCTACGGCTACGGCCACGGCTACGGCGAGAACGGACAGCGTGCCGACGCCGACGGGGACCTTCGCCGACGCCGTTCGCGAAGGGCAAGGGCTCCAGCCGAGGTTCGTCCGAGCTGATCGGTGCCCAGCGCGGCTCCGCCGCCGCCCGGAGATCACCGAGTATCCGCTCAAGGAGCGAGGGCGGTCGGTCGATCAGGATGCATGTCTTCCAGGACAGCCCTCATCGTTTCTTCGACCAAGACGCCAGGGACGCAGGGGAGAGGCGTCCGACATCGCCGAACCCCCATAGGACGGCCGGGTCTCGGGCTGCTGATCGGTGCTGCCCTGATCGCCGGGACACTGGCGGTGGTTCCCGCGGCTACATCGGCAGCTGAGACGGCCGGCAACGCCGACGCCCTGCAGGCAAGGGCTCGGGCCGAGCTCGCCGTCTTCACCGACTGGCTGAACGCGAACGGGGTCAAGGGCTACATCGGGGAGGTGGGCTGGCCCAACGACGTGGACACCGACAAGTGGAACGCGCTGGCCCGAAGCTGGTACGGGGATGCGGCCGGAGCCGGGCTGTGGACCAGCGCCTGGGCCACCGGCGAGTGGTGGGGCACCACCTACAACCTGTCCAACTACGTTTGGGCGACCGCATACGGCCCGCTCGGCGCCACTCGCCCCGCGGCAGCGGTCTTAGAGGAACAGGCCTTGGCGGAGAACCGCAGCGTGAGTCTGGCCGGCGCCGAGTTTGGCCCCATCGGCATTGCGCTCATGCCGACCTCGACGTTGTCCAACGCCAACCTGGGTGTGTACGGCCGGGATTACCACTACGACAGGCAGGAGTCGTTCAATTACCTGGTCTCTCGGGGCGTCACCACCGTCCGCCTCGCTTTCCGGTGGGAGCGGATACAGCCGATCCTGGGCGCCGCATTGGACCCGATCGAGCTCCAGCGCCTCACTGATGCTGTGGCCCGAGCTCAAGCTGCTGGTCTCAAGGTCATCCTCGACGTACACAACTACGCAACTACGCCGCCTACTGGCTTTTCGACGGCACGCGCGGAGTGCGCACGGCCCTCGGCTCGGCGCAGCTTCCCCAGAGCCATTTCACCGACCTTTGGAGCCGCCTCAGCACCCAGTTCAGGAACAACCCGGGCGTCTTGGGCCTACGGGTTGATGAACGAGCCGGTGGGCATGGCGGCGGCCAACGGGTTCAGCGCCGCACAGTTGTGGGAACAGGCGTCCCAGGCGGCGCTGAACGCTATCCGGGCCAACGGCGACACCAAGGTGGTCATGTGCCCGGTTATCAGTGGTCGGGAGTCAAGCAGTGGGCCAGCCAGCACCCGAAGGCCTGGATCGCCGATTCGGCAGGCAACTACCGCTATGAGGCTCATCACTACTGGGACGGCGACAACTCGAGCACGTACGCCAAGAGCTATCAGGACGAGGTGACTGGGGCCCTGGCCGCGGGATACCAGGCCTCGCCCGCCTCTACCACCACGAACACGACTGTCGCCTCTACGACCTCGACCACTGTGTCCGACACCTCGCCGCCGACGGTTCCGACGACTCTTACGTCGAACTCCGGCAAGCGCAAGGTGACACTTTCGTGGGGCGGCTCCACAGACAGCGGGGGGAGCGGGCTGGCGGGCTACGAAGTCTACAGCAGCACCTCCCAGACCGGGCCCTACACCTTGGTTGATTCGACCACTACGACGTCCTACACCAACTCATCGCTCACTCGCTCTCAAACGTACTGGTACTACGTGAAGGCCTACGACCTAGCCGGAAACCGCAGCCCGCAGTCCAACCTCACCAGCGCCACGGTCATTTGATCCTCGACGTCGCCGTAACGGCTGCCGACGTCATTGAGGACGGGGCCGGATGCCCATCCCCCATTGCGGGTGTCCGCAGGCGGGGGGAGAGGCATAGGGCCATGAGGAGCCCCATGGTGGAGGTGATGGAGAGCTGGTTGAAGCTGGGAAAGGTCACGCTGGTGACGACCAGGCCCAGCAGCGCCCCCTGGCTGCCGTACACCACCGACTGGAGGAGGGGGTCGTCCAAAGGTGGTCCCCGCCGGACGATGGCCGCGCCCATGAGGAACCAAAGGAGCATCGCCGCCGGGATACCCAGCTTCCAAGCCAACCACAAGTAGCCGTTGTGGGCGAAGGTCTCCGAGGAGGGAGGAACCAGCTCCCAGGGTCGGCCGAAGTAGATGCTGGCCCCCAAGCCAGCCCCGGCGAGCGGGTGCTCTGAAATCTGTTCCAGCACATGGCGCGATTCGGTAAGGCGGTACCGGACCGAGTTGTCGCTTCCGTACTGGCTCAACGACAACAGGCGCTCCCGGGCCGTGGTCAGCTCGGCGGGGGCGAGCGTGGAGAGCACCACGAACAAGAGGATCAAGCCGGCCACCGCACCGAATACGCCCCGCGCCCGTTGCACACCTTCCGCCTTGACCACCACGAACCCGCAGGCCAGCACCGTGGCGACCCAGAAGGTGCGCTCGAAGGTCAACAACGTGCAGATGACGTTGAGGACCACAACGGCGACGAGGAGGACGCGACCGTTGAGCGATCGGACCTGACCTGACATCAACGCCGCCAGCCCGAGCACGACCGCCACCGGAAATCCGAACAAACCTCCCTGGACCTGTCCCCGCCCAGCGGTGGTCAGTCGTACCCCTTCTCGAACTCCGGCGTCGCCAGCCCCGGAGAAGCTGAGCTCAAGACCCCACTGGGCGAGGCCCCACATGCCCAGCACCAAGCCGAGAATGGGCAGGGCGCGCAGAAGCTGACGTCGTTGCCGGGCGTCGGCGACGACGGGTATGGCCAGCAGGAAGGTGGCGAATCCCAACAGGACCCGGAGCTCCGCCCCCACGGTGCTCGGGTCTCGCCCGAGGTCGAGAGCACGGACGAACTGCAGCCCAGCCACGCTTACAAAGGCGCCGATGAGGAAAGCGCCGATCAGCAGTCGCGCTCCGAAATGCCGACGAAGCAGGATGGGCGTCAACCTGAGGAGGCCAACGATCAACAGAGCGTCCGAGGGCAGGAGCCCAGGCGAACCCGCACCACCCCCGATGCCGAGACTGTTCTGCACACCGAAGGGCACGATGGCGGTCACCCCGACGAGCACTACCAGGTGTGCCACCGGCGGGATGCGTGCCAGCGCCACAAAGAACCCGAGGCCGACGAACACCAAGGCGAACATCGGCTGGAGGGCGATAAGCACCCCGCAAACTAGGACGCCTACGGCAAGCAAAGGGGTGGCGATGTGGCCGGGGACATGGAGGTTGATAGACATGTAACCTGCGCAACGTAGTCGGTGGAGCATGCGCCGTCCCGAGCGATCTCAGGCTACCGCGCGCCTGCTGACGGCTACACTCTTGGTTTTTCTTGACCCAGCCAAACGGAACGTTGGTAGTGCATCAGCCGTGAGTACCTTGCTTATTGCTTCGACGGGCGGCCATCTCAAAGAGCTGCACTGTCTCCGGAACCGTCTCGGTATCGACGAAACCCGTTGTGTTTGGGTGACCAACGATACGATACAGAGCCGCTCCTTGCTAGCTGGACAGGACGTTGTCTACGTTCCCTACCAGGGTTCCCGGAACTTCCGATTATGTATAAGCAACCTGGCCGCCGCATGGAAAGTACTGAACATGTGCCGTTTCACCGACGCCATCAGCACCGGGTCTGGTATAGCACTCTCATTCCTGCCGCTGGCCCAGCTGCGAGGCGTGACGAGCCACTATTTGGAGTTGTGCACCCGCGTTGACGCACCATCAGTGACAGGACGAGCGCTGCAGCATGTGCCGGGCTTGTACTGCTACACCCAGTATCGACACTGGGCTGGTGGCCCGTGGCTCTACCTCGGAGGTTCAGTTCTAGACGGATTCGCCGTCAGCGAAGGCTCACGGCCTGTGGCGATCAGAAAGGTTGTTGTAACACTGGGCACATGGCGCCAAGGATTTCGAACACTCGTTGAGCGTCTTCTAGAGATCTTGCCCCACGGCGTGGAAGTTCTCTGGCAGACGGGATTCACCGATACCTCCGACCTGCCGATTCGCTCCGTCCCATGGCTCCCGCCGGCTGAGCTTGCGATTGCGCTGGAAGAGGCGGATGTCGTGGTCACCCATGCTGGTGTGGGCGCAACGCTTGACGCCTTCGAAGCCGGGAAGTGCCCGGTGGTCGTCCCTCGTCGACGGGTAGCGGGTGAACAAATAGATGACCACCAAGTGGAACTCGCTATGGAGCTCGGGCGGCGTGGACTAGGAATTCAAAGTAGTCCCGTTGGGATGACGTATGAGACCCTTGTCGCTGCAGCTACCAAGCGCGTCACCACGAGAGCCGACCCCCCCCGCCTGGGGCTTCATCTCTCATGAGCTGCTGCCCGGACCGGATGAATGAGTTCTCTGCCTCGGCTACAAGGCGTTCGTCGGTGAGGTTCTTTCATAGGTACGAGAAAGCCCTGTTTCGAAGCTGTAAAGTGGATGCCAGCCCAGGCGACGCCGTAGCCTGTCGTTCGGGAATCGAAGCGGTTTGAAACGGGCCATGAAGCGCGCTGGCATCGCAATGCTAGGCAGCTTGGGCGTCGGGCCCAGGAGCAGCTTGGCCGTCCATTGAATAAGCTGTGCCAGCGATAGCCCGAGCCAATATGGTACCGGCACCCGAACGCCAGACTGGGACGTGCGATGGAGGTATTCACCCATATATTTCCATGCAGAGATGTCTTCGTCGTCGACGACGTTGAACGTTTGCCCGATTGCCGCCGGGTTCTCAGTGGCGGTGACGAAGCAATCGGCGCAGTTCTCAACGTAGCTGAGGGGTAGGCGGGTCCCGGCCACGACGAAGTGGAGGCGGCCTACGCTCTGGCCCATGCCTGCGAGGCTTTCGTTGCCATGGCCCCAGATGAAGCCGGGGCGTAGCACTGTGAGCTCGAAACCGTGCTCCTCGCTCGCCTGGCGTGCCACCCGCTCCTGCCAGACCTTGGCCACCGTGTACCTACCACGTTCGTCGAGGTTGCTGGCGATAGGAGTGCTTTCGTCGAGACGGTCTCGCGCCGTTGCCCAGTCGTAGACGGTGAAGCTGCTGGCCAGCACCAACCGACTAGTCCCGCTGTCCGCCATAGCGGCGAGAAGGCGCTCGGTACCCACTACCGTCGCTTGGAACTGGTCCTCGTCGCTGCCGGTGATATCCGCAGCCAGGTGCACGAGGGCGCCTACGCCCTCGAAGGCTGATTTGAGCGGTGGGGGCGATCGCAAATCTGCCCGCACGATCTCCACCTCGTTCCCCCACAGCCCGTCAACGCCCGTGGCAGGCCGAACGAGGGCGCGCACCTGGTGCCCGCGGGCGAGGAATGCCGTGACGAGGGCTCGACCGAGAAATCCATTGGCCCCGGTTATCAGGACTTTCACAGGCGGTTCCGCTCGTCGACCAGGTCGTCCACCAGGCGGTTGACCTCCGCTACCTGGTCAAGAGACACGGGCACCTGGCCGCCACTGCCGAGCGCCTGGTAGGTCTGTGCCAGCAGCTCCCACAGCCCTTCGTAGGTGCCCGGCCCGCCGCCGAGCTTGGCCCACAGGCCGGCGACCGCCGCTCGGCTGGCCTCCCGCCCCTGGTGGAGCCCGTTCAGCACGGGAACGAGGGGCTTGGGAAGGTCCCGTACCCGCTCGACCGCCAAGCTCTGCTCGAACAGACCGATGGTGGCCTTCAGCCTGTCGGCGTAGACCCGAACCGAGAAACCGTCCGGTTGAGTGTGCGAGCTGAAGCTCAGGCTGGCGGTGCCGTCCCGGGCGGCCACAAGGGCGCGGAACTCATCGTAGGGCAACGGGGTCGCGTAATCGACCTTGTCCCAATGGGCCGAAAGGGATCGATGGGGCCCCACGAAGGCGTGGGCCAGCGAGGCCAGGTGGGGCAGGAAGTCCGAGATGGCGCCCGCCGGCAGAGACAGCGCTGGGTGGGGCACGTTGGGGTCGACGAAGGCCCCGCCAGGCGTGTCGATGGCGAGGCACATAGCAACGTCGACATGGTGCACCGCTCCCGCCTGTCCTGACCGAAGAAGTTCGAGCAGCTGGCGGACGGGACGGCTGAACACGTAGTTGTAGTTCTCGACCAGCACCCTTCTGACTTTCTGGGCCCGTTCTATCAACTTGACCACGTCCTCGTAGACGACGGCCGCCGGTTTCTCCACGATCACGTGGGCGCCGGCGTCGAGCGCGTCCATGGCCAGGTCAAAGTGCGACTGCGGCGGCGTGGTGACATGGACCACGTCGGGGCGGATCTCTCGGAGCATCCGCCGGTGATCTGTGAACCAACGGGATACGCCGTAGCGCTCGGCGGCGAACTCGGCCGTCACCGGCGACAGGTCGCACACGGCGGTCAGGTTTACCTCCGGCCGCTGTCTCAGGCAGGCCAGGTGCTGGCGGGCGATACGTCCGCTGCCAATCAGGGCGGCTCTCAGCACCAGATCCTCAGCCCGTTCGGCGGCCGATGTCGACCCAGTTCGTGAGGCGCAGGTGGATCCGGCTCAGCTGCTCCTGCCGTGCGAAGGCTCGGAGGTCGGGTTCGATGCGAGGTACCCTCCGAAGGGCGGCCGCCGCCCAGCCGAACAGATAGTTGATGCTGCCCACCACCCGAGGTCGGTCTCTTAGTCGATGCCACGCCGTCACCAGCACGACCAGCGCGTGTGTGCCGCTCACGTAATCGCCCTGGCCCCATCGTCGGAATCCCCGCAGAGCGCCGTCCTGGGCGCCCATCGGGCGACAGTGCAGGGTCTCCCCACCAGGCTTTCCAAAGCGGGCGGTGCCCCAGCCCCGACTGCGGGCCTTGACCTCGTCGATCATGTCCCAGCCATGAACCGCAGGTATCGGCATGATCTGTCGGTAGCAGGCTCGCCGGTAGAACTTGGCGGCGCCGTGTACGTGCTCGGGACGCCCCCTCAGGCGCATTCGCCTGCCGGCTGCGTCGATCTCGGCCAGGTGGGGCCCCACAATCCCGAGCCGCTGGTCGGCGGTGAAGTGGGCTTCGACCTCGTTGAAGACGTTGGCGTCGAGGACCAAATCGGCATCGAGCTTGGCCACCACGTCGAAGCCATCGCCGATTTGGTCGACCGCCCACTGGAACGCCTGCCACTCGGCCGCGGTGATCAGCCGGTCCCGTTGGCTGGGCCGGGGGGGCCGAACCAAGACGGTGACGTAGTCGCGGCATCGGGCGAACTCAGCGGCGATGTGCGCCGAGCCGTCCGTGGAACCGTCGTCCACCACGACGAGGTGGTCAGGGGGCCGAACCTGGGCGGCGACCGATTCCAGCATCGAGCTGAGGTACCGTTGCTCGTTCAAGAAGGGAATGACGATGACGAGGAACACGGTGGTCATGAGAGCCTACCGGGTCTCCTTGCTGAGGCCTTGGACCCTTCTCGGCCTGGTGGGATGACCTCAGCGGTGGCGAGCATCATCGTTCGTGCCAGGAACGAAGAGCAGACGATCGAGCGGGCGTTGTGCTCCTTGCGTCACCAGACGGTGACGGTAGAGATCGTCGTGGTCGATTCTGGTTCGACTGACCGCACCCGAGCTATAGCCCGGCGCTGGGCCGACGTGCTCATCGACCTTCCCGCCGATCGCTTCACCTTCGGCAGGGCGCTAAACGTCGGGGCCGCAGCGGCGAGTGCCGCCATCCATTTCGCCCTCTCGGCCCATTGTCGGGCCGAGAGGGCGGATTGGATCGAGCGCTCGCTGGCCCACTACGGGAGGGCGGACGTGGCAGGGACCTACGGCGATCGGGCCCTCGCCGATGGGCAGCCCCTCAATGCGGTTTTTTACCAGGACGTTGCCTACGCTCGGGCACACCCCTACTGGGGGTTTACGAACCACGCCTCGTCGTGGCGGGCCAACGTCTGGGAGCGTTTCCCTTTCGACGAGAGGCTCGACGCAGCCGAGGACAAGGAATGGGCGCTCCGTGTCCTCAATGCTGGCTGGATCATTGCTGTCGACCCGTTGCTCTGGGTCGACATGTCCCATGTCTGGCGCAATGGCCTCCTCGACTACTACCGGCGACAGAAACGGGTGGCCCGGGCAGTGCGGAGCTTTCAGAAGGTCTCGCCCCCGTATCAGGGTCGCCAGATGTTGGCCGAGTGGTGGGGCCAGGCGGACAAAGACCGACGCTCAGCGTTGCGACGGCGCCTCAGTCCCGTACGCGCCGCTGGGCTGGTGGGCAAGTACCAAGGTCATCGCTGAGGCGTGCGCCCATCACGGGCCAAACCAGGAGTGACCTCACCAGGTGGCTCTCATCCCTTTGCGGGTCCCGTTGACCAGCCCTCGCAGCTTCCACCACGCCAAGCCAAGGCGAAACGGGGACCGGCGTCGTACGCCGCTGGCCACCATCCGGAGCAGGTCGACCAAACCCAGGCCAAAGAGCCAAACACCCCCCGCCGCGTCCCCGGTCCGAAGGTGCTTGACGGAGAATCCGCAGTGGGCGGCCATGTACCCGCAGAGGAGAGGCCCGATCTCATCCTTGGTCCGCCACTGGTCGTGGAACACCCGGACATGGGGTGAGAGGTAGGCGATGCCGCCGGCTCGCAGGAACCGGTAGTTGAAGTCCATGTCGTCGGCGGCAGGGAAGTCGACGATGCCCGGTCCCAACCGCTCGTCCCAGCCGCCGAGGCGCTCGATCATGGATCGGCGAATGGTCATGCAGGTGCCGAAGCCCAAGTGGTGGGGTGGGGTCCAACGACCGGAGTGCCGTCGTTCCTCATGAACCGGATGGGTGGCAACGGGTACATAGTCCCGGTCGGGCACGTTGTGCTCGCTGATGTGACCGCTGAGGAAGTCGGCCTCAGGATGGGTCTCCAGCTCCCGCTGAAGCAGTTCAGCCCAATCTTGCTCGGGGAGACAGTCGTCGTCGACGAAGGTAACCCAGTCCGCGTCGGCATGGCGCCAGCCGATGTTTCGTGACCGCGACAGGCCACGGCCGGGGTCGCGAATCACCTCCAGGAGTGGATCGACCGCTCGTCGACAGTCGAGTTCGGCGTCGAAGACGTCGCTTTGATCGATGACGGTTACGTGGAAGTCCTGGAACGTCTGTCGGTCGAGTGCGTTCAGTGCCTCCCTCAGGCGCTCCGGGCGGTCGCGGCTGCAGATGACCACCTCGAACACGCAGGTGCTGCCCTCAGCGTCCGTCATGACCCACCCCCTGCGGTCCCACCTCCGTTGATAACCCTCGTCAGGTCCGAGCCGCTGGACCACCGAGGCCGGCGAAGGTAAGGTAATCTAAGAGTTCCTGGGACGAGGGTAGGCCTGCCGGTGGCGGACATGAAGCTGGTGGTGGTCGTTCCATTCTTGAACGAGGAGCAGTACCTACCGCACCTGCTGGAGTCGGTCGCTTCTCAGACACGTTCTCCAACTGGGCTACTTCTCGTCGATGACGGATCGATCGATGGGTCCCGCGGGATCGCAGAAATGTTTGCTCGGCAGCACTCGTATGCGCGTGTGCTCGTCCGTCCCGTGCGCCCCCGGGAACGGGATCGGCTGGTCAAGGCAGCCGAGTTGCACGCCTTCCAGTGGGCTGTGGAGCAGGTCGACGGCCCGTGGGACGTGGTCGCCAAGCTCGATGCAGACCTTCTCCTCACGCCGGGCGTCTTCTCGAGCGTCGTGCAGCAGTTCGAGGCGGATCCCCGACTTGGGATGACCGGGCCGTACCTGAGCGTCCAGCGCCAGGGAAAGCAGGCCGTTCGGCAGCGGTGCCCGGCCGGACACGTGGAAGGAGAGATCACCTTCTACCGGCGGCGGTGCTACGAGCAGATCTCACCCCTACCGGCCATCCTCGGGTGGGACACGATCGATGAGGTACGGGCGCGGATGCAAGGATGGCGGACGGCTACGTTCGAGGTTCCAGGGGGTGACCCGGTCCACCTTCGTCGGATGGGGTCCCAGGACGGTCTGCTGCGCGGCTATCGCAGAGCCGGCTGGGCCGCCTACGGATACGGTTCCAGCCCTGTTCTTGTCCTCCTGGGTGCGACAAACCGGCTGCGGGACCCACCTCTCGGATTCGCCGGCGCCAACTTCCTGCTCGGCTGGATGGCCGCCGCCCTGCAGAAGCAGGACCGTGCGGAGCCGGAGCTGCGCAAGTTCGTGCGCCAAGAGCAGCGCCGACGCATCGGCCGGCTCCTGTCACAGCTTTCTCGTGGTGTGCTTCCAGATGGAGCGGCCAAGGGCGTCTCCCGTCACCGGCCTGCCCAGTTCCCCCCTTCGCGCTGAGTGAGGTCGATCCTGGACACAGCTGCACTCGCGTCAAGTGGTTGGACGCCAACATGTATTGGCGCATCGAGTGCTCGGGAACCCCTGAGCGGATGCGACGGCCTTGGCCCTGTCTGAGCGCCTTAGATCAAGACTACGCCGAAGGCGATACGGGCCGGTGACCAGGCCGACGGGCGAGAAGGCACTCGTGGCTGGTTGGTTCAGCTTTCCTGAGCACGGAGCCACCGCAGGAGATCTGCTTGTACGAGATCTGGCTTGCGAATGGCTGGGGGCCGCAGGGCGTTCCTACGACATCGCCAACGCCTCACCGTTCCCGGGCGGTGTCGACTGGCGGATCGCAGACGTCGATGCCTATTCCGACGTGGTCTTCGTGTGCGGGCCCTTTCCTGCGGAGAGCCAGGCCTTGGCCTTGTTGAGACGATTCAGAGGTGCTCGCCACGTCGGCCTGAACCTCTCGATGCTCGAAGGTACCGAGGGTGACTCCGGTCCCTTCGATGTCCTCTTCGAGCGTGACAGTCCTGCGACAGCTCGCCCGGACCTTGCCTTTTTGGCGTCACCGGCTCTCGTGCCGGTCGTGGGTCTCGTTCTCGTCGACCCTCAGCACGAGTACGGCACCGGCAGGTACCAGCAGGTCGACGAAGCTTTCCGACAGTTGGCGGAGCAGCGCCCGATGGCCCGAGTTATCATTGACACTCGGCTCGACATCTCGAATCGGAGCGGTCTCGGTTCTCCCGGGGAGATTGAATCCGCTATCGCTCGTATGGACGTCGTCCTGACGACTCGTCTTCACGGGACCGTGTTCGCGCTGAAACATGGAGTTCCGCCAGTGGTGGTTGACCCGATACCGGGAGGAGCTAAGGTTCAGCGCCATGCCCAGACGGTGGGATGGCCGGCTTCCTTAACGGTCGACGCCCTCGACCACCAGGTTCTCTTGGACGTTTACGACTATTGCTTGACGCCAGAGGCACGCGACCTTGCCAGAGGCTGCGCGAAGCGAGCGGTTGAAACTGTGTTCGAAGTCCGGTCCGATTTCATCGCCGTCGTCAGTAACGAGTAGCCGGGCGCCAAGATGGAGGAGAAGGCTCTACGAGGGATCCCTTGGGCGATGCTGTCCTATGCGGGCACCAAGACCGCAACGGTGGTCACTACCATCGTGTTGGCCCGCTTGCTCGCGCCGGAAGACTTCGGCCTCATTTCGCTTGCCATGGTCGTTCTCGGTGTCGTCAATCTGCTCAGCGATATGGGCATGGGGAGCGTGCTGGTCCTCCGGCGTGACTTGGACGACGTGGCCAAGGGGACAGCCCTTTCGCTATTGCTCTTTCTCGGTGCCGTGCTGGCCGCACTCCTGACGACGGCGGCACCGTGGATCGGCAGATTGCTCCGTACCCCCCGGTTGGCCCCCATCCTTTCCGCCCTGGCGGTGACCGTCTTCCTGAGCGGGCTCACCTGGTTCTATGAGTCGCTCCTGCAAGGGGAACTGGAGTTCCGAAGGCGGTTCCTCTCCCAGGTTGCCCAAACCGTCAGCTATGCAGGTGTGGCGATCGCTCTGGCCATCATCGGGGCAGGTGTGTGGAGCCTTGTGGTCGGCCAGATCGTGGCGTTCGTTGTTTACGCCGCAGTGCTACTCTCAGTCGCGCCCCACCGGGTGCGGCCGGCGATCGACCGGCAAGCGGCGAAGGAGCTGATGTTCGGGGGTGTCGGCTTTTTGCTCCAGGGAGGGGTCGCCTTCGTCAAGCAGAACATTGATTACCTCTCGATCGGACGTGTCCTAGGCGTCAACTCCGTCGGCTATTATGCGATGTCGTTTCGCCTGGCAGAGCTTCCTTACTGGTCCATTGCCGATCCCGTAGCGAAGGTAACCTTTCCTGGCTTCGCCCGTATGCGACACGCCGGAGAGGACATCAACGCTCCTTACTTGCAATCACTGCGGTTGGTCGCGCTTATAACATGCCCGATTGGAGTCATCCTTGCTGCTTCCGCCGATCCCTTTGTGCGTGCCGTGTTTGGGGAGAAGTGGTTGCCGATGATCCCGGCCCTCTCAGTGCTGGGCATTTGGGCGGCGATCCGGCCATTGCTGGGAACAATAGGTTGGATGCTCAACTCGTCCGGCCAAGCTCGGATCTCCGGTCTCGTCTCTTCGCTAACAGTCGTGCCCCTGCTGGTTGCCGTCGTGGTCGCCGCCCATGTGGGAGGGCTCCAGGGCGTCGCCTGGGTCATGCTTGGGGATGCGTGGTTATCCGTTTGCCTCCTAGCTTACCTCGTCCAGGTCCGAACCGGCGTGTCGCTACGTCGACAGTGGGCTGCCGTGTGGCACGTGGTGGTCGGATGCGTGGCGGCGTGGGCAGGCGCCAAGCTGGGGATATCGGTTGCCGGGCAAGTGCCACCGACAGTGGCCCTGGCTTGCGCTGCTTCAGTTGGAGCGATCGCCTACGTCGTGACCGTCTCACTCTTGGACCCCACCGTGTTCCGCTCGAACCTCGTGCTGCTTCGCAGGGCGTTCCGCCGTTCTCCCGCCTCCCTTACCTGAGCCACATCAGAACCACTCTGGCGGTTGGTTGGGGCGAAGCCAGGGCTTGGAGTCGTAGTAGGTGAAGACCGCGTTTGCGTAGGCGCCTCCGCCGTTGGAGCCGCAGCCGCACTCCCAGGCGGCGACCGAGTTGCGGATGCTCCCCTTGGTCGAGCTTCCCAACCAGGAATTGCCGTCGTAGTAGTAGCGCACGACGGCCATGGCGTAGTCGGCTGAGTACGCCGTGCTCCATCCCGCCGGGCCGGCGTCTGGCCAGTGGTCCGGGTGGACCTGAAGGATTCCAAGCTCGCCGTGGGCCCCTATCGCCCCTTGGCGCCACCACGTCTCGACCACGGCTTGCGCCTTGGCCAGGTCGGGATAGCCCAGGTCATCGAAACCCCATTTCCTCGCTGCCCAGGCAAGGATCTGGTCGGTCGTGCCCACGTAGTCCCCGTTGATCTTGGCGTAGTAGGGTCGAAACGCCTCATCGCTGTTGAACTTGGCCGGGTCGGTGGGTCGCCCCCTGGTGTTGTTGGCGGCGGTGTTCTCCGGTCGGATCTCCACCCCTCCCAACGGGTCACCCCCGCTCGGTGACGGCAGCCCGGCCAACTTGACGTCGTCGACGAGGATGGGAGGCTGGGACGATCCCTTGCCGTCCTGAAGGGTGACACCGGTGATCTTCTTGCCGGCGCCACCCAACTCGCTCAGGGCGATCTCATAGGCCTTCCAGCTCCCGCCGGGAGGGTTCCCGCCCAATTGCGACAGCGGCCGCGGCGCACTTAGTTGCTGGTTGTTCTCACCGTGGAGCGTGACGCTGACTCGCTGGTCAGCTTCGGTGGCCCGCAACGCGAATCGGAGCGAGGCGGTGTCCAAGGTGGCCACCGCCTCGTCCGTGTGAAGGTACAAGCCACCCCAGGCGGCGTTGATGCGCCACGAGATGGATCGTGAACCGCTGTAGGGCTGGGTGCTGGCGAAGTCCACAGCGCTCGACCAAGACCAGTTCGCCCACCCGGTAGCAAGCGCATCGGCGTAGATTGTCCGGTCCAGGGGGACACCGGCCGCGGGTGCCGCGGGTAGGAGGCCGATGACGACAAGGGCCACCACCAGCACCCCTTTGCGTGGTTGTTCACCGACATTGCGTGTCTGGCCACAGCCGTCCTTCGATGGCCGGAAGTTCATGCGTACTCCGTTCTTGGCTGTGGAGGAGGGATGCTGGTCCCATTCCGACCGGTCCGTAGAGCCCTTGAGTGGGAACGACGAGCGGCGAGGAAAGGCCGTTATCGGTCGGCTACGTCAGAGCTGCTCTTCGCGAGCCCCGGCGAGGGTGACGCCAGCCAACAACGGACTGGCATCGGCGGGTTGGATGGCAGGCTGGAGATGAGTAAGTTGACCGTACCGCACGACCAACGACCGTGGAGCCGAGAACCATGCCGCTCTCGCCTGAGGAGATCAGGAGCAAGGACTTCCTGATTGCCCTTCGTGGCTACGACAAGCACGAGGTCGAGACGTTCCTGCACACCGTGGCCAGCGAGCTCTCCCAGATGATGGAAGAACTGGTACTGGCGCGTACGGAAGGGGGACAGGCACCGGCGAACAACGCCGATGCCTTCTCCGACCTGGGTGACCAGGTGGCGAACATCATGCGAACGGCCGCCGACAGCGCCGCCCAACTTCGAAGCGAGACCGAACAGCAAGCAGCGGCCATCCGGGCGTCCGCTCTGGAGGAAGCTGGCCATGCGGCCGCAGAGGCTCGTCTCGAGCTCGACGCTGCCAGCCGGCTGCGAGCTGAAGCAGAGCAGCAGGCAGAGCAGCTGCGCGCCTCGCAGCAAGAGGTGGCCGGCATCAAGAACGAAGCTAGATCCGAGTTGGAATCGGCCATCGAGCTGCGGGCCTCGGTCGAGAGCGAGGCGACTGAACTCCGAGAGTCGGCCACCCGCCAGGCCCAGGAGCTACGAGCAGAAGCAGAGCGAACGGCGGCCCAGCTCCTAGACTCCGCCAAGCAGGACATAGAACAAGCGATGGCCCAGGTGCTGCAGGGATGCGAGCGCCTTCGGCTCGCACAGCAGAGCCCGCTGTTTATTCCTGATGACGGTTACCTGAGCACCGGCCCGGATGGCCTGGGCCCTGAGGACGCGGTACCCCAAATCTCCCCCTCTGAGGAGACCGATGCGAGGACTGGATAACGAGCCGAGACATCGGCGGGGTCGGGTCAGATCGCGGACCGCTCGCACACCCGGAACAGCTCCCTCAAGGTGGGCGGCATCCCGCTGGCGCCGTCGGGTCCGGGCTTGACCCCGAGCACCTGGTGGACTCCGAGGGCGCCCTTCTCGAAGTTGAGGCAGCAGCCGGCCATGTAGAGGCGCCAGATGCGGGCCCGGGCCGGGCCCACCAGTTGGTTGGCCTCTTCCCAGTTTGCCTCCAGGTTGGCGATCCAGTGGCGCAGCGTGCGGCCGTAGTGCTCCCTCAACGACTGGACGCCTCTCACCTCGAAGCCCTGTTGCTGCATGGCGGTAACCACCGATCCCACCTCCAGCAG
>JBPCJK010000220.1:0-8629 GCA_051005375.1 Acidimicrobiales bacterium
TCGACCGCACCCTTCTCCCGGGCTCGGGTTTGGTTCACCTCGGGCGGGCGCTCCCCCGAGACGGCGTGCTCCGCCCTGCCGACCTCCTGGGTTTCCTGGCCCGGGAGACGGTCTTCCGGCGGAAGGGCCTGAGCGCAGCCGGAGCCGACCGTCTGCGGGAACGGCTGCTGGCCATGGCTGCCGGCTTCGAGCAGGCGCCGCTGGTGGCCATGGTCGAGGCGGTTGGGGCCGACGTGGCCAGCCTGGTGCCCCCCGCCGCCCTGCGCCTGGTCGGCCAGCACCTCGAGCTCGGTGATTACTGCGTGGTGCTGTCGTCGAGCCCGCACGAGCTGGTGGAGAAGGTCGCCGCCCACCTCGGCGTCCAGCGGGGTGTCGGCACCCGCACCGAGGTGGTCGACGGGTGCCTCACCGGTCGCCTGGACGGCCCCTTCTGCCACAGCGACGGCAAGCTGGCCCGGCTGCGCGACGAGTTGGGCATGGTCGACCTCAGCCGGGCCTTCGCCTACTCCGACGCCGGTTCCGACCTGCCCCTGCTGTCGGCCTGCGGCTACCCCGTGGCCGTCAACCCCGACCGCCGCCTGCGCTCGGCGGCCAGGGCGGCAAGTTGGCCCATCGTCAAGCTCCACTGACCCGCTTCTTCTTGCCACCACCGTTCTTTCGTCTCCAGGCGGCAGCTGGTGCCGGCCCCAGACGAAAGAACGAGCCACCTGGCCGTTCGCCGGCCAACTGGCGAAGTCGCTAGTGGGTGTTGACCCCCTTTCCCGGGGGACCTTGGTCCACTCACCCTCGGGCCCGAGTTCCCAGGCGGGGGCGCAGGGGCCCGAGGGTGCCCAGGAGCTTGCGGAACTGCTCCTGGCGCCCGTACCCGGTGAGGTAGTTTGAAGAGCTGGGAGGCGTCGGCGCCGATATCGGGATCGCAGGTAAGCATGCCCAGATCCTCGTAGAGGCGGGCCGTATTCTCGTCGAAGCGGGCCTTGAGCTCGACCAGGGCGGCGACCTGCTTGCCCTTCTCGGCTGCCCGGATCAGCGACTCGTCGAGGCCCTGGCTGAAGATGGTCAGGAACTTGGCCCGCTCCAGCAAGGGCACTTCGGGCGCCTCCGCCCGGGCCAGCACCCGCTCCCCGAAATCGAGCCAGGACAGCTCCCGGTTGATGAAGCGCCGGGCGCCCCAGTCGTGACGCTCACGCTGTGCAACCCCGCGCTCTTCGTCTGTGTTCACACGCTGGTCGCTCCCAAATGGCCGGCCAGCCTGTTGGACCACCACGCCCAGGGTCGAGTGGTGGTGCGCTCGGCAGGCAGCACCCCGGCCAACGTGATCAATCCGACGGTGATCGCCGCCATGGACGGGTGGGGCATCGACTTGTCCAAGGAGCTCCCCAAACCCCGCACCGACGAGGTGGTCCGAGCGGCTGACGTAGTGGTGACCATGGGCTGCGGCGACGCCTGCCCCCTTTTCCCCGGCAAGCGCTACCTCGACTGGGAGCTCGACGATCCCGCCCGCAAGGGGGTGGACGACGTGCGGGCCATTCGCGACGAGATCGATGTCCGGGTACGACTCCTTCTCGGCGAATTGGATCGAGCCATCGAGGCTCGTTGACGAATCTTTACCTGAGCTTTCCTCGCTGTGCACGTGGGCGCCGACGGCGCGCTACCTGGCTTGCCTACGTTCGGGACGACCCCGATCGAAGGAGAACTGCCCGTGACCATGACCGGACCCAAGACTCGAGTCGCCCGCCGCCACTTCCTGGGCGGAGCAGCTGCCGCCGCCGCCGGCGCCGCCGCTGGCATTAACCCGTTCGCCGCCCTGGCCGCATCCGCTGCCGGCGGTCGTCCCGTCCGCCAGGCAGGACTAGGGGAGGGAGGCTACGGACCGCTCGCTCCGGTGGCCGATCTCCGCGACGGCGTCGCCCGCTTGGCCCTGCCCGCCGGATTTTCCTACCTCGGCTTCAGTTTTGAGGGCGATTCGATGTCCGACGGTAACCTCGTTCCCAAGGGCCACGATGGAACAGGTGCGTTCGCGTTGGCCAACGGCAACGTCCGGCTGATTCGCAACCACGAGGATCGCGATAGCCCCGGGGTGAGTCCCCTCGACGGTGGCCTGTCGGCGCCCTTCTACGATGTTCTGGGACCGGGAGGCACGACCACGCTCGAGGTCAGGACCCTTGGCGACGGAAGAAGTGTCGAGTTGGTGCGGGACTTCGTGAGTATCCAAGGAACCATCGTCAACTGTGCCGGTGGCATCCACCCTCCCTCTCAGTCCTGGCTCACCTGCGAGGAGACGACCGCGGGAGTGACCCAGGGATGGACGAAGCCTCACGGCTATGTGTTCGAGGTGCCGGTGGCCGCCGACGCGCCCGTGAGCCCCGTGCCCCTGACGGCCATGGGCCGCTTTGTCCACGAGGCCACGGCCACCGACCCCCGTACCGGCATCGTCTATGAGACCGAAGACCGTGGCACCGCTGGGTTCTACCGCTTCGTGCCCGTTGACTCAGCCAACCTAAGTGCAGGCGGCACCCTTCAGATGCTGGCCGTGCAGGGGAAGCCAGGATACGACACTACGACTGGCCAGACGGTTGGCGAAGCGCTTCCGGTGACCTGGGTAGACATCGCCGATCCCGACCCTGCGGCGGCGGAGACCAACTCGCTGACCGTATTCAACCAAGGCTTGGAGGGAGGTGGGGCAACGTTCTCGCGACTCGAAGGTGCCTGGTACAGCGACGGCGAGATCTTCTTCAACTCCACCTCTGGTGGCGATGCCGGCACGGGCCAAGTGTGGAACTACAAGCCCAACCGTCGTACGGGCGAGGGCGTGGTCCGACTCATGTTCGAGTCACCGAGCGATACCGTGCTCTCCAACCCCGACAACATCTGCGTGTCGCCTGCCGGTGGCGTCGTGCTGTGTGAGGACGGCGATCTTCCCACCCAATACCTCCGGGGCCTGACCAGCGACGGGCGCATTTTCGACTTCGCCCACGAGTTCGAGACTGGTCGCGAGTGGACTGGCGCAACCTTCAGCCCTGACGGGAACATTCTGTTCGTCAACATTCAGGGTGACCTCAGTATCGGTGGTCCCGGCAACTTGGGCAAGACCTTCGCCATCTGGGGCCCGTTCGAGACCGGCGCCCTCTAGGTTGAGCGGGACTCGGGGGCGGCCCAGCTCCTGAGTCCCGTTCACCTCGCCGCCACCGGTGAGCTACCAGCCTGCCGGTGAGCTTTCGCTTTCGTTCATCGTCGACCGGGTCGGTGATCGCCACATGCAACAGCCGTGCCTCGCCTCCCTCGTCACGCACTTTGGCGAGAAGGCGCTGAACCGTCCGTTGGGTCTCGGGCCGGTCAGGGAGCAGGCACACGGACTGCTGGACGTAGTGGCCGCCGAGACCCTTCAGCTTGCGCCACGTGTACACCCGCAGGCTTGACGACGGCCCAGAGGACGACACCGACAACAGCAGCCAACCCTGTCCCGGCGAAGGTGCGGACGGCTTGACCCTGGCCGACATGACCCCGACCGTAGCGCCCGCAACCTCCACGCAAGCCGACATCATCCCGGGCCGATGGCTCCGCTACCCTCTCCCTCTCAGCGACGTGCGTTTCTATGAGCGGCAACACCCGTTGCGTCACGGCGACGTTTCACCGCGTCGTCCAGCCCAGTCCCCTGGCCACGTGGAGGTCGCACGGATGGAGTTGATCTCTGCACCACCAGTGGTGATACCAGACCAGCCTGTGCGCTCTCCTCTCCGCGGTGCTGGTCGTCGGTCTGGGCCTCAACGCAGCTCTCGGCTGGTGGTGGGCCGACCCAGCCGCAGGCCTGCTCATCGCCGCGCTTGCCGGGATGGAGGCAGTCAGGACGTGGCGGGCTGAGGCCCTCATCGACACGTGCTGCTGATGCCCCCAGGTCTCACGAGACCCGAGCGGTCGGCGGCCGGCATGATCGCCTGGGTGCGGCGGTGTCGTGTGCCAGGCGGTTGGGACCGAGGTGCCAGCGGGTGGTCGGCGCCTCGGAGAGCCACGTAGACGAGCTCGGCCCGCGTCGGCGTGGGCGGTCTCGGTCTCGGTCAGCCAGCCAGTGAACCAGCAGAGGAACTGGTCTTGCGACGCTGCCCAGGCGACGGTGACGAGCATGGTCACACCCCTGGTCGCGCCGGCCTCTTGGCCGGCCGCAAGGCTGGACTGGTGGTCATTCGTCCCACGGCCGCCTCGCTCAGGTACGCACGCCTCGGCGGGTGGGGCTCGCCGCTGGGGCCTACCGGTCGATGAGGAGCAGGTCGAGTGCTCGGGTGCGGTCTTCGGCGGTGGGGCGGGTGTAGCCGCGGGTGGTTTCGAGGTGGGCGTGGCCGAGGAGCTCGGCGACGATGACGAGGTCGGTCCCGCCTCGGACGAGGGTGGTGGCGAAGGTGTGGCGGAGGACGTGGGCGGTGATGTCGTCGTCGAGGCCGGCGCGCTCGGCGATGCGGGTGATGATGTCGTGGGCGCCCTTGACGCCGAGGCGCTGGCCGCGTTGGTTGAGGAACAGCGCGGGGTTCTGATCGGCACCGGGCCAGTCGGGCCGCTCGTCGAGCCAGCCGGCCAGGGTGGTACGCAGCTGGGGGTGGACCGGGACCTCGCGGACCCGGTCGCCTTTGCCGTAGATGCGCAGGGTGCCTTTCCGGGCGGAGAGCCCGATGTCGTCGAGGTCGAGGGCGACGATCTCGCTGATGCGGGCGCCGGCGTAGAAGGCAACCAGGGCGATGGCCTGGTCGCGGGGTGAGGCGGCGGCTTGGACGGCTCGGAGGTACCGGAGCTGGCCCCGTTGGCTCAGAGCCCGGGGGGCGGTGTTCGGGAGCTCGACCCGGTTAGCGTTGGCCGGCGCGAGGCGGCGGCGGATGTAGAGGTCGTCGACGGCGGCCAGGGCGCTGTTCACCGTTGCCGGCCGACGCTTGAGGACGGCTTGGAGGTGGTTGCGGTAGTCGCGCACGGCCCGGTCGCGGCCGTCGGCGGTGGTGAGGGGGTCGCCGTCTGTCTCGGTGATTTCGAGCCAGGCCAGGTACTGGCGGACCTTCGAGGCGTAGGTCCGCCGGGTCTGGTCCGCCAAGGGCGCCCGGGCCAGGGCGGCGACGTAGGCCTCGAGCACAGCCGCCGACGGCCCGAGCAGCCCGACAGCAACCCGGCCCCGGCGACGCCGCTCTGCGGACGTCGTGTTCTCTGAAGTGGGTTCGGACTGCTGTGGCCCGTCATCGGTCGCGTTCTCTGAAGTGATCCCCGGAGGTTACTCCAGAGAAGGAGTGTTCTCTGAAGTAGAGGCTGCGCGCCGGGCCGGCCGCCGGTGCGGCGTAAGGACCCCCTTGCGGTCGGCGCTTTGACCGACGGCTGAGGAGGGGGTCAGCCTCGCTCCGAGGACAGTCAGGGCGAGGAGGGCCACGACGACGGCCGCCCCGATGATCCCGCTCATCAACCGGCCGTCCGACCTGACCCCAGCGTCCGGCAGCTGCAGGTTTGACGGTCGGGCCGGGGCGGGCCGCCCTGGAGGTTCACGGGTCGGGGGTGAAGTGGTGGGACGTGGCCACGTGGTGGTCGCGGCCGGTGTGGTTGCAGGGGCTGGTGTGGATGAGGGCTTGGGCGAGGCGGGGGATCTGGTGGAGGAGCTGGTGGTGGGCTTCCTCGGCGATGTCGTGGGCCTGGGCGAGGGTGAGGTCGCTGTCGGACACGATCTCGGCTTCGGCTCGCAGGTCGTGGCCGACCCAGCGGAGGCGGACGGTCTCGACCTGTTCGACGCCGGGAACCGCGGACAGGACCTGGTCGACGTGGTCGACGAGGGCGGGGTCGACGCTGTCCATGAGACGGCGGTAGATGTCACGGGCGGCGTCTTTGAGGACGAAGAGGATGGCCACGGTGATGGCGAGGCCGACGAGGGGGTCGGCGAGCTGGAACCCGAGGGCGACACCGATGGCGCCGATGACAACGGCCAGGGAGGTGAGTCCGTCGGTGCGGGCGTGGAGGCCGTCGGCGACCAGGGCGGCCGAGCCGATCTTGCGGCCGACGCGGATGCGGTAGAGGGCGACGAGCTCGTTCCCGGCGAAGCCGATCAGGCCTGCGGCGATGACCCAGCCGACGTTGCGGACGTCGGTCGGGTGGAGGAGGCGGCGGACGGCTTCGTAGCCGGCGACAGCGGATGACAGGGCGATCATCATCACGATGAAGATGCCGGCGAGGTCCTCGGAGCGGCCGTAGCCGTATGTGTAACGGCGGGTGGGTCGGCGGCGGCCGAGCCAGAACGCCAGGCCGAGGGGCAGGGCGGTGAGGGCGTCGGCGAAGTTGTGGATGGTGTCGCCGAGCAGGGCCACCGACCCGCTGATGATGACCACAGCAACCTGGAGGGCGGCGGTGACGAGCAGGGCGCCGAGGGAGATCTTGAGGGCCCGGATGCCCTCGCTGCTGGCCGTGAGGGCCTGGTCGACCGACTCGGCGGCGTCATGGCTGTGGGGCACCAGGAACGAGCGGAGCAGCCCCCGCAGACCGCCAGGATGGTCATGCCCGTCAGCGTGGTCGTGGGCGTGGTCCCCGGCGTCGTGGCCGTCAGCGTGGTCGTGACCTTCGCCGGGGGCGTGTCCACGGCCGTTTCCTTCGCCGGGGGCGTTGGCGTCGCCTTCGGCGTCTTCGGGGGGTGGGGTGCCGCTCATCGTGGTGCCGCCTCTCGGGCCGGGTCGTGATCGGGGCGGGTCGGCGCGGCGAGGGGTTGTGGGCGTCGCCGGGGGGATCGGGCGCCGGTGAGCGTCCAGGCTGAGGTTCGGAGGAGTCGGAGGCCGTTGAGGCCGACGATGACGGTGGAGCCCTTGTGGCCGGCCACGCCCAGGGGGAGGGGGAGGGTGCCGAACAGGTCGATGGCGACGAGCCCGATGACGGCGGCGGCGGCGAAGGCGAGGTTCTGGATGACGGTGCGGCGGGCCCGGCGGGCAAGGTCGATGACGGTCGGGAGGGCGGCCAGCTCGTCGCGGACGATCACCGCATCCGCGGTCTCCAGGGCCAGGTCGGCGCCGTGGCCTCCCATGGCCACACCCAGGTGGGCGGCGGCCAGGGCGGGGGCGTCGTTCACGCCGTCACCCACGACCAGTACCTGTTCGCCGGCGGCTTGGAGTTGTCGGACCAGGGCGACCTTGTCCTGGGGGAGCAGCCCGGCGTGCACGTCGGCGATGCCGACATCCTCGCCCAGGCGGCGGGCGGCGCCGGCGTTGTCGCCGGTGAGGAGCAGCGGGGCCCGGCCGGTCAGCCCGGCCAGGGCGGCGACCGCTTGGCGGGCGTCGGGGCGGAGCCGGTCGGCCAGTCCCAGCACCCCGGCCGGTGACCCGTCGACCACCACGACCACCGCAGTGCGACCCTCCGCCTCCAGACTGGCCACCAGTCGGCGAGCCTCGCCGGCCAGCCCGCTGTCGGTGTCGAGCAGCCTGGGGCTGCCGATCTCGACCCGGTGGCCGTCGACGACGGCGTGCACGCCCCGCCCCGGGGTGGACCGGAACGCCTCGGCCGCCGGCACCCTCACGCCCCGGTCCACGGCGGCGGCGACCACGGCCCGGGCCAAAGGATGCTCGCTCTGATGCTCCGCGGCGGCGGCCAGGCCGAGGAGGCGGTCGGCGCCGAGGCCGCTGCCGGCCAGGGGGACGATCTCTGACACCCGGGGGGTGCCCGTCTTGTCGAAGGCGACGACAGTGGTCGTGGCCAGCCGCTCCATGACCACCGCTGTCTTCACCAGGACGCCGTGGCGGCCAGCGTTGGCGATCGCCGACAGCAACGGCGGCATGGTCGCCAGCACCACCGCGCACGGCGACGCCACGATCATGAACGTCATGGCCCGCAACAGCGTGGACCGCACCTCGGCGCCCGCGGCCAACGGCACCACGAACAGGCCGAGGGTGGCGGCCACCACCCCGACCGAGTAGCGCTGCTCCACCTTCTCGATGAACAGCTGCGCCCTCGCTTTGGTGGCGCTGGCTTCGGCGACCATAGCCACGATGCGGGCCACCACCGACTCGGCCGCCGGCCGGGACACCCGCACTGTCAAGGATCCCTCACCGTTTGAGGGTCCCGGCGAACACCCCGTCACCGGTGGTGCGGAACAGGGGAAGCGGCTCGCCGGTCACCGACGCCTGGTCCACCTCGCTGGCGCCGGCGACCACCACCCCGTCAGCCCCGATGCTCTCCCCCGGGCGGACCAGCACCAGGTCACCGACCGCCAGCGACGCCGTGTCGACCAGCTCCTCGCCGCCGTCAGGCGAGACCCGGGTGGCCTGCTGGGGAGCCAGGGCCAGCAGGCTGCGGACGTTGTCTTCCGTCCGCCTGGGCGCCTCCAACGCCCCCGACGTGGCGAAGATCACGATCAGCAACCCGCCATCGAAGACCTGGCCGATCCCCACCGCCCCCAAACCGGCCACGATCATCAGGAGATCGACATCGAGCCTGCCCTCGCGCAGCGCCCGCAGCCCAGCCAGCGCCGGACCCCACCCACCGCTGGCGAAACACCCGGCGTACACCGCCCACACCAGTCGCGGCGGCGCCCCGGGCGCCCCCCCCACCGCCGCCACCACCAGCAGCCGCACCGACAACGCCGCCCACCGCGCCTCACCCGAGGCGACCAGCCCCCACCCACGTCTGATGGCTGGCA
>JBPCJK010000221.1:0-3091 GCA_051005375.1 Acidimicrobiales bacterium
CCGACCTCGACCACCCGCTCCGCCGCCTCGTCCCAGGCGACCCACCGGACCCCGCCGACCGCCAGGAACGGAACCTCGCGGAACCCGTCGCCCTCGGCGGCCTCGACCGTCCGCCGCTGGAGCTGGAGGAATCGGACCCGCACAGTGAGCTTCGGTGCCGGGCCAGGGTCGACGATGCACTCCGTGCGAAGCGCCCAACGCTCGGACCCGTCGGCCTCCGCCCAGGTCCGGGGGGCCAGCACGCCGAACTGCCACCGCACCTGGTTCTTGGCCGATGAGGCCCGGTACGGGTACAAGACGTAGCCCTCATACAGGGTGGCATCGGCGATTGCTCGCGCCGCCGCGAACCGATCGACCTCGACAACGGTGTCGCTCATCCTGTGCCGGTCTCCCCAGCGGCCAACGGCGGCCGGCTGTCGGTTCGGTGGGTGTCGGTTCGGGGGGTGTGGGGGGCAGAGCTCGCGGAGCCCCCCACCCTCGAACGATCCGGCTCCGCCGGTCGTGAGCGGTCGGACGGCGCGGCGTCAGCCGCTCCTTCAGCTCGCTCGGCAAGCTCCGCTTGTCGAGTGAAATCCTCCTTCAACAGCCGTTCGATGGCCTGGTCCCACGTGGGCAGGCCCCGGGCGCCCTTGTACTTGGCCAGGTCGTCAAGGGTGTCGCGACCGAGGCGCAGCCACCCGCTGTTGGGGAAGTAGAGGTCCATCATGTCCCGCCACACCGACACCGGCAGTCGGTAGTTGGCTTCCTCGCTCCACGAGACCGGACGGGCCGAGAAGCGGCCGCCGTCGGCCTGGGCGCTCGGGCCGAAGGCGGTGCCGGAGAAGAGCAGCACCAGCGGGATGTCGCCCTCGGCGAGGGAGTGGAGGTAGCGGACCCCGGCCACCTCCATGTCGTAGGTGCAGGGGATGGCCAGATCGATCTCGGTGGAGCGCGTGAAACCGGTGACCATGGTGGCCACATGGGTCCACAGGAACGGACGCAGCGAATCGCCCCACTGGGGCGTCTGGCCGAACAGTTCGTAGAGCCGCTCCTCCTCCTCGGGCCCGTAGGTCCGGAGCTGGGGCTCGATGCGGATCTGGCCGCTGAGCGACAGCGCGTGAACGGGCTCGGCTCCGGCGGTGATCCGCAGCCGCAACATGATGGTGGGGACCGCGGCGTAGGGCTCGGCTCGGGCATCGACCACCTCGAACGCGAGCGGGGCGGTCACGACGTGGCCCGGTCCCGGACCCGACCGAAGAAGGCATCCAGGGCGTCGTGGGCCTCCTTGCCGCCGTCGAACCCGCGCCAGGTCTTGCGGAGCTCGCCCACCAGCTCGTAGCACCAGTCTATGGGCACCAGGTAGGCCTCGGGCGGGGAGCTCTTGCGGGGATCGGTTCGGACCAGGAAGGCCTCCACGTCGGGCTCGATCTCGGCCAGGGTGGGGTTGGCCGCGGTGACCTCGGCCCACGTGTCGAGCGACAGCAGGGACTCCGTGGCCCCTGCTGGGCCGGGGTAGAAGGCGCAGACCCGTTCCAGGCTGGAGTTGACGAAGAAGAAGGCCACGCTGACCGGGATCTGCAGGGCGTCCCACTGGGCCGGGGAGAAGGCGAGCCCGTCGAAGGCGACGCAGCGGTCCGGCACCGCCTTGAAGTGCCCGCCGCCGGCGCCCTGGGAGACGAACAGCAGGTAGCAGCCCCGGCACGCGCACATCAGGCTCCGGGCCGACACGTCGACCAGGTGGCCGTGACGGTCGTCGACGTCCTCGCCGCACAGCTCGCACCGCTCACCGGGGCGGGGTGGGGCCGGCGCGATGGCCGCGGCCCGACGGATGCGGCTCAGCACCGCCAGCGGCGCGTCGTCGCGCGACGGCGGCCCGACCGCCTCGGTCGGGCCGTCGAGCCCGTTGCGCCCGGGTGGGAGATCGTCGGGCAGGGCGCTCACGGCGCCTCAGGCTCGGCCGGGCAGCTCTCGTAGACGGGCTTGGCACCCAGGACGACGGGTACGGCCCCCGGGCCGGCTGGCGTCTCGGTGGCTTCGTCGACGTCGATGATGGCCACCTCGGGGGCCGCCGCGTAGATCGCCTCCTCGACGGCGTGCTGGAGGGTGGAGGCCGACGACGGGCACCCGTCGCAGCTCCCCAGGAGGCGCAGGTGCACCGCCGACGCATCGACGTCGACGTCGAGCAGTTCCACGTCGCCCCCGTGGCCGGCCAGCAGCGGCCGCACCGAATCGAGGGCGGCCTCCACCCGCACGGCCAGGCTCTCGGGGTGGAGGTCGTGGACCAGCAACAGGCTGGAGACCAGTTCGTCGGCGAGGAGGCGGTCCATAGCCGCAGGCGCCTCCTCGCCGAGTAGCTCGACCACCCGCGCCAGGGCGCCGCCATAGAGGTCGGTGAGCAGACGCACCAGTTCCTCGGCCCGCTCGTAGGAGCGCTGGTCGGGCGACGCCCGGGTGACGTCGAGCAGTGCCTCGATGCGATCCCCGACCGCGACCAGGTCGAGAACCGGCGGTGGAGCCAGTTCGATGGTGGTCGTTGCCGCCGTCACGCCATCTCCTGGTGGGCGGACTGGGCCGGGGAGTGCATCTTCTGGACCACCTTGCCCTTGCCCAGGTACATGTGGACGCCGCAGGGCAGGCACGGATCGAAGCTGCGGACCGTGCGCATGATGTCGATGCCCTTGAACTTGTCGCGCCCGTTCTCCTCGAAGATCGGGGTGTTCATGACCGCGTCCTCGTAGGGCCCGGGGGTCCCGAAGCTGTCGCGGGGGTTGGCGTTCCACGGCGTGGGTGGGTACGGGTGGTAGTTGGCGATCTTGCCACCCTTGATGACCATGTGGTGCGACAGCACACCCCGGACCGCTTCGGTGAAACCGCAGCCGATGCCTTCGTCAGGCACCTCGAAGGGCTCCCATGTCTTGGTGTTGCCGGCCTTGACGTCGTCGAGCGCCTTCTCGATGGAGTCGAGGGCGGTGGCGGCGGCGTAGGCCTGGAAGTAGGTGCGGGCCCGGTCACGCTCGATGGCGTTGGACCACTGCGGGATCTTCCACTCCAGCGTGACCGCCGGCTTGAGGGCCGTCTTGGGCAGGTGGATCTCCACGGTCTGGCCGGTGGC